>JBIOVA010000230.1:0-26152 GCA_044867485.1 Lacipirellulaceae bacterium | reverse complement strand
CGAAGCCGGCATCCCCGAGGACGACCCCCGCAACCCAGCGACCATTGCCGACAACGTGGGCGACAACGTCGGCGACGTCGCCGGCATGGGCGCCGACCTCTACGAATCCTATTGCGGCTCGATCCTGGCGACCGCCGCCCTCGGCGCTGCCGTGGGCGCCCATAAGGTGGCCGAAGCGACGACCAATCCCGACATCGACGTGACCGCGGCCCTCGCGCAGGCCATCAATCTCGTGACCGCGCCCATGATTGTCGCCGGCATCGGCACGTTGCTGTCGATCGTGGGCATCTTCATGGTTCGCACCGAGGAAGGCGCCACGCAGAAGAATCTGCTCAAGGCCCTGCTCATCGGCACGCTCGGCAGCTCGGCGCTCATCGTGTTCGCCCTGATGGGACTGGTGTACTCGCCGTTGGGGTTGGATTGGGGGATCGTCGGGGCGGTGATCGCCGGACTCGTCTCCGGCGTCGTGATCGGCCAATCAACCGAGTACTACACGTCGGACGAGTACAGTCCGACCAAGGGCATCGCCAAGCAGGCCCAAATGGGTCCGGCGACGACAATTATCGACGGGCTGGCCACCGGCATGTACTCGGCGGGCGTGCCGGTCATCACCATCGTCATTGGCATCTTGTGTGCGTTCGGCTTCTCCGGCGGATTCAGCGACATCAACATGGGCCTGTACGGCGTCGGCTTCGCCGCCGTGGGCATGCTGGCAACGCTCGGCATCACGCTGGCCACGGACGCCTACGGCCCGATCGCCGACAACGCTGGCGGCAACGCCGAAATGGCTCATTTGGCCCCCGAGGTGCGGGAGCGCACCGACGCCCTTGACTCGCTTGGCAACACGACCGCCGCCACCGGCAAGGGCTTTGCCATCGGCTCGGCCGCGCTCACCGCGATGGCCCTGCTCGCGGCGTACATCGAGGAGATCAAAATCTGGGTCGGCAAGCTGGCCACCGAGGCCGAAAGCGGCGTCTACCAAATCGGCTCCGTGAAATTCACCCGCGACCCCGAGATCGGCCAGGCCGAGGACATCGTTTACGTCGCCCAGGCGAAAATCTCCGACTTCGTCCAAGCCTACCAACTCGACATCATGAACCCGCTGCTGCTCTGCGGCTTGTTCATCGGCGGCATGATGGCGTTTGTGTTCTGCGCCATGACAATGAAGGCCGTAGGCCGCGCCGCAGGGTCGATGGTCAACGAAGTGCGGCGGCAGTTCAAAGAGATCCCCGGCATCATGGAAGGCACGGGCAAGCCGGATTATGCGCGCTGCGTGGCAATTTCGACCGCCGGCGCCCAACGCGAGATGATCGTGCCGTCGCTCTTGGCGATCATCGTGCCAGTGGCCACCGGCTTGGTGCTCGGCGTGCCCGGCGTGATGGGCCTTCTGGCGGGCGGCCTGACAACTGGCTTCGTCCTGGCGACGATGCTCAACAACGCCGGCGGCGCCTGGGACAACGCCAAGAAGCACATCGAGCGCGGCAACTACGGCGGCAAGGGCTCTGAAGCCCACAAAGCCGGCGTCGTCGGCGACACGGTAGGCGACCCCTGCAAGGACACCAGCGGCCCGGCCCTCAACATCCTCATCAAGCTGATGGCGATGGTGAGCGTGGTCTTCTCGCCGCTGGTGGTCAAGTTTGCCCCCGCCGTGCAAGAGTGGCTGGGCTTGGTCTTCACCAGCGCTGGCGGCTAGTCCAGTCAGTCCAACCGCGAAACCACCCACAGCCCCGACCAAGCTTGGTCGGGGCTGTTTTTTTTGCGCCAAGTAAGAACCACGAAAGGCACGAAATCCACGAGCAGAACAGTAGTCACCCTGAGGTCTGCCGAAGGGTCTGGCATGCAGCACCTTTGGGCCAGACTCTTCGGCGGACTTCAGACTGACAACCGCACTGCCCTCTTCTTCCTTCTTCGCGCCTTTGTGTCTTGGTGGTCAATTCCCCCTTCCGAAGTCCTCCTTGAGTCCGTACCGGTGATACCGCACATTGCGCGGATTCATGGTATGCCCCCAACTAATGTCGTCGGCGGGCATGCCCAGCGCGTCAGCAATCCGCTGCCGCTCCTGCGGGCTGGGCAACCAACGGCCGTCGACGATCGCTTCCACCCGCTCCACGGGCAGTTGGCAGCGAACGGCCAAGTCGTCGAGCGACAACGCGAGCTCTTCCAACACCAGGTCGATGGTCTTCATGGCGGTGCGTCGCGGCCGCATCTGACGGCCTTGTCATGGGTTGCGGACGGCTCGTGAGCGCGTGGGTGGTGCGCCGGGAGGCGATTTCCTAGTTGCGTTACTCCCCAATCGGGGTACGATTGCAGATGCGGCGCCGCCATCATAATCGGTGGATGGCTGCCGCGAAGCAAGTCGCTTTCGCGGTTCGTCCCCTGTGGTCGATCGCGCTTTTCGATACGCGGCTGACGACTCGGGGCTGAACGGCGAAAGTCAAGCCCACGTTAATTCGGACGACGTGGAGCGGGCGTTAAGTACCGACTCCGCCCGCTCTTCGTGCATCGCGAGCTTCACACCAGAAGTTCGGCGAATGCCAGTCCTCACACCGGACTGGTCCTCACTACGGAGAGGGTAGTTCCGCATGGCAACGATTGATCGGGTGGCGGACATTCCAAGGGTTGAAGCCGGGGAACCCAAGTTTCAATACCCCGGCATCCCGACCACGTGCGACGGGGCCGAGGCCATCGCCTGGGTCGAGACGCGCATCAGCCAGGGCTCCGGCGCGTTTCCCATCACCTCCAGCACCACGATGGCCACGGGCTTCAACCAGGCCCAGGCCGCCGGGCAGCCCAATCTGTGGGGCGACCAGCTCGTGTTCGTCGAGCCGGAGAGCGAGCACTCCTCCGCCACGTTCTGCGAAGGCTTCGCGCTGGCCGGCGGCCGCGTGACCAACTTCACCTCGGGGCAGGGCCTCGTGCTGATGAAGGAGGTGCTCTACACGATCGCCGGCAAGCGGCTGCCGGTCGTGTTCAACATCGGCGCCCGCGCGCTCACCAGTCAGGGCCTCAACGTCCACGCCGGGCACGACGACGTCATGAGCGTCGCCGACGTCGGCTGGGGCGTGCTGTTCGCCCGCAACGCGCAGGAAGCCGGCGACCTGTGCCTCATCGCCCGCCGCGCCGCCGAGGCCAGCCAGACGCCATTCCTCAATGCGCAGGACGGCTTCCTCACCACGCACACCGTCGAGAGCGTCCGGCTGCCCGAGCTCGAGTTCATGAAGGACTTCATCGGCAAGCCCGAAGACAAGCTGATGAACTTGATGGACCCGGCCAACCCGCTCATGTCGGGCGTGGTGCAGAACCAGGACTCGTACATGAAGGGCAAGATCGCCCAGCGGTGGTACTACGACCAGGTGGCGCCGGCGCTCACCGAGGCGTTCGAGGAGTTCTACCTGAACACCGGCCGGCGCTACGACTTCGTCGACCCGTATCGCTGCAGCGACGCCGAGTACGTCATCGTCGGCATGGGCTGCTTCATGGAGACGGCCCAGACGACGGTCGATTACCTCCGCGAGAAGGGGATCAAGGCGGGGTGCCTTAACCTGTACTGCTTCCGCCCCTTCCCGGCCGAGCACATCGTACGGGAGCTCAAGAACTGCGTGGCGTTTTCCGTGCTGGAGCGGATGGACGATCCGCTCTCGACGACCGGCAACCACATCACGCGCGAGGTCAAGGCGGCGTTCTGCGATGCGCTCATCGGCCAGAACAGCCTCGAGAAGGTCGACCGCATTCCGCGGATTTACTCGGGCTGCGGCGGCCTGGGTAGCCGCGACGTGACGCCCGGCGACATCGCCGCCATCTTCGATAACATGATCCACGACCGGCAGGATTACTTCTGCGTCGGCATCCATCATCCGCTGGCGCTCAAAGTGGAGGATGATCCCGATTTGCGGCCGCCGGGCGCCTTCTCGATGCGCGGCCATTCGGTCGGCGGGTTCGGCTCGGTGACCACCAACAAGGTCATCGCGACGATCGGTGGGCAGGTGTTCGGCAAGGACGTGCAGGCATATCCCAAGTACGGCTCGGAAAAGAAGGGCCTGCCAACGACGTATTACCTGACGATCGCCGATTCGCACATCTTCACGCACAGCGAGTTAGCCCGCGTCGACCTGGTGGTGCTTAACGACACGAATGCGATGTTCAGCGGCAACCCGCTAAAGGGCATGGTCGACGGCGGAGCGATCTTCATGCAAAGCCCCTACACGAGCCCGGTGGACGTGTGGGCGCGCGTGCCGCTGGAGCATAAGCAAACCATCCGACGAAAGCACTTGCGGCTGTATTTCATCGACATGGTGAAGATCGCCCGCGAGATCGCTTCGGAAGCCGACCTCGAAATGCGGATGCAAGGCATCGTGCTGCTGGGGGCGTTCCTCAAGCTGACCCCCTACGCCCGCACGAGCGGCATGAACGACGAGCAGGTGTACGCCGGCGTCGAGAAGGCCCTCCGCAAATACTTCGGCAAACGCGGCGACCAGGTCGTGCAGGACAACCTCAACTGCGTCAAACGCGGCTACGGCGAAATGCAGGAAGTGCCGCAAGAGATCATCCAAGCGGAGTCGGTGGCGAATGGCCACGCGAAATAAGCGAAGAGAACTGCCAAGGACGCCAAGAGCGCCAAGCGAGTAGAACTGAATGGACAGGATAACACGATTTGCAGGATCGACAGGATAAGAGATGAGTGCTGCATTCGATCCTGTGAATTCTGGCAATCCTGTTATCCTGTCAATTCAACATTGCACGCCATTTTTCGCGGTGAGTACACATCCCTTCCGCCTTGGCGCTCTTGGCGTCCTTGGCGGTTAATCTCTTCGGAGTTCTCATGTCAACGACCGAACTTCCCCGCTCGATGAACGAGTCCAACGAGCGCGATCCGCACAACAACAACTCCTACGGCACGCTGGTCGATCGCGAGTACCTCGGCGTCGCGCTGCCGGTGCTCGACGTCCACGACTTCAACGAGCGCATCATCCGCGGCTACGAAGAGGGGACGGGCGAGGATGAACTACCGGCGGATTTGTCGGTTGCCCGGTCGCTCATCCCCGCGGGCACGGCGACGTTGCGGGATTTCAGCTACGTGGCCCCCGAAATCCCCGAGTACATCCGCGAAAACTGCACGGGCTGCATGGACTGCGTCACCCAGTGCCCGGACACGGCCATCCTCGGCAAAGTGATCGCCGAGAGCGACCTGGAAGCAAAGCTGCAAACGATCGACAGCGAAGCCGACCGCGAGATGTTCGAGCATCAGTGGTCGAAGACCCGCAAATACTATGACGGCCCGCAGAAAAAGGGCCTCGAGGGCGGGCGGTTCGCGATCCTCATCGACCCCAGCAAATGCAAGGGCTGCGCCGAATGCGTGACCGTGTGCGACGACCTGGCGCTCAAGATGATCCCCAAGACCGAGCCGGTCATGGAGTCGATCCGCAAGAGCCACCGCTACTTCAAGAACTTCGGCCCCAGCGACAACCGCTACATCAACGACAACCTGCTCATTGACATGATGCTCAAGGAGCAGACGCACATCTACGTGGGCGGCGCCGGAAGTTGCGCCGGCTGCGGCGAGGGCACGGCCCTGCGAATGATGTGCGCCGCCACCGGCGCCAAGTACGGCGACCAGTGGGGCATCGTCGCCGCCACGGGCTGCAACACGGTGTACACCTCCACGTACCCATACAACCCGTACCTCGTGCCGTGGACCAACTCGCTCTTCGAGAACGCCCCGGCCGACGCGATGGGCGTACGCAGCCGCTGGGACCAGATGGGCTGGCAGAGTCGCCCGCTGTGGTGCATCGGCGGCGACGGGGCGATGTTCGACATCGGCTTCCAAAGCTTGAGCCGCATGCTGGCCTCGGGCATGAACATCAAGGTGTTCGTGCTCGACACGCAGGTGTACTCAAACACCGGCGGCCAGGCCTCGACGAGCACCTACATGGGCCAGAACACCAAGATGAGCATCCATGGCAAGGCGATCGACGGCAAGCAGGAGCGCCGCAAGGAAATCGCCCAGATCGCCATGATGCACCCGCGCACGTTCGTCGCCCAGACGACGTGCCACCACGCCAACCACTTTTACAAGTCGGTGCTCGGCGCCCTGGAGTTTGACGGCCCGGCGATCGTGTGCTGCTACACGACCTGCCAACCCGAGCATGGCGTCGCCGACAACATGGCGGGCAACCAGGCCCGGCTCGCCGTCGACACGCGGGCGTTCCCACTGCTGATTTACGATCCCCGCGCCGGCGGCCGGATCAAGGAACGCCTCTCGCTCCAAGGCAACCCGTCGGTGAAAGACGACTGGTTCAAGAACCCGAAGACGGGCGAGACGGTCGACTTCATCGACTTCTGCCGCAGCGAAGGGCGGTTCGTGAAGCACTTCGACAAGGACGGCAACCCGTCCGCGACGCTCATGGCCGGGCGCGAGGATCGCCTCGAAAACTGGCGTCTGCTGCAGGAATTGGCGGGGCTTCGGTAGCGGTCTGTTTCATCGGACGATTCTTGGCTACCAGTAGTCCACTCCGACGACTGCCGCTTTCGGAACGTCGTGGTCTATTGCAGTGGATCACGGCGTCGCCGCCGCGGCTTGCGGCGGTGGAGGCGCGGGAATGTACTGCGACGTCCATTCGAAAAACGTGGGCCAGTTGGGCGTGGCTTCATGGCCGCCGTCGTGCTGACGCCAGGCCAACTCGCCGCCGATCAGCTGATTCGCCGGCGGCATGGGGTCGGTGAGGTAATCGCCCGGCGTGCCAAGATCCTGTTTGCCGAGCAGCCGGTAGACCGGCCCCGCTAGCACGCCCGCCATGAAGCTGCCGCGCGCGTCGACCCACGGCGGGTCGCCGCGCTCGACAATGCCGTAGCTAATGAAGCACGGCCGCGGAGCGCACAGGGCGATGAGCTCGTGCGAATCCACCGGCAAGTCGGCGGCGGTCTTCGCGCCGAAACTCGCCTCCGCGGCCCCGTACTTCAGGAAGTTCCCGGCCATCCAGTAGTATCCCCCGCCAGTGAGATTCTCGAGCGCCTCGCCAAAAACGTGGCGATGGAGCTTTGCGCCGCCCTCGCCCGAGGAGGCCACGAAGGCGACCGCCACCCGCGGGTCGAACGCCTGCGTCACCAGCGCGGCCTTGCCGTAGCGCGACACGCCTTCGATGCCGACTTTGTTGGGATCGACCTTCATTTCCGGATGCGCTGCGAAGAAGTCGATCAACTGCCCGACGCCCCAGCCCCACGCGCGGAGCGCACCCCAGTCGTCGGGCTTGCGCGGCTGACCCTTGTTCGTCAGCCCGATGATGCCGGCGCGGAAATTGTTGTTGTCCGGCTGGATGCTGCCGGGGTTGATCGAGCCGTAGCCCCAGCCGTGGGCGATGGCCTGATCGGTCCACGACACGCCGCCGCCCCTCCGCGGCCGAAAGCGACCTCCGAAGCCGCCGAACTCGATCATGATCGGCCGCGGCTCGTCCCCCTCGGCCGGCACGGCGAACTGCGCTTGAATGTCCACGGTGACTTCTGGATACGCGCTGTTGTCCACGTGGCCGACCAGAGTTCGCGTGATCGTGGGAACCCCGCCGCTCTCTCCGTTAGTGGTCGACGTCACCTGCCACGTGACCTTGGGCACGTTCGGCGGAATGCGACCGTACACCTCGCGCTCGAAGTGCTCCAGGATCTCCGCGCGACGCTGCGGCCACTGGTCGGCTCGCGTCACCTTCGTGCCGTCGTTCATCGCCAGCGCATCCGGCATGCTGTCGCGGTAAGGATTCGCCGTCGCCTCGTCGAACGCGCTCTGATTGTTGGGATTGGCCCCCGGCCGAAGACGCTTGATCCCCAGTTGATCCATCATGTGCTGATGGTCGTCGAATCGTTCCGGACCGCCGGACTCTGCGGCCTGGCCGTGGAGGAATGTCGCAGGCAACGCCGCCACGAGCAGCGCCGCCGCCAGCGTTGCAACCCAATGCGTCACGACCTTGGCGACTCGAAGAGATGGCATGTCATGGCCTCGCAACAGTAGGGAGAGGAGAGTTCTGCGTGGACCGAATCAAAGTCTTGTAGGATGAGTACCGCTCCGACGGAGCCCATCGATTGATGATTGTTGGATCCGCCATGATGCGTGACCGGCAGCCCGGACGCTATCCTACGTGACTGCATTCTTACCCGACGCGACGAGAAACCGTCCCGTCGCCGACTCCCCCTTGAGCGCCACCTTCTCCGGCGGCCCCTCCGCCACGACGCGGCCCCCTTCCTCCGCCGGCCCGGGCCCCAGGTCGATAATCCAGTCCGCCGCCTGCATCATCAGCAGGTTGTGCTCGACCACGATCAGCGAGTGCCCCATCGCCACCAGCGAATCAAAACAGTCGACAAGCTGCATCACGTCGGAGAAGTGCAGGCCCGTCGTCGGCTCGTCGAGGATGAATAGCGTCCGCCCGCGCTTGGCGGCCGAGACGTAGTTGGCCAGCTTCAGTCGCTGCGATTCGCCGCCGGAGAGCGTGTTAGCCGGCTGCCCCAGCCGCAGATAGTCGAGGCCCACGTCGATCAGGCACTTGAGCCGGGCGAGAATCTTTCTGTGCCCGCGGAAGAAGTTGAACGCCTCGCGGACCGACAGGTCGAGCACCTCGGCGATGCTCAGTCCGCGGTACTTCACCTCCAGCACTTCACGGCGGTAGCGGGCCCCGCGGCACTCGGGGCACCGCATGTATACGTCGGCCATCAGCCGCATGTCGACTCGCTGGAATCCCTCGCCCTCGCACGCCTCGCAGCGGCCTTCCGCAGCGTTGAAGCTGAAGTGCCCGGCGCGAAACGAGCGGGCCTTCGCTTCGGTCGAGTCGGCGAACAGCGCCCGGATGGGGTCGAACGCCTTCACATAAGTGACGGGGTTCGACCGCGGCGTGCGGCCGATCGGGCTTTGGTCGACCAGCATCACATCCTCGATCTGCCCGACGCCGAGCACGTCGGCGAACTCCGCCGGCTTCTCCGCTTCGATGTGCAGCCGCGCGGCAATCGCCGGGTAGAGCGTCTGCTGCACGAGCGTGCTCTTGCCGGCGCCGCTCACGCCGGTCACGAGGCACATCACGCCGAGCGGAAACTCGACGGTTACGTTCTGCAGGTTGTGTCCGCAGGCCCCCACGAGCCGAATCCAGCCGTGGCTCGGCTCGCGGCGCTGCCGCTTGTCGCCGAGAGAGCGCCGCCCAGCGATCCAGTCGCCCGTGCGGCTTTCGGGGTGATCGAGCATTTCGACCGGCGTGCCCTGAAACACGACCTTGCCGCCGAACTCCCCGGCGCCGGGGCCCATCTCCACGACCTGGTCGGCTGCGGTGATCAGCGACGGCTCGTGCTCGACCACCGCCACCGTATTGCCCCGCTGCTGCAGACGCCTTACCGCGTCGATCAGCCGTGGCAGGTCCGCCGGATGCAAGCCGGCCGACGGTTCGTCGAGCACGTAGAGCATGCCCGTTAAGTTCGAGCCCAGCGCGGATGTGAGCGCCACGCGCTGCGCCTCGCCGCCGCTGAGTGTCCGCAACGGGCGGTCGACCGCAAGGTGGCCAACGCCGACGCCGTCGAGATATGCCAGCCGGGCAGCCACCTGGTCGACGAGCAGCGCGCCCACCTGGCGCTGCCACGACGAGAGCTCCACGTCGCGCAGCCACGCGAGCGCGTCCCGAACCTCCAGCGCGGAGACGTCTGCGATGTTTCGCCCGGCGATCCGCACGGCCAACGCCTCGGGCTTCAGCCGAGCGCCGCCGCACGCCGCGCACGGGTAGTAACTCCGCCATCGGCTGAGAAACACGCGGATGTGCATCTTGTACTTCCGCCGCTCCAGCCAGTTGAAGAAACCGACCAGCCCGCCAAACGTGCGCTCCGGTACGCCTTCGCGGATGAGCCGCAAGTGCTCGGGCGTCAACTCGCGAAACGGCGCGTCGACCGGGACTCCAAAGTCGCCGGCCAGGGCGACCAGTTCATCCCGCTCGTGGGCGTAGGCCGGCGTGTTCCACGGGGCGATGGCGCCCTCGCGAATCGACTTCTCGGCGTCTGGCACCACGCGGGCCATGTCGACGTCGATCACATTGCCGAAGCCCTCGCACGCCGGGCAGGCGCCCAGCGGGTTGTTGTAGTTCAAGAGTCGCGGCTCGACGTCGGGATACTGGATCCCGCAGGTCTCGCACCGCAAGCGTCGGCTGTAAACGCGGCGTTGCCACGGGCGGCCGTCGAGCGAAACGCCCGCGGACGGCGTCTCGACATACGCAATCGCCGCCCCGCGCCCGGCTTCCAGCGCGGTCTCCAGCGAATCCCGCAGCCGCGACGCTGAATCCGGCTGCACCGAGATCCGATCCACGATGACCTCGAGCTCCTTCGCGTCGCCGAGGCGTTCCGCCAGCGCGGACGAGATTTCCTCGGTTCGCTCCCCAAGCACGCACCGCCGGTATCCCAGCGCCGCCAGATCGGCGATCCACTCCGCCGCCGTTCGCTCCTCCCCGCGCACCGACGCGAACCCCAGCATCAGCCGCGTCCCCGCTGCAAGCTGCAGCAACTCGTCCGCGGCCGATTCCGCCGAGTCGCGCTCCACGCGCTGGCCGCATTGGTAGCAGACCACCTCGCCCACGCGCGCAAAGAGCAATTCGAGGTGCTCGTTCACCTGCGTGGCGCTGCCGACGGTCGCCCGGCTTGATCGGCTGACATTCTTCCGCGTCACCGCGACCGACGGCGGAATGCCCTCGATGCTCTCTGCCGCGGGCTTGTCGAGCTGCTCGAGAAACTGCCGCGTGTACGTCGAGAAGCTTTCGATGTACCGCCGTTGTCCCTCGGCATACAACGTGTCAAGCGCCAGGCTTGTCTTACCGCTGCCCGAGACGCCGCAGAACGCGATCCACTGCCGCAGCGGCAGATCGAGATCCACGTGCTTCAGATTGTGCACAGCCACTCCGCGCAAGCGGATCATCGGCGGCGAACCATTGTGGGACACGGCGTGGACTCACCCAGCGAGCGTTAGGAGCGGGCGCACAAACCCGTCAATTTACCACGGCCCCCGCCGCCGCCGCCACCCGCGCGGCGCCGGGTTTCGGTTGGTCAACGCCACCGCCAACGTGATATAATTGCCCTCATGGAAACCACCTATACCCCGTTGCCCGCCGAGTTGCGCCCGATCCTCCTCTCCAAGGGCAGCGAGCCGCTGCATCTGTTGGACGGCGAAACACAGAAAGTCTATGTGCTGATTGAGGAGCCGCCCGTCCCGTCGATGAGCGATGATGAATTGCGTCGCGCGCTGCAGTCGGCGCTTGAGGAAGAGGCTCGCGGTGAGTCTGCTCCGCTCGACTTCAACGCCATCCGCAGCCTAGGACTCAAAATTCTTGCTGAGCGAAAGGCGCCCGCACAATCATGAGTCGCTTCGAGCGCACGCCGCGGGCCGAAGTGGATCTGCTGCAGATTTGGGTGTATGTCGCGGAGCGGAACATGACGGCCGCGAACGGTCTGCTGGCAAGATTGGAAGCGACGCTCGAAACGCTGGCTTCGCACCCGAGGATTGGTGAATCGATTGAACACGTGGCGCCGGGCTTGCGTCGATTTTCCGTTGGCAACTATGTCTTGGTGTATCGTCCGCTCGACGACGGCATTCGGCTTTTGCGTGCGTTTCACGGGGCACGGAACTTTGCCGACATGGTCGGCGAGATTTCAGACGACGAACGATAAATCATGCCAATTCGCAAACGCCGCAACCCGTTCTACATCCTGCTCGTCCCCATGGGCGTCGCGTTCGTCGTCACCGCGTTCGCCTATGGCCTGATGGCGTTCCAAGCAGTCAAGTCAGCCCCGTCCGACGCGCCGAACTACCGCCGCCATCCGCTGTTCCAATGGTTGCGGGCAAGCGGCGACGAAGCCCTCCTCATCGAACTCGGCGCGCTGGGCGTGCTGACCGTCGCCGCGATCGCCACCGACCGCTGGTGGGATCGCCCCGGGCCGACCGACCAATTAACGCCATGAATACCCGCCGCGGGTCGCTCCGCGCATCGTGAAAGACCATCGCCATGCACATCAAACCCACGGAACAGGTCCCCCAAGCTCCCGTCGCCATGGAGGGCGCCGCCGGTTGCCGCATCCGTTGGCTTGTCGGCGAACAGGACCAGGCCCCCAATTTCGCCATGCGCGAGTTCGAGCTCGACCCCGGCGGCCACACGCCGCTGCACTTTCACCCCTACGAGCACGAGATTTACGTGCTGGAAGGCGAGGGCGCCATCGTCGACGGCGACCAGCAGCGCCCACTGCGGCCGGGCGACGTGGTGTTCATCGCCCCGGACGACGTCCACCAATTCCGCAACACCGGCAGCGGCCGCTTCCGCATGCTGTGCCTCATCCCCAACTCGGCCACCGGCAAGACGGTCACCGTCGTCCCCGAATGCGGCCTCGAACCCGCGGCGAAGTAAATCGTTGCCGCAGTTGCGATTTAGCCGGACATTAACCACAGAGGGCACAAAGGACACGGAGGCAATTCAAGGAAATGTATTCCGATTGCCAATAGTACTTAGGTCTTCTCTGTGCTCTCTGCGTCCTCTGTGGTGAAATCCTAAATGGACGACGATGCGAGGGAAAAAATCGAGCGCCTGCGCGAGGAAATCCGCGCGCACGACCGCCGCTACTACGTCGACGCCGCCCCGACGATCAGCGATCTCGAGTACGACCGCCTGATGCAGCGGCTCAAGGACCTGGAAGCCGCCCATCCCGAGCTCGCGACGCCCGATAGCCCCACGCAGCGCGTCGGCGGCGAGCCCGTCGACAGCCTCCAGCCCGTCCGGCATCGCGCGGCGATGCTGTCGATGGACAACACCTACAGCATCGAAGAGCTGCAAGCGTTTGGCGCCCGCACGGCAAAACTCCTCCCCGGCGAAGAGATCGCCTGGGTCGTTGAGCTGAAGATCGACGGCGTCGCCGTGTCGCTCACGTACAAAGACGGCGAGCTGGAGCGAGGCGCCACCCGCGGCGACGGCGTCACCGGCGACGACGTCACGCACAACCTCCGCGAGATGCGCAGCGTCCCGCCGCGACTCCTCGGCGACGCCGTCCCCCCGCTCGTCGAAATCCGCGGCGAAGTCTATATGACCAACCGCGACCTCGCGGAGCTCAATGCCCAGCGACAAGCCGACGGACTGGAGCTCTTCGCCAACACGCGCAACACGGCCGCCGGCGGACTCAAGCTGCTCGACCCGCAGCTTTCCCGCAAACGCCGCCTGCGTTTCTTCTGCCACGGCGTCGGCGTCGCCGAAGGCCTCGCGGCGACGTCGCACATGGAGTTCCTTGAACTGGCCCATGGCTGGGGCTTGCCCGTCACGCCGCTCGCCGAGCGTTTCGACAACTTCGCCGCCGCGGTCGAGCATTGCCAGTCGCTCATCGCTCGACTCCACGAACTCGACTTCGAAGTCGACGGCCTCGTCCTCAAGGTCGACCGCTTCGGCCAGCGCGAGCGACTCGGCGCCACGAGCAAGGCGCCGCGCTGGCTCGTCGCCTACAAGTTCGAGAAGTACGAAGCGATCACCACGGTCAACGACATCGTCGTGACCGTCGGCAAGAGCGGCGCCGTCACGCCCACCGCTGAGCTGGCGCCCGTGCAAATCGCCGGCACCACCGTCAGCCGCGTCAGCCTTCACAACGCCGAAGAAATCGCCCGCAAAGACGTCCGCATCGGCGACACGATCGTTGTCGAAAAGGCGGGCAAGATCATCCCCCACGTCGTCCGCGTCGAGAAGCATCTGCGGCCCGACGACGCCGCCGAGTTCAAGTATCCGACCAAATGCCCCGTCTGCGCGACGCCGCTCGAAAAGGACGAAGGCGGCGTCTACATCCGCTGTCCGAATCTGTCGTGCCCCGCGCAGATCGGCGAACGGCTCCTGTACTTCGCCAGCCGTTCAGCCATGGATATCGAGGGCTTGGGCGAAAAACTCGTCGACCAATTGGTCTCGCGTGGCATCGTCGACGACTTCGGCGACCTCTACGAACTCACAGCCGAGCAACTCGTGGAGCTGGACCGCATGGGCAAGAAGTCCGCGGAAAAACTCGTCGCCAACATCGAAGCCAGCAAATCGCGCGGCCTCGCCCGCCTGCTCAATGCTCTGTCGATCCGCCACGTCGGCGCCCGCGTCGCCGCGGCGCTCGCCGGTCACTACGGCTCGATGGACGAACTGCTCGCCGCCTCCGAGGAGTCGCTCGCCGAAGTCGAGGAGGTCGGCTCCGTGATCGCCGCGAGCGTCCACCACTTCCTCCACAGCAAACACGGCGAGCAAGCCATCCGCCGCCTCCGCGAAGCCGGCCTCGACATGACGGCCCCGCTCAAACCCCGCGCTGCGGCGCCCACCGGGCCGCTCGCCGGCAAAACCGTCGTCGTCACCGGCACGCTCGAAAAATACAAACGCGAAGAGATCGAAGCCCTTATCGAACAACACGGCGGCAAGGCGGGCAAAAGCGTCTCCAAAAAAACCGCTTACGTCGTCGCCGGCGCCGAAGCCGGCAGCAAGCTCGCCAAAGCCCAACAACTCGGCGTCCCGGTGCTCACGGAGCAGGAGTTTGATGCCCTGCTCTCTGAGTGACTCCTCACGGTGGGTGGCCCCAGTTGGCGTCCTCGCCTACCGGGGTGGCAAAGCCACAAGAGGTCTAGCAACGAGGCACGTGGCCGATCCTCCATCAGGACCTCCGACGAACCCGTCCCATCGCTGCGTGTCATAAGCATCGGCAACCCATCCCCCATGAGGCGACCGATGGAAACCTTGGACCCTCCGCAGAACCCCGCCGGCGAGTTTCGTCCTGAGCCGGGCTACGGCGATGCCCGCCGCGCCGAGTTGATCGCCGAAATCGAGTGCACCCCCGCGCTCCTCGCCGAGGCCCTCGCCGGCCTCGACGACGCACAGCTCAATACGAAGTATCGCAACTGGTCGATCCGCCAGATCGCCCGCCACCTGGCCGACAGCCACGTTCACAGCTACATCCGCTTCAAGTGGGCGCTCACCGAGGACGCCCCGCTCATCAAGGCCTACGACGAGAACCTCTGGTCGGCCCTGCCGGAGGCCCGCACCGGCGCCGCGACCGCCTCCGCCGCCATGCTCGCGGGCGTTCACGCCTGCTGGGTAGAAACCTTGCGCGCCATGTCGCCCACCGATTGGGCCCGCGGTTTCAACCACCCCGAGACAGGCAAGCTCGTCCTCCTCAGCGACGCCCTCGGCTACTACGCCTGGCACGGCCGCCATCACACGGCGCAGATCATGTGGCTTCGCCAGCGGCATGATTGGTGACCAATTCGCCACGAGTGCCGGCGGCGCCCGGCTCCGAGCCGAGAACGCTTAAGGCGTACCATCCTCCAGCCCAGCGTTGGTCGCGCAGCAACCTACCCTGGGACCTCGTCCGGCCCAGAATCAACAACCCTGACGAGGTTGCATCACCGTCTTCAAAGCAGCGATATCGGTTCACGTCTGAGCCGCGCGGCCGACCGCAGCCGCTTCTGCCGCATCAGCGTCAATTGTTCCGGCTTCTTGGGCCGGTACACCTGCACCACCCTCCAATCACGCCGATCGTAGAATGCGACTGGCCGTCCGCCAGAGAACTCAGGATCGTACACCCAACCCTGCAGCACCGCGACGCAATGCAATGTCCGCCAATGCCATGGTCGGCGGGCGACGACGACCAGCGTGGATTCCGTATCCGCCCAGGCCTCGACCGTGCGGCGCCAGCCCCATGCGGGGCGTTGCCACGCGACGCCCGTCACAGCCTCCAACAGCCAACGCAACTCTCGTGGAGTCATCGGCCGAGCGCCTGGGACCACCAAGCTTTTCGCCACGGCCGCTTCGTAGTCGACCTGAGCGACGGTCGCGGCCGTGGCGATCACGCAGTCGCACGACGTGCGCTGCCTCACATGCCGAAGATGCTCAAAGTTCGCGCGAGCAACCATCCGACGCCATCCTGCGCCAACGAAATGCTTCTCCTGCCAAATCGTAGGCACTTGCGCGAAATTGGCAAAGCGTTTGGCGCACGAGCCCGCCGCCAAGCTCTGCGCGGAACGGTGGCCAAAAATTCTCGTTGAAAATGGGCCACGACCTCTGGTAGGGTCGATTTGTGCGAGATGCTCCGTGAAGACGCGGCGACGCCCTTCGCGCCGTAGGCGAGGACTGCCGCTCGGAGTGGTCATCCCTACGTGCGGCGGCCGTCACGACATCGCTTCCGAGCAGGCCCGACCGGACAGAATTCCTAAGAATTGTGTCACCCCAGAATTTCCGAACCCCGAGTTTTTCCGCCTCCGCCCCCCCTGGTGCGCGGACAGAATTCCCGAATTCTGTCCCCTCAACGATGTTTTCCAACGCGGGACAAAATGCCCAACTGTCGACTCGCGCAGCGCCGCGCTTACGGCGCGCCATCCGCTGCCGCGTCGTTCACACGCGCTGCGTCCAGCCCCTGCTCCGCAGCGCGCAGCAGCAGCGCCGCCGCCTCAGTCTCCCTGCCCGTTTGCTGCAAAAGAAGTCCCAACGTCAGGCACAGTTCCGGCGAATCGGGCTGCCCGTCCAGACCAGTGCGAAGCGCCCGTTCGGCCTCGGCTGTCTGCCCCGATTGCAGGAGCGCATCCGCCAAACACACCTGGGCGTCGGCCACGTCCGGCCGCAGCTCAACCGCCCGCCGATAGGCGTCCCCCGCCGCTTGCGGCTTAGCGAGCGCCATCATCGCATCCCCCAACTGCAGCCACGCCTGGAAGTGCTGGGGGTCAAGCTGCGTCGCCTTTCGCAGCGCCGGCACAGCCCGCGGCGCGAGTCCCTGCTTCAGATAGGCCAATCCCAACCGGTAGTTCGTCTCGGCGTCGTCGGGATGCTCCTTCAACAGTTCTGTGAGCACCGAGATCGCCTCGTCAACGCGATCCTCTTGAAACAGCCGGTCCGTCGTCGCGTCCCCGTCGGCCAGCGCCTGCTGGCTGGCCAGCTGCGCCGCCTCGGGCACATCGGGCGTCAGCGCCGCCAGGGCGCGCAACTCCGCGGCTTGCCGCTTAGCGCCCTCCGGCCCGCGGTAACTCCACTCGGCTCCCACGAGCGCCGCGCCGATCGCCGCCAGCGTCGCCCACTTCGCCGCATGGACCAGACCCGGTACGTAGCGCTCGAGCCCCGGCGCCTCGACGCCCTCGTCCACGAGATTCTCGCGCGTCTTCCGTTCGCTCACCTTCCAGATGAATCCGTCGTAGTAGAAGTGCAGCAGCGAGGAGGTGACGAACGCCGCGATCAGCCACTGGTGGGCGCCGGCCAGGTCGCCGCTGAACATGCGGTCGTCCGGCCGGGCCGTGAAGAAGCGGATCGAGCTGTAGGCCGCAATGGCGCCCAGGTACACGCCGAGCATCGTCAGCCGATCGCGGAAAAGAAATCCCAACGGTCCGAACCGCTCGCGGGCCCGATCCAGCAACCGCCGGTTGTAGATCCACACGATCGCGTTGTACTGCACGGCGTGATAGATCTCGAACATCGCCACGCCGATGAGCAGGTTCGTCGACAGCCGCCCGCAGTACCACCAGAACCACCCCGTCACGCCGGCGAGCAGCAGCTTCACGCCATTGACGGGCGCCTCGCGCCGTGTGCGGCTGAGCGCGTCGACCACATAGGCGATGAGCACCGCCGCACTCGCGACCCCGACGATCCAACGCACGGCGACCAGCGCCTCCGGCCCGAACAGCGGCAACCCGGACTGCCACATCGCCCCGGCCATGGCGAACATCCGCGTATCGCTAAACACCACCCCGGCCACAAAGATCGCCACGCACAGCGCGTGGTCGAGCCGCGCGGTGCGGCGATCGTTCTCGCCGCGCCGCAGGTCGTAAATGCGCATGAACCCGTAGGTCTGCATCAGCCCGTGCCACGTGCCCCACAGCAGCAGAATCAATTCGAGCCCGTGCAGGTGCGTCCACGGCAGGCTGAACGCACGGGCCACGACCGGCGGCGGCGTGAACGCCAGCGCCAGCGCGAACACCAGCGGCGGAGCCAGCAGGAATCGCCAGCGATAACGGACGAACAGCTCCCGGTCGCCGTAAGCCCGCATGAACCCGGGGAGATGGTGGCCCAGCGAGGCGAACGAGATG
Source organism: Lacipirellulaceae bacterium (assembly GCA_044867485.1). GTDB lineage: Bacteria > Planctomycetota > Planctomycetia > Pirellulales > Lacipirellulaceae > Lacipirellula. The sequence goes on along the minus strand of JBIOVA010000230.1, from coordinate 8,094 downwards.
ACAGCCAGGTACACCTGTTCGGGCGACAGCCATTGCCGAACCGCGATCAGGACGATTGGCACGATCGCCAGCGGCGTGAGGACCAGATAGACCAGGTCCCAGCCGGGCGAGACGATCCACGTCCGGCGGGCCGGGGCGGCGATAGGGGTCGACGCGGCCAAGATCAACGCACCTTACAATTGTCTCGGGTGGCATGCCCTCGTCCGCGTGGGCATGTTCTTGTCCGGGGCCGTTGGAAGCGACGAACGGCTCGGCGGCCTCCTCAAATTATGGCATTTTCGCCCCCCGAGTGCGGCCCAGGGCGGCGGACGCGGGGTTTTCTTGGAATAATGGGCCGGTGTGTTTATGCTGGAGGTGTCGGAAATCGTCCGGAACAGACCCGTCTCAGGCGCCCCAACGGGGCCGCCGCCCGTGGAACACTCCCTAGCCATGAAACGTAATCTTGCTCTCGCTTTGGCTCTTGGGTTTCTCGTCGCCGAACTGTGCGTCCCCTTCACGACCATCGCGGCCGACGTTACGCCACATGGCGCTGGCGGAGCGGCGGAGCCCATGGATTTGTTCGACGCGATGGAGCAGGGTTTGGTTGAAGCGAAGTTTGTCGCACGCGATTCGTCGCGCGGCCGCATCGTGCTTTCGAACCCGACGGGCCAGCCGGTCAACGTTGAAATTCCCGATGCGTTCATTGGCGTTCCCGAACAGCAAGCGCAGTTCGGCGGCGGCGGTGGCGGCGGCTTTGGCGGCGGTGGCGGCGGGTTCGGCGGCGGCGGCGGCGGCGGGCAGCAGAGCGTCGGCGGCGGCGGCGGTGGCCGCGGAGGCGGGGGTCGCGGCGGCGGGGGTCGCGGAGGCGGCGGGGGTGGTCGTCGCGGCGGGTTCAACGTCCCGCCGGAAGAGGTCGTGCGCGTCGACGTCCCGTTGCTGTGTCTCGACCACGGCTTGCGCGACCCATCGTCGAGCAAGGCCTACGTGATTCGTCCGATCGAGAATTTCATCAGTGATCCGGCCGTGATTGCCGTCGTGTCTGCTTATGCCAACGGCGATCTCGCGCCCGGCGCGGCGCAGGCCGCCGTGTGGAATCTTAATAGCGAAGTGAGTTGGGACGAGCTGGCCGCCAAGCAGACCGGCACCGACCGCAACCTCGTCCGCGAGCCGTACTTCAGCGGCGACGAAATCGAAGCGGCGATGGCGATCGTCAACGAGGCCCGAGTGGCGACGGCTGACGAAGTGGTCGAGCCCCGGCCGTTTGAATTGCCCGGCGAGAAGGCCCACGCCGAGACGCTGTCGCCCGGCGACGAGGTTTCACCGGGCGACGAGGCGTCCGCCAGCGAAAGCGAAACCGATTCGGAGCCCGCGGTCGAGGCCGAGGCGGCCGCCTGATCGCGACGCCTCGTCTGTAACGGAGAATCGCGCGACGTGTTGCGACGCTAGGCCGCGACGCGCTCGGCGACGCGAAGCTCGGCGAGCAGTTCCTGGACCTGCCGCTGGAATTGACTGCGTTCGGCTTGCCAGCGCTTTTCCTGCCGTTGGAACTCGCGCTCCTGCTCGTCGAGTTGCCGCTCGCGGGCGACCAGCCGCGCGGCCTGCCGTTCGACTTCCGACTGCTGCTGGTTGGCCCAGAGCTGAAGTTGTTGCCGTCGCTCGTCGATGTGCTGAAGTTGCTCGGCCAGCTCGCCGCGGACGCGTTCCAGATCCTGACGCCGCGCCTGAAGATCGTCGGCCGTGAGTTGAAAATGCTCGGCCAGCCGCCCGCGGACCTGGGCGATCGACCGCGAAAGCGCCGCCGGCGCCAAAGCTCCTTGCGCCTGGAGCCAGGTTTCCTCCGTCGCCAATCGCGTCTCAAGCGTCTCACGCTGTGTCGCGCGAAGCTGGTCGGCAAGCTGCTCGAGCGACTGCTCGCGTTGGTCGAGGACTTGCTCGCGGCGATCCAGCTCGCGGCGCCGCTGATCGAGCTCGGCGCTCGCCTGCTCGGTCTCCGCGACAATCGCGCGGCGCTCCCGAGTCGCTCGGTTCTCCAGCGCCATTCGCTCTCGCTCCAGTTCCCGCTCCTGGTCCGCCAGATCCGTCTGCCGCTCGGCAAGCGTCCGCTCCGCCTGGTCGAGATACGCCGATCGCATCTCGAACGCCGCGGCCTGCTGTTCCAGTTCCACCATTTTCTGCTCGATGATTCCCAGCCGCTCGAACCGATGGAGGGCCGTTTCGATCTCGCGTTGCCGGAATTGGAGACGCCGCTCGGCGGCAGTCAGCTCGGCAGCCTGCTGCTCGCGGGCGGCGACGTCGCGGTCGAGTTCCGCACGGCGGAATTCGAGGTCGCTTGCCTGCTCGGCCAGCCGGCTTTGAAGGTCGGCCAGGCCCGCTTCGCGACCGGCCAGCGCGTGTTCACGGCGCGTCAGCTCGGCCCGTTCCGTGGCCAAAGTGGAGTGAGTCGCAGAGTGTCGCTCCTGCTCCGTGTGCAGCCGGGCCTCGCGATAGTCGAGCTCCCGGTGTCGCTCTTCAAACTGCCGGCGGGCTTCGTCGAGTTCCTGTTGCCGCGTGCGACAGGCGGCGGTTTCGAAGTCGAGGGCGTCGAGCTTGGTCTGCAGCTCGGTGCGGCCGAGTTCCAGTTCGATCTGCAGCGTGGCCGCGGCCAATTCGCGTTCGTCGAGCTCCGCGAGGCGCTGCGTGAGCTCATCCGCCTGCTCAATTTGTACGGCGGCCAGCTCCTGCCGCTCGGCAAGTTGCTGCTGCAATTCGTCGAGCTGCTGCTGCCGCTGCGCAATGTCGGCTTCGCACTGCTCGATCCACAACCGGGCCGTGCGAATTCGGGAGTCGAACTCGGCCTCTTGCGAGTTGAGCCGTGCTTCGCGACGGTCGACCTCGGCGAGGCGCTGCTGCAGCCGATCCGCCAAGCTGGCGGCATGTTCGGCAAGCATTTGGGGCGACGCGGCGACCACGTCGAGCCGCTCCAGTTCGGCGTCGATGTCGCCTTCGTCGCCGCCGGATTCAACTTCTTGAGACTGCTCCGTCGTTAGCACCGCGCCGAGCTCCATAGCTACGACTGTTGCGGCGGCGCCGGATCGTCGCTCAGCCGCGGAGCGGGGCAGGACGTGTGCCGCGTCGACGCGTACCTCGCGCCCTGAGGGCGTTTCGGCGTCGAAGTCGCGTGACGATTCGTCGTCGGCCATAACCGCTTCCTGAGACCTGCGGGCGGCTTTGCGGCGCGCGGCCCTACAGGCCGGCTAACCTGCAAAGTTTGCCCAGAACGTCCCATCGGCAATCGAGGCGGAAAAGCTTGACTCGATTGCGTAGATTCGGCTGCCAGCATGCCAGCGCCGCTGTCATGCCGGTGCTGGCAGACGACTACTCGGGTGCGTAGACGCGTATCGTCACGCCGGCGATCATCGACGCCGCGCGGCGACGGTATTCGTCCATGTGAGGAGCCGTCAGATGGGCCTTGAGAGCGGCCTCGCTCGACCACTTTTCGATGACCGTCACCACATTGGGCCGTGGCGCCGCCGCGGCATCGGCCGCCAGATCGGTTGCCGGGCCATAGTCGATGCAGCCGTCCTCATCGCGAACGATGGGCACGATGCGGCGAAACTCCTTGAGGAACTCGTTCCGCACGCCGTCGTGCACCTCGATCTCGGCGATGACGTGAATCATGGTCGAACCGATTTGCAGCCCGGAGTGGAGAATTGCATCGGCGTTCGTGATGCGTAATCCACGAGCCAACGCAACTATGGCGCCCTCAACCCTTGGCAGCGTCGATGGCTTCCTGGAGGCGTGACTTCGGTTGCACGCCGACGAAACGGTCGACGACCTCGCCGCCCTTGAAAACCATCAGCGTCGGGATGCTGCTGACGCCATAGTTTTGAGCGGAACCAGGGGCGTCGTCGACGTTGAGCTTGACGACTTTGGCGCTGCCGGAGTTCTCGCCCGCGAGCTGCTCGATGACCGGCGCGATCTGCCGGCAAGGGCTGCACCACGGCGCCCAAAAGTCGACCAGCACCGGATCGGCGGATTGGAGCACTTCGGCGGAAAAGTTGACGTCGTTGACTTCGAGAACGCCCATGATCGATGCCTCTCCAAATGGGCGGCGCTGGATTGCCCCTCTCTCTGGGGGGCATGCGCCGCGGTGCCTCTTCTACGAATCGACCATTCGGCTGGTTCGCCTCCAGGCGAGCGGTCGTCCCGGGTCAATTCCGCCGGTGCGATTATCAAAAACCAAAGTCCAGTTGTCAACGAACGCCTGCGGGCCTGGCGGCGTCGAATCGGCGCCCCGATGGTTGTCCACGCGGCCCTGGCGGTCGATACTTTGGGGCATTGTCGATCGATTCCCTAGAGACTGAGGAGAGCGTCCCATGGTTCGCACGCCGAGCACCATGTTGCCGTTGGGCACGCCAGCGCCGGACTTTCGGCTGGTCAACGTGGACGGCCGGGAGGTGGCCCGCAACGATTTCGCCGACGCCCCTGCACTGCTGGTCATTTTTATGTGCAACCACTGTCCGTTCGTGATCCACGTAGCGGACGAGCTGGCCCGGCTCACGCGGGAATACATGGAGCGCGGCGTGGCGGTCGTGGGGATCAATTCGAATGACGTGTCGACGCACCCCGGCGATTCGCCCGAGCGGATGGTGGCGGAGGCGGAAGAACGAGGCTATGCGTTTCCGTACTTGTACGACGAAACGCAAGACGTGGCCCACGCCTATCACGCCGCGTGTACGCCGGACTTTTTTCTTTTCGATAAGAATCGCCGGCTCGTGTATCGCGGCCAGATGGACGACAGCCGTCCGCAGAGCGGAATCCCGGTGACGGGAAAAGATCTGCGCGCGGCGCTCGATGCCGTGCTGGCGGGAAAGCCGGTCTCGGAACAGCAGCGTCCGAGCCTCGGTTGCAACATCAAGTGGAAGCCGGGCAACGAGCCGGAGTATTTCGGCTAGGCGTCCCTCGAAGGGGGAGGGTCGCTCGAGGCGCCCCGATGCCAATTCGACAATGTGGCAGCGTCGGCGACCAAGAGAGCAAGGGCGCCGCGTAGCGCTGTGGCCAAGGTGCGCACGTCGCGCATGAGTTTTTGGTGAGCGTCTGGCTCGTGTTTCTCCGCGCGTGAAATCACCGCCGAGCGGACAGTCTTCGAGCATTCGGTCCGCCGGCGCAGCCGCGCGAGGCGGGACATCGCCGGGTCCGCACGCTTCGCGGAGGGACACCGGTCGGGTGACTTTCGTCCGCTGACTTCCGGCGTCGAGCGGAGATCCATGGACAGGATGGGATCGTCGCTTCACCACGACGGCACGACGAGCACGACGGCGATGATGCGGCAGCCGCCTCGAATTCCCGTCGCGTCCGTCGTGTCGCTGGGGTTCGGTGATTTCTGCTCGACACGGCGGTGGTTTCGTCGCGAAGCGCATTTTTGGCGACATAATTCCCCTGTTTGGGGGGGCAAGGGTCGGTGGTTAGAGGTCGGAGGTCAGTGGGAGACCTACTGCCCACTGCCCACTCTTGTGAACACCTGTACCCTTAGCACAGGTCGTGGCACAAAAACAAGGGGCGTGGAAAAAATTTCGGAGGGAACCGCCAGGGACGCCAAGAGCGCCAAGGGCGAAGGTCGGAGGAGTTCACCACGACGGCACGACGGGCACGACGAATTGGCCACGTGGAATTGACAGGATGACAGGATCGGCGGGATGGACAGGATCAAGGCGACGGCCTCGCATCCTGTTGATCCTGCAACATCCTACGATCCTGTCCGTTCAGCAATCTCTCGTCGTGCTCGTCGTGCCGTCGTGGTGAGTCGGCATTGTCTTTGGTGCGTTTAACGAAGAGCAGGTCTCACGCCGAGGTGCCAAGGCGCGGAGGGGGAAGAGGAATTTGCAGGGGGAGAGACTGGCGCCAGGGCTTGCGTAGGGTGTTTCCATCAAACGGGGCGGATTCGTCCGCTTCGGCGCGGTTCGATTGCAGGAATCGCCCCAAGATGCAGAATGCTTCATGGGCTCTTCATCGGTTTGGATAGAATCATCGGCGGACTTAGGAGGCTCTTCCCATGCGCACCGTATGCTCGCTAGCTGCCGCTCTCTCGCTGGGCGTTGCGTCGTTTGCCGTTGCCGCCGACCCGGCGATCGAATCCAGCAAGATTCCGCTGGATACGATCTGGGGGCTCGACATGCCGGGAACGCGGGACGTTCGATCGCTGGACGCTCCAGACGACCCGATCGTCGGTAAAGCCCGGAAGCAGATCAGCGAGTCGAGAAAGTTCGATCACGGCTTCGCGGTTCGCGGCGAGCGATCGGACGCGCTGCGCGAGTTCTTGCGCGTGCGAGCAGATCATCCATATTGGAATCGTTTGCCCGTGGATCAGCCCGTTTCGCTCGTGCTTTTCACGAAGCCGCTCCGCGAAGCTGTCGTCTTGCATTCAATTGATCGTCGAGAGACGCGAATCATACCGCGGTTTCGATTCGCGCCGCGCGCTGCCGCCGAAGCCGCGCCCAATCTAGCGATTATCTCGCTCGGCAAGCTTCCGCTTGGCGACTACTACGTGACGCCCGAACGCCTGCCGGCAGAGCAGTCGCATCTGGACGCTGGATTCGAGGATCCGTCGCCGCAGCGAGCCAGCGAGGTCTACAGGACCCTCGGTTGTTCTTTCCACGTTGTCGAGGGGCCCGGGGGAACTCCTCCGTCGGAGGAGCCCGTTGAAATCCCACTCAAGGAGATTTGGGCTTACAACATGCCCGGTACGCGGGACATCAACGAGTTTGGATCTTCAAACGCTAAGGAGTCATTGGTCCAAAGAACGCTTCTTGGGATTCGCAATACTTGGCGATCCCAGGAAGGCATGGCTGTCAGCGGCGAGGGGCGCGAAGCCCTTGAGAATATCGTTCGTCTTCGCGAGGCCCTGGAAGATTCCAATCGACACCCTGGTAAGCTGAAATGGAACGTCTTGTCGACTAATGGTCCAGTCTCGCTCGCCTTCTATACAAAGGGGACGCATCCGTATATTCATCTTGAAAAAGTGATCAAGCAAGGCCATGCGTTCACCATTAAGTATCGCCCCATTCCGCAACAAACGGCAATGTCGCGATCAACTCTGGCGCTCATCCCTGTCGGTGAGTTGCCTAGCGGAAAATACCGCGTGATTGTCGAGCAGTTGCCGATCGCGCAGGAGTATGTGGATCGAGGTTTTCCACAACCGCAGCCCGAACTCATCAATAGTATCAGCGATTCATTCGGCTTCGTTGTTGTTAACAGGAGGTGAGGTGATGCAATGGCGCAATATGGGGGTTTTTGCTATCGCGACGATCGGTGCTCCAAGCATCGCATTTGGGGATGCGGCTAGCGTGAACGCCATCAATGCGGTTGGATTGAAGCGACCCGATGGCGCTGTGCTGACGGGCGCGGGAGTCAACATTGGTCAGGTTGAATCTGCGCGCGCGGCCGTACACGGCTTCGATAGCGCCGTCAATACTCATCCTTCGATCATTCCGTTTGAGTCCAGGAACGCGGCGGGGCAAATCCCTGCGGGCCCCATGACGGCGTACTCCTTGAGCACGGACTTATCGTCGCTGGAATCATGATTGGCGGGGCGGGTGCGCCAACCAGCGTCGCGCCAGGCGCTAGTCTCTACTCGGCAGGTTTCATCCATCCCTTTGCCCCAGAGGATGGTGAACTATTGACGACGCAGTATCTCGCCAAGCGATATCAGTTTACAGACAATCGACATATTCGCGTGATCAACCATAGTTGGGGCGATTTCTCTGGTGTTATTGGTCCCTACGACGGCAACTCTCGGCTTACCCTTGGCGTGGACTGGATCGCCAGCAGGTTCGACGTTCTCAACGTCGTCGCCGGCAACTACGATATTGGCCCTGAGCTTCCGAAAGACAACTTCAACGGAATTACGATTGCGTTCACCGATAATAACTTTCGGCGCGTTGACGTGCGAAACGACAATGAAGATGAATTTGACGCCGCCGGCGACCGCGTATCTGTTGATTTGCTCGCGCCGGGCGCCGAGGGGATCGAGCTCGCAACGAAGGGTGGAGTGACAATCGACGATTCCTATGGTACGAGCTTAGCAGCTCCGCATGTCACGGGGGCCGTTGCTCTCCTCGATGAGTACAGCGACTACCA
>JBIOVA010000229.1:0-26887 GCA_044867485.1 Lacipirellulaceae bacterium | reverse complement strand
TCGGCGGAATCTCGACCCAGTAATGGTTCAATTCCGACTGCGTACCGTCCGGCGAGACGAGCATAATCCGCATGTTGTCCAGCGCGTCGGCCGTCGACCCCACCGACAACTGCAACTTCACCTCCACCGTTTCGATGGTCATGGTGTCGGACGCGGGGACGGAAAACGAGAGCGCGCCGCCGCGGTCGTTGACCGGCGGGTTGGGCTGGGAGAACGGAACGCGGTCCGTCACAAAGTACTCTTCCCAAAAGTCGATGAACTGTCCATTGAGCGCTCCGCCAATCCCACCGGGCACAATTTGGAATCCGCTCGCCATGTTGCTCTGTTGCGCCGCGGGAATGTTGTAGAACACGCCCGCGGGAAGATTCACGAACGACGTGAACGTGCTTTCGCCGGGCAGCGCTTGATTCTTGTCGTGCCATTGCTCGGCGAGTTGAATCGCCATTTCCGTGTCGACGACGCCGTGGGCGTAGCCGATTTGCTCGCCGTAGAACCCGATGCCCTGACTAATCGTGTAACCGGCGCCGTTGGTGAGAACTTGCGGCGTTGGCTGGTAATGATCGCGCGAGACGCCGCCTTCGGTTAGAAAGAAGGCCCCCACGTTCGGATCCAGCGTCGGCGAGAGCGTGCGGATCAGCGGGTCAATGGGAATATTGGGAACGAAGAAGTCCGGATCATGAAACACGGGCGTCTGATTGATAATCCACGTGTTCTGCGTTCCCAGGCCCGACCCCTGTCCGGCGCCGATGGTCGGGATGTCGAATTGAGCGTTCTGCCGCGCCGAGCGGACGAGAATCTCCTGCACGTCGCGCCAAGTGAGGTTGGGATTCGCCTCGAGCATCAGCGCGACGACGCCGGAGACAACTGGCGCCGAGGCGCTCGTGCCGTTGAACCGCGACGTGTAATCGGTGTCCGTCAAGAAGTCGCGATCAAAGGGGTAAAACGGATCGAGCGTTTCCTGCCCGTTGAGGTCCGGACCGACGTTGTAACCAAAATCGCCCGTGATGTCGGTCGTCCAGAGGCCGCTGCCGAGTCCTGTGTCGTCGGTAATCACCGGCCCCGCATTGGATCCCGTGGGAGCGGCGACGAGCACTGAAGCCGAGACTTCAGGATAGGCGGACACCGTGCCGTCGGCGTTGTTGTAGAAGCCGTCGTGGTCCACGCCGGTCACCGCGATCGTGTACCGCGAATTCACGAGGCCGTTATAACCGGCCGTGTCATAGCCGCCGATGCTCTGGAATCCGATGTCAAACTGCGGACCGGCGTTGTTGCCGGACGAGAACACGTTGACGATGCCCAAGGGGTCGTTCCCGCCAGGGCCATCCAGATCGCGTCCAAAGATCACCGTGTCGCGAATCGCCAGCAGCTGGGCGGCGCTCGGGGCGGCAAGGCCGCGCGACACTCCGGGACCCCAACTGTTGTTGGTAATGTCAGCGCCGCTGGCAATCGCATGCCGGAACGCGTTGATCATCGTGATTTCCAATCCGGCAGCGATGTCGAGCGGATCGATGAGACGAATCGGAATGATTGATGCACCTGGCGCCACGCCGGCCCCGCCGATGCCATTGTTCGCGACCGCCGCGATCAAGCCGGCCACCGCGGTGCCGTGGTAGTCGTTGGGATCGAGCAAGTCCGTCGGACCGCCGGCGCCGTTGCCGAAGAGCGCGTCGAAGCCAAGCTCCGTGAGCATATTCGCGGCCAGGTCGGGATGATTCAATTGCACGCCCGAGTCGATCACGGCGACCTTAACGCCGGCGCCCGTGTACCCCATGTTCCAGGCGGGAGCGACGTTGATGTCCTCGCCCGGCACGCCGTAGATCGGTTGGGAATCAGGATTGCCGACTTCCTGGCCCGAATTGATGAGATGCCACTGATTGCCCAGGAGCGGATCGGTGGGAATGGAGTTCGTGACCGCGGCGGCCGCGCTATTGTTCGCCGCTGCAAGCAACGACTGCCAGTACAATTCGCGCTCGAGAATCGCCAACTGCCCTTCGAGCGTCGACGTGGAGTAGGAATCGATGTTGGCCGCCAGCGCAGCGCCCGACGAGTTCTGCAACACCGCCACCGGCGACGCCGCCGACATCACCTGCCGGGCCTCGAGCGTCTCGAAGCTGAACTCGCGTCGTTGGCGCCGACTCACGCCGGCGGGCCGCCGCTGCTTCTGGGGGCGGCTGCCAAACAGATTACTCAAGCGTCGTAGATTCGACCGATGCACGGCGGCGTCCTCTTTCAATCCGAGGTCTCAATTCCGGTCAAGAGCGGCGAGTCCCGGCGTGAGCACGTCGGCGCAAGTCGCGCCGACTCCGCCGGCGGCCCCCCGAAGGCCGATCAGCGGACAGCTCATAGGTTCGTGATGACTTCGCGCGTTCCTGAGTGAGATCGTGAACTCGTTAAGGTAAAAATGCCCCTGTTCCGACAGGCAGACGTACTGTTCCTAATGAGGGAGAAATCGCTCCGAGTGGAGTGAGACAGGCGGGCGGGGTGCGCAAGCTGACAAGCCCGGCTGGCATCGGCCACCCCGATCACTGGCGAAGCTCACGGAGGCCGACCAGCCCTGACGGTTGGCCCACGTGCGTTGCCAGCATTGGTTCATCGTAGTTATGACCCGAATTTCCGTCAAACTAAGTGCAGCGGGGAAAGCGGGCGGAACCGGCGTTCTCGTCCCTTTGCGGGAAGCCCCGCGAATCCGCCGAACCCTGCTTGCCGAATCGGCCGGAGAAACGGCCAATTTTGGATTTTGGATTAGGGATATTGGATTGGCGTGGCGCCCTACGCCTTGAACCTGCTGATTCCGGCGTTTTCCGCAGATTTCGCAGAGATCCGCAGATGAAATCATCAAAGGAGGAGCCTTTGTTTTTGTTGTTCATTCCCTTCCCTTGCTTCTCTTCCATCTGTGCTCATCTGCGGACTCCTTCCTGGAAGGGTTAACGGCGTAGGATGGCGCCCCGCCGCTGCGGATTCGGCCCCGCCTGCGTCATCCAACATCCAAGATCCCCCAACTCTGATCCGACGAGCCCTTCCCCGCCAGCGGGAAGGAGCTGGAGAGGAACTTCGAGGGTCGCTTCTGACAATTCTTGCCGCTTGTGCCGGAAACGCTGATTATTCCGCGTTTGACAGTCCGATAAGTTGTTCCGAGCCGCCACGGTTCCCGGCCACCAGGCCGCGCCCGCGGCGGTGCGCTCGCCGGATAAGCCGGCAGCAAGCGGGGCGGCGACGCGCCGAGCCGACGGTAGCGAGCAGCAAGGGGGATCCGACGGATGACATCGCTCTTCGATCGCGCTGTATCTCGAGTGGCTGTTTGCGGCTTGATCGCCGCGGGACTGGTCGTCGCGCTGGCCGGCGCCGGCCGGGCTCAGACGCCCGCCATGCCTGCCTCGCCGTTGGCAGGCGGCGCCGCCGCGATGGGCGGGTCCTACATGGACGCCCACGGCAACCCCATTGTGATGCCTGCCAGCTTTCACGAGCCGGCAGGCGCCCCCGGGGATCCCTACTGCGGAGGCTACGGCGACGCCGGATCGGGCTACGTCGACTTCGGCTGCTACGCCCCCGACCAATGCGGTCCGTACTACTTCGACGTCTCGGTCGCGACCGTCTTTTTGACCTCTGAAGACGCCTTCGAAGACGTGCCGCCGTTGGCATCGGTCACCGCGTTGGGCCCGACGATCATGAGCCCCGAAGACGACAACGACGACTACGAACCTGGCTGGCAGATCGCCGCCCGGTACGACCTGGGCCCGCTGTCGGTCCTCGAAGCCACCTACATGGGGCTGTACGACATCGGCTTTACCGATCGCCGCGAGTCGCTCATCGAGACCGAGCAGTTCTTCGGCGTAGCCCAGCAGGATCAGCTCAACTCCGTGTTCTCCGGTTATGGCGCCGTGCCGATCCTCGGCCTCGACGCCGGCGACGTCTACACGCTCGACTATCAGTCCGACCTGCAGAGCACCGAACTCAGCTACCGCCGCTATTGGGTGGGGTACAACGAGCGCGTCTCGGGCACGTACCTCCTCGGCGCCCGGTATCTTCGGATGACCGAGGATTTCAACTTCAGCACTATCACCGATGTGCTCAGTGGCACGCCCCTGAACGGAAATCTCTTCTATGGCGCCGACAACGACCTGGTCGGCTTCCAGTTCGGCGGCGACGGTTGGGTGTGCCTCCTGCAGGGTCTGCGGTTCGGCACGGAGGGCAAGGCGGGCATTTACAACAACCGCTTCAAATTCCGCCACGTGACGGACATTCCCGATCCGAGCATCGACAACATCAACTTCTCGACCGCCGGCAATCAGATCGCGTTCGCCGGCGAGGCGAGCGTCGACCTCGTGGCCGACATCCTGCCGAGCTTTTCGATCCGCGGGGGGTATCGGATCTTGTACCTCAACAGCCTGGCGACTGTCGGCAACAACATCGTTCCGACCGACGTTGTCTCGACGACGGTCCTGTCGCAAGCCGACGCTCTGTATCACGGGTTTCACGCCGGCCTCGAGTACATCTGGTAGCCCCCACAAAGCCGGCGATGTCATCGCCGCTCCGTGAATCAAGCCCGCGCTGCGGCGGCAAGTCGCCGCACGACGCCCCCGCCGCCTTCTCAGGCCGAGCAGCGGCTCGAGTTGTCACGCGAAACGGCCCCTCAGGTCCGCAAACTCCTCCGCCGACCGACAGATTGACCTCTAGGTCGCCCTGAGGAGCGTTGCGCAACCCCCCGCGCGGGGTCGCGTCCGTGGCGTCAGCTTCCAGCCGGGCTGGACTTTTTCGCCGATTTCGCCGAATTTTCGGCATGCGCAGTTTTTGCGTATTCTCCAACTCACAATTACAATGTGGCTTGGCTTCTCATCGAACGGGACGCTTTCGGGGCAGAGATTCTTTTGACACGAGGACGCAGAGATGGGTGACGGCAAGTGGCTTCGCCGAGGTCGCCGGCGAGCTCCAGGCGGCAAGCATGCCGGCGGCAAGATGCAGCGCAAGGGCGGCATGCTCTCTTCGCCGCTGCGCCGCAAGATGACTCTGGAGCATCTCGAAGATCGCCGCATGTTGGTGACGTATCTCGTCACCGTCGGCACTGACATCATCGACGACGAGACGTCGTTCGGCTCGTTGCGCTGGGCGGTCGAGCAGTCCAATGCCACGGACGTGGCCGACGAGATCGTCTTCGACAGCAATCTCACGGGCATTGTGCTCAACGGCGGGCAGATCGACATCGAGTCTCCGCTGCGGATTCTTGGCCCGGGGCCGCGGAAGCTCTCGATTTTCCAAACGATCGCCAATCGTCGGATTTTCGAAACGAACATCGGCGACGAAGACGAAATCTTCCCCGTCGAAATCTCCGGCGTCACGTTGTCCGGCGGCAATCTCACCGGCACGGGCGAGGACCAGCGCGGCGGGGCCATCAAGAACATCGAAGCGCTCACGATGGTCGAGACCGTCGTCACCGGCAACAGCGCCTCGCAAGGCGGAGGCGGCGTCTTCGTCGAACGCGGCAGCCTCACCGTCGATCGCAGCGTGTTCAGCAACAACGCCGCCGGGCTCTTCGGCGGCGCCATCTTGCAGGGCAGCGACGACGAAGACGTGTTCCCTCGAGTGACCATCACCAACTCGACGATCACGGGGAACTCCGCGTCTGGCAGCAGCGACGATTTCCCAATGGCGCCCTACGGCGGCGGCGTGTTCAACCGCGCCGGGTCGCTGGAGATTGTCAGTAGCACGATCGTCATGAATTCCGTCGGACCCACAGGTCACGGCGGCGGCGTCGCCGTGTGGGGCGCCGAACCCCCGGAGGTGGAGGAGCCGATGGAGGGCGAGCCGCCCCCCGAGGATCCCGAGCCGCCGGATCCGACAAGCTTAATCCGCTCGTCCATCGTCACCGACAACTGGCGCATCGATGACATGGTCGCCGACATCGAGAACGTCGGCATGACCGACGACGATCCGCCGGAACCGTTTTTGCCGCTCGTCGAGTCGGACGGTTTCAACCTCATCGGCCGCTACGGCGCCGATCTGGCCGCCCAGCCTGCGACCGACCTGCCGCTGAACACCGATCCGATGTTCGTCGACCAGGACGTCGACGTCGACGGCAATCGCGTGTATTTCCTCGCCGACTTCGGCGGGTCGACCGACGTGTTCATGCCGCAGTCGACCAGCCCAGTCATCGACGTCGGCGATCCCGATGTTTTCTCAACCTACGAGCAGCGGGGTCGCCATTTCTTCCGTGTCTTCAATTACACCGGCGCTCAGGACCCGATCAGCGACATCGGCGCCGTCGAACGCCAGGCCGTGGCATTCGAGGTCGACGAGCTGTTCGACGAGCCTGAGACCGAAGGCCAAACCGCGGGAGTCTATCGAATCCTCGACCCCGTGCTCGGAATCATCCAGATTCTCGGCTACGAGTCGCCGGGCGACTTCACGATCCGCGAAGCCCTCGCGTTCGCCCGCAAGAACTCCGATCCCAGCGTCATCTCGTTCTCGCAGGTGCTGCGATTCCGCGAGTTTGAGGATGACCCGAACGAGAACGTCACGCCGCCCACAATTCTGCTGACCCTCGGCCCGCTGACCGTCGCCGTGGAAACGACGATCGTGGGCCCGACGAATTTCATTCTGGAAATCGACGCTAGCGGAAACGATCCCACGCCGAATGCGAACGACGGCCTCGGTACGCGGGTGTTCCAGATCCAGGCGCCAACCACGATCAGCGACCTGACGATCACGGGCGGCGACATCAACAACGCCCTGGGCGGCGGCGGCCTGATCGCATTCGCCGACCTGACGCTCATCGACATGACGTTCAAGGACAACTACGTCGCCGGCAGCGGCGGCGCCGTGTCCGTCCGGGGCGGGACGTTCAACCTTAGCGGCACAACCTTCAAGAACAATATTGCCTCGGTCAACGGCGGCGGACTGTACGTCAATTCCGGAACCGCGGTCGTTTCCAACTCGACCTTCTCCGGCAATACGGCCAGCGGCCGCGGCGGCGGCATCGCCAACGAAAACGCCGATCTCACGATCGAGTACAGCACGATCACGCTGAACACTGCGACCACGACCCGCGGCAGCGGCGTGTGGACGCTCAACGGCGCCAACGCCAACACGGCGATTCACGGCTCGATTATCTCCGGCAACTCGATCAACGACGTCGAATATGCCACGGGCGCGAGTGCGAAGGTCGTCTCGCTGGGCTACAACCTCGTCGGCGCCGGCAACGCGCTGCTCATCTTCGACGAGCCGGGCGACATGCCGAACGTCACCAACCCGATGCTCTTGCCGCTCTTGATCACCGGCGGCCAGACCGAGACGCACCGGCCGGCGCCGGGGAGCCCCATCGTCGACGCCGGCGATCCCAACTTCGGCGGCACGCCTCCGTTCGACCAGCGCGGCGCCGACTTCGTCCGCGAGTTCGACGGCGACGGTGACGGCGACGCCCGCATCGACATTGGCGCCTACGAATTGCAAAGCGCCGAGTTCGTCGTCTCCACCGACGTCGACGAGGCCGACGGCAACTACGACTTCGGCGACCTCTCGCTGCGCGAGGCCATCCAACTGGCCAACGAGAATCCGCTGTTCGACCGCATTACGTTTGATGCGGCGCTCGTGATGATGGCGCCGTCGTTCTCGCTCAGCGCCGCCTCATTGGCGCTTAACCAGACGGCCACGATGAACATCACGACGTCGATGCACATTGAAGGCCCCGGTTTCGATCAGCTTTCCCTCGACGGATCCGGGTTGAGCCATCCGCTGTTTCCTCTGCAAGGACCTCAGCGGATGTTCACGATCAGCGACGGGAACGCGGCGACGACGATCGACGTAACGATTTCCGGGCTGAGCCTGCTGAACGCCGTCTCCGGCGTGGGCGGCGGCGCCATATTCAGCGACGAGGAGTTGACGCTCGAAGGCATGCTGTTCACGAACAACGGCACGGTCTTCAACCCGTTGCTGACCGGCGCGGCCGCCGAGGGACTGCACGGCGGAGCGATTCTCCAGCAGGGCGCCTCGCTGACCATTAACAACAGCACGCTCACCGGCAACTACACCAACGCCAGCAACTCCGACGGCGGCGGCATTTACGCCGTCGACTGCGTCGTCAATTTCTTCTACACCACGATCTCCGGCAACCGCACGCTGATGGGCAGCAGCGAAGGCGGCGGCGTTGTGTTGAAGAACTCGTCGCTCGTCGCCACCGAGGTCTCGATCGTCGGCAATGCCACGCTCGCCGGCCTGTCGGACGGCGGCGGCGTGTACCTCAACTCCTCGATCGCGCTCTTCGAGGAGTCGGCCATCTCCGGCAACTCGACCGCGGGCTCGAACTCCGAAGGCGGCGGCATCGCCGTGTTTGGCGCCGCCAGCCAGGTCGGCGTCGAGAAAAATTCGACGCTCAGTTTCAACTCGACGGGCGGCACGCAGTCGCCCGGCGGCGGCGCCTTCGTCGGCGGCGGAACGCTCACCATCAACAACGCCGCGGTGATTCAGAATTCCACGACGGGGCAGGGTTCTTCCGGCGGCGGCGTCGCCATCGGCGTCGGCGGAACCTTGCAGATGACCTCCGCCAGCGTGCGGCTCAACCACGCCGACGGCAGCAACGCCCACGGCGGCGGCGTCGCGAACCTCAGCGGCAACGTCACGATCCGAAACAGCACGCTCTCGAGCAACGAAGCCAAGCACGTCGGCACCGCCAAGGGCGGCGGCGTCTACAACGACTCGAATCTCGCCGGCACGCAGACCACGACGATCCTCAATTCGACGATCTCCGGCAACTCGGCTGCTTTCCGTGGCGGCGGCGTCTTCAACGCCGATGGCCGCACCGACGTCAAGCACAGCACCATCACCAACAACTCGACGCCGTTCTTCAACGCCGGCAACGGCGTCGCCAGCCAGGGCAACGCCGCGACGCTCACCACGGTGCAGTCGTCGATTATCGCCGGCAACGTGGGAACCGCGGCCGGCACGGGTACGGACTTCGACTTCCTCGACGCCCCGTTCGTCAACTCGTTCCAGTCGTTGGGGTACAACGTCGTCGGCGTGGGTAACGCGCTCGCCACGTTCAACCAAACGGGCGACAAGAACGGCATCCTCAATCCACTGCTGGGCCCGTTGGCCAGCAACGGCGGCTTGACCCAGACCCACGCCGTGCTCGCCGGCAGTCCGGCGATCAACGCGGGCAATCCCGCGTTCAATCCCAACTCGTTCGCTCCGGCGCTCACCACCGACCAACGGGGCGTCGGCTTCGCCCGCGTCCAAGGCGGACGCATCGACGCCGGCGCCTTCGAGTCGAGCTTCTCCGCGTTCACCGCCGACTTCGACGGCAACGGCGCCGTCGACGGAGCCGACTTCCTC
This sequence comes from Lacipirellulaceae bacterium, assembly GCA_044867485.1. Lineage (GTDB taxonomy): Bacteria > Planctomycetota > Planctomycetia > Pirellulales > Lacipirellulaceae > Lacipirellula. The sequence goes on along the minus strand of JBIOVA010000229.1, from coordinate 17,566 downwards.
CGCTGGCAGCGCGGACTCGGCAAGACCAACGCCGTCACGTCGGACGGCGACGCCAACGGCGACGGCGTCGTCAACGGTCTCGACTTGCCGCCGTGGCGCGCGCAGTTTGGAGCCTCGGCGAGCGAGGCGGCTGCCGCCCCCGCGGCCACCAGCGGCGGGAATCAATCGACTCCGCAGCTCGCCGTCGCGCCGCAGCCGCCGGCCGCCAAAGCGTCGGCCTCGGGCGACGTGGCGGCCTTGGCCAGCGCCGGGACTCCGGGTTCCTCGAACTCCCAGCGCCCTGTCTACCGTCCCGCGGTCGAGCGCCGCACGACGACCAGCGACGACGCCGACTCCGGCCGAGCAGCGGTATTCGCCGCGTGGACCCCGGCCGCATCGACCGACGACGAGTTGCTCGCAGACGCTGCTCGGTTGCGGTTCGACGCCGCGGACGACGACGGGCCGTGCGACGAGTCGGACGAAGACGCGGTCTTCACTTGGCTGGGCGAGGCGGCATTTTGACCGCGTAACTCTCGTTGTGGGAGGCGTCGAGCGACGCGAAATCGTGGGTCAGTTGGAATCTGTCACGCCGAGGTCCGCCGAGGCGTCCGCCCGCAAGTCTGCCATCCGGACCCCTCGGCGGCCCTCGGGGTGACAAAATCGACCCAAGACCCACCGCCGATGCAACTTTTCAGTCCGCAAAACCTGCTGTGTACGTCGGCCGAACCTTCCGCCTGCCGCGTGCGTCGTAATTCTCACCCCCCGCAGGCATGGGTTCGCCTTGGGTGGCATGCCCTCGTCTTCGTGGGCATGTTGCCTCGCGGTATAATGGAATCGCGGACGGGCTTCCAGGTCGCGGCCGTCCCGCGTCGATGAGAGTTCCAGGCGCCGCGTTCTCCCCACACGTCCTTTCGCCCCGGAGTTAGCACAGCACAAGTGGCAACCTACGACCGCAAGCAAGGCGTCGACAGCGAGTCCGCGGTGTTGGTCGGCGTGCAACTGGCCGACAAGTCCTCGCCGTCCCACGACGGCGAGCCTCTGGACGAGCTTTCGGGATTAGTCGAAACCGCCGGCGCCTCGGTCGTCGGCCGCATGCTGCAGCGGCGCCAATCGCCGAACGCCGCCACGTACATCGGCCACGGCAAGGTCGAAGAACTCAAGCTGCTCGTCGATGCCAGCGACGCCGATGTCGTGATCTTCGACAACGATCTCTCCCCCGCTCAGCTCCGCAATCTGGAGCAGGCCGTCGGCGTCAAGGTGCTCGACCGCACCGAAGTGATCCTCGACATCTTTTCCAGCCGCGCCCAGACGCACGAAGCCCGGCTGGCCGTCGAGCTCGCCCAGCTCGAGTACTCGCTCCCGCGGCTCAAGCGGATGTGGACCCACTTGTCCCGTATGAAGATGGGCGTGGGCATGCGCGGCCCGGGCGAAAAGCAGCTCGAAACCGACCGCCGCCTGGCCGAGAAGCGGATCAGCGATCTGAAGCGCGACCTCGAAAAAATCTCCCGCCGCAAGGAGCGCGAAGTCGCCGGCCGCCGCGACCGCATGACCGTCTCGATCGTCGGCTACACCAACGCCGGCAAGAGCACGCTCATGAACGCCCTCACCGGCGCCGATGTGCTCGCCGAGGACAAGCTGTTCGCCACGCTCGACACGCGGACCCGCCGCTGGCAACTCCCCGGCTGGGGGCCCGTGCTGCTGAGCGACACCGTCGGCTTCATCCGCGACCTGCCGCACAGTCTCATCGCCAGCTTCAAGGCCACGCTCGAGGAAGCCCGCCAGGCCGACCTCCTGGTCCACGTCGCCGACGCCAGCCATCCCGCCGCCCTCCGCCAGATCGCGGCCGTGTACGAGGTGCTCGAAGAGCTCGGCATCGAGGAGAAAGACGCGCTGCTGGCGCTCAACAAGCTCGATCGCGTGAGCGATCCCGCGGCGCTGGCCGCGATTCGCAATCGCTATCCCCATGCCGTGGAGATCAGCGCCAAGACCGGCGCCGGCCTGTCGCGCCTCGCCGCCGCGGTCAGCGACGCCCTCAGTCAGGATTTTCTCGACGTCGACGTCCACTGCGATTCGAGCGACGGCCGGCTGCTGGCCTTCCTCGCCAAGTACGGCGAAGTGCTCAGCCGCACGTTCACCGGCGACCGCGCGTCGATCCACTGCCGCATCGCCCGCACGCACTTGGGCCGCCTCCGCGAAACCCCCGGCGTCGAGGTCCACCCGCACGCTATGAACGGCCCTGCCGCTCACGGCTTAGCGCCCGACGACGAAGCAATCGAGGAAGTGGCGTAATCCGGCTGGTTCACTCCGTTCCCCTCCCCTTGACGGGGAGGGGTTAGGGGAGGGGTGATGCGCTGGGTGCACGGCGTAAATGCGGGTTAAGTGTCGCGCGCGGCGCTGCCCCCCTCCCCAGCCCTCCCCGCCAAGGGGAGGGAGCCGGATGATTGTTGACGCATGCATCGCAATCTCACCGACGCCCGCGTCCTCCTCACCGGCGCCTCCAGCGGCATCGGCCGCGAGCTGGCTCTGGGCGTCGCCCGCCGCGGCGCCCGCGTCCTACTCACCGCCCGCCGCGAAGACTTGCTCAGAGAGCTTGTCAGCGAGTGCGCCCGCCTCGGCGGCGCCGCTGAGTACGTCGCCGGCGACGTGACCGATCCGACGACCCGCGCCGCGCTCGTAACCCGCGCCGTCGAGCTGTGGGGCGGTTTCGACGTGCTGATCAATAACGCCGGCGTCACGGCCCTGGGCAGTTTCGCCGACAGCGACGAACCGACGCTCCGCCGCGTCATGGAGGTCAACTTCTTCGCCGCGGCCGAAATGACGCGCCTTGCCCTGCCCTACCTGCGCGCCGGCAGCGCGCCGGCCATCGTCAACGTCGGCTCGATCATTGGCCACCGCGGCCTGCCGCTCAACGGCGAATACGCCGCCAGCAAATTCGCCTTGCGCGGCTGGAGCGAATCGCTCCGCGCCGAACTGGCCGCCGAAGGCGTTGACGTGCTGCTGGTGAGCCCCGGCACGACCGACACGGAATTCTTCGACCACCTGCTCGCTAAGCGCGGCGAACTCCCCTGGAACCGCGCCGCGAGCGTCTCCGCCGCAGCCGTCGCCGAGCAAACGCTCCGCGCCCTGGAACGCGGCCGCCGCGAAATCTTCCCCAATTGGCGCGGCCATGCGCTGGTCGTCGCCAACCGGCTGTTTCCCGGCCTCGTCGACCGAGTCGTCCAACGCCTCGGTCAACGAGGCCGTTAATCGCGCGTGCCGCTCACTTGCCGGCGACCGCTTGAGCGACCTGGCCTGCACCGTCCCGATCCGGCGCCGTCACTGCGCCCAGCGGTCGGCACCAGTAATCGATGCTCCAACGAATATCCGTCAAGGTCGCGTCGCTCTTGGCCGCGAGGCCTTGAAACTCCTCGAAGCCTGGCAGCGTCCCCGCAGTCGCCGAAATCGTCTCGCGAGTTCGCGGCTCGGCAACGTAGCTGGTTTCGAACTCATCCCAGCCGACGGCGTCCCGATGCGGAGCCTTCGGGTACGGCATTTCCACGGTCACGAGCAGGCGCCCGTCGTGCTCCTCCGATGCGGCGATCGTCGCCGTGTCGAGCGCATCCACGGCGGCCAACAGCGCCTTCGCCGGCGTCGCGCCGGCGTCGATTTCCAGCACGACGTGACCGAACAGCCGCAGCTTGTCCCGCGGCACGGAAAACGGACTCCCCTTGAGCGCCGCCTCAACCTCGCTCAACCGGACGTCCTGGCTGATGCTCATCGAAGCATACCATTGGTCGCGGTGACGATTGACGCGCACCTCGCGGTACGGCCCGTCGTGCTGCCACAGCTTGCTCTCCAGTTTGGCGCCGAGCAGCTCGCCGCATTCCCGAGCGTTGTCCGCCGTGACGCCATCAACGGGCAAGCACAACCACGGCGGCCCGCCGGCGGCTGCCGGCCTCGGCAGCACCAGCAGCAGGGCGCCTCCGGCTAGAAGTAATGCTTTGCGTTTCATCGACAAGTCCTCCATTGAGAAAGGGTCCGCACCCGAGATCCGGCCCGCCGCATGTCACGCGCCAAGCGCCTGGACGAACCCAAGCGGCGATCGGTCTCTAATCCTGGTTCTTCGGCGTCGCCGCTTTCGCGCAGAAATTCTCGTGAAAGGGGCCAGGATGCAGGCCCCTTGGCGGGGCGCACTACGCCGGGCGCCCGCGACGCACGGCTGGACGAGTCCGAAGTGGCGTCCGAAGGTCGCCTACCGCCGGCGCTACTTCGCCGCCCAGCGAGTCTGCCGCGGTCGACGGCTCCACAGCGCCCAAACGCCCGCGAGAACCATTCCCAACGCCGAACCTTCCGGCACGGCCGCGTTCGGATGATGATGCCCCGTCTCGCTAAAATGCGTGCGCCAGAGCGCGAGATCCAGGCCGTTGACCGCCCCGTCGCGATTACCGTCCCCCTGGGCAAGCGTCGCGCCGCTGGGCGTTCCGACGCTGCGTTGCCAGGCGAGCAAATCCGCGCCGTCCACCTCCCCGTCGCCGTTGAAATCCGCCGTCGGCTCGGTCGCCGTCGCGTCGACGATGATCAGCCCCCGCGTGCGATCGCTGATCAACACTTTGTCGAGCCCCAAATTGGGGAACACGCCCCAGTTGCCGTTGTAATTCGTGGACGTGCCGGGATACGTGTCGAACGCCCCCACCCAAAGTGGGTTCGCCCGGTCCGCCATGTTGAACACCTGCAAACCGGCCTCATACCACGACAGAAACAACAGGTCGCCGTGCATGTGCGAATGATGCGGGCTGTGGGCGTCGATCCCCAACGTGCTCCGCGTCAGCGTCTTGAGCAGCGCCGGCGCGTCAGGATCGTCCGGCTGGTCAATCATCGAAATATCGTAGATCCGCACCTCCCCATTGGATCGCTCTTGTGACACCACCAGCGTGTCGCCGTCCTCGCTCGGCATGCTCGTGTGCGTCCCGCCCCCGGTGTTGAACGACGTCAGCAGCGGCGCCGACCGCCCGACGTTCGACACGTCGAAAATGTGCGTCCAGCCGTTCACCGCATCGCTGTTGTTCTTGCTGGCGACGTACATCCGGCCATTTTGCACTATCACTTCGTGCGAGGCGAAATTGCTCGCCAGGCCCAGATCGATGGTTCGCACGAACTGTGGATTGGCCGGGTTCAACACGTTGAACACCTTGATCGTGTCGGTCGCGTTGTCCGTCGTGTAGAGAAAGCCGTTGCTCACCGAGAGCGTGTGCACCTTGTGATGCCCGCCCAGCGACGCGTCGATGCGGGCGATTCGCACCGGGTTGGCCGGGTCGGCGAGATTGACGACGTCGACTCCAGTGCCCGTCGCCGGCGTCGAGCCGTTCACGTCGCTGCCAAAATAGCCGATGCCGTTGTAGACTTCGACATCCTCCATCTCGCTGCCGGCGTACTCGGTGACAAACTGCGGACTGGCCGGATTGGCGATGTCGAAAATGGCGATGCCGCCGCCCGGGCGGTCGGAGCCGATGTACGCGTAGTTCCCCTCCGCCCACAAGTCGCCGCAATGCCGCGCCTCGCTGCCCGGCGTGGGATCGGCCTCGGAGATGTACGAGATGTTAAACGTGACGTCGGCCGCAAAGCTTGGCGCGGCGCCGAGCAAGATCGCGAGGCCTCCGCAAACGAGTTGCACAGACGTCGTGGGGCGGAATCTTGGCAAGGAATTGCTCCGCGGGAGCTCCGTGTCGCCGCAGTCGACGTTGCGGTCCTCCTTGGATCGTAGTGACGCGGCGCGCACGCGTCGACGACAGTCGCGTCGGCATGCGCAAAAACATCGCCGCTGTGCGCGACGGCGACTAAGTGACGGCGGTCGTGCATAAAAATCTCGGTCCGCGGCGTCTTCATTACGGCGACTCAAAGCGCCACACCCAGGAGCAAACCCCCCGTGCCGTCCCCCCGCGGTGACTTGGAACGGATTTACTGCGAGTGCCGTCAGCAGTTGTTCACGTGCGCCCTGGCGATCACCTGTTCGCCTGCCCGCGCCGAGGACGCGGTGCACGACGCCTTCTGCCGATTGCTGCGCCCCCAGATCGCGCCGCAGGAGTCGTCCGTCGCCGATCTGAAAGCCTATGTGTTCCGCGCCGTGCGCAACGCAGCCGTCGATCAACTACGGCGCGCGAGCGCGGCGCCCGATCCCTTGCCCGAGTTTGTGTTCGACCCCCGCCCCGACGCGACGAGATCGAACGAAGACGCCGAATTTCGCCGGCGAGTCGTGGAACTGATGCACCGCCTGTCGTCAAACGAGCGCGAAACGATTGTGCAGCATCTCTACGGAGAGCTGACGTTTCAACAAATCGCGACGGTCCGCCAAGCGCCGCTGGGCACCGTCGTCAGTTGGTATCGCCGGGGCCTCGAAAAGCTCCGCGCCAAGTTGGAGGTCGCCGATGGAACCGTCTGATCCCGTCGACTCGCTCGAGTCGCGACTCAAATCCCTGCCCCTGCGACCGCCCTCGTCCGCGTTCGGGCGGCCGGAAACCTTCGCCGCGCTCGTCGACGGCGCGCGCCATCCTCAACCCCCATCGCAAAGGAAAACGACGATGCTCCGCCGATCCAAATTCGCCGCCGCCGCGGCCCTCGCCGCGGGAATCGCTTTCCTGTGTTTTGCGCTCGCCGGCCCCACCGGACCGTCGGCGGCCTGGTCGCAGGTCGTCGAGCGGCTCCGCAAAGCGCAAACACTCACATTCGACTCGGTGGTCAGTTTTGCCGCCGACGGCAAGGTGCTCGCCACGAATCGAAACTACCACCGCGTCCCGGGCAAGACCCGCACCGAAATCAAAGGCGCGGGCGACGAGAGCGGCTTCGTGGTGTTCAACATTCCCGCGGGTCAGGCGCTGATGGTCGACGCCAAGCGAAAAACGGCGCACGTCAGCCCCTTGCGCGCCGCCGAGGGACAGGACATGGCCGCCGAGACCATCGAACACGTGCAGAGCCTCAGCGACGAAGGCGCGCGGGCCCTGGGAGAAAAGACGATCGACGGCCGCGCGGCGCGCGGATTTGAAATCGCCGGCAAGACCACGACCACGACCGTCTGGGCCGACGCGTCGACCGGCCGTCCGCTCCGCGTCGAGCTGCTGCAGAAGGACTTCCGCGGCGGTCCGGTCGTCGAGACCTGGACCAACATCAAGCTGGACGAACCGCTCGACGACGCGCTGTTCAGCGTCGAGCCCCCGCCGGGCTACGCGGCCCAGCCGTTCCTGCCCGTCGACTTCAACGCCACGCCGGCCGACTTCGCCGCCAAATTCCTCAAGCTGTACGCCGATCACATGGACGGCCAGCTCCCTGCGCAATTCAAGGACGCTTCCCAGGCCCTCGCCGAAAAAATCAAGCCGGCCAATCCCGAAGCGCCGCCGAGCGAAGCCGCCATGCAAGCGGCCTTCTACTCCGCGGGCCTCTCAGCCATGGTCAACCGCGGCGTCGAAGGCGCCGACTGGCGCTATTACCCCGGCCGGCAGCTCGGCGACAAGGAGGCCATCGTCTTCTGGGCCCGCGACCGCAGGAAGGACTCCTATCACGCGGTGTACGGCGACCTCCGCGTCGAGCCCATCGACCAAGCCGACCTGCCGCCCGCGGAATAGGCCGAAGCGCAAGCTTCCTCGTCAATGCGCCTGCACGCGCTGGCGAACGCACTGCATGCGCAGTTTCTGGGCCGCAACGGGCCGGCTATAGCGGTCCAGAATCGCCGCCAACCGCTGCAATTCCACCGGACTCACGTCTTCGCCGCCTGACAGGACCGCATCCGCCAACTTCACGGCCACCGCGTCGAGTCCGGTCTGGCACTCGATCATTTCCCCTTGGAAAGGAACGACAAAAACATCGCTCATGGCGCACCCTCAGTACGGAGTATGGCTACTCTTCCCGGTACGCTTCGATCCGGCGAGGGTTCGGAGGAAAAAGAAAAAAGGGGGCGGGATTCGATGCTCGCGAGTTCGGCTCCCCAACCCCGCTTGCTTGCGGAATCGCACCACGGCCCGGTTTGCAAGACTTCCAAACGGAACTGACAGGATAACAGGATGGGCAGGATCAACAGGATTGAGGAGGGAAACCAAGAAATTGCTGGCTCTCCTGTTCCATCCGTTTCATCGGAAACTTCATCCCGTCAATCCTGAACATCCTGGAATCCTGTCCATTCAGTTCTGGACCCTTTCCTTTCTTGGACCCTTTCCTCTCTGGCTCATCGGCGCCGTATGTCTTGTGTCAAGCGAAGTCGCCAGGCTGCGGCCAGACCATCGTCGTGCCGAGCGCAATGGATGGGCGGCCGTGGGACCGGCCGCCCATCCTTCGGGACCCCAGGACGACAAGGCTCCGGCAATCGCTAGTTGCTGGACGGTTCCGCGTGTTCGTGCTCGGCCATCGCCTTGTCCGCTTGGGCGTGGATCTGTTTGACCACGGCGGGATCCGCAGCCGTCACCAGGTGCACGCAGCCAACGGCCGTGTCGATCGTCTGTTGCTTGGCGCCGGCTTTCTCCAACTGCCCCATCGACTCGCACATGCCGCACAGCTCGACGGGCTGATCGGGATGCGCTTTGATCGTGGCGACGGCTGCCATCATCTTCTTATGCACGGCGTCAAAGGCGTTTTTCATCTCCTTGGGGACGCTCGCCATGCAGAGCATGCCCTCGTCGATCTTGTGACACTCCCAAGCCACGCTCTCCATGAGCTTGGGGTCCTCGGCCATGAACTTGCAAACGGCGCACTTGGCCATTTCCTTCACTTGGTCGTCGCTGGTCGACGCGGCGACGGCAATCGCTGCCAGACAGGCCGCCGAGGCGAGAACGGCGATCGAAATCGCTGCTTTCATGAGTGAGCTCCTTCGCACGAGAGGAAGAGGGAACGGACGGACGCCGAACGCAATTTTACGCCTGCCAGTGCGGCGAGAGCGTGAAGTTTTTGTGACGCTGGGGGCGGCACGCACATGGCGTGCCAGCCATAGGACGGGTTAGCCGTCCTCGGCAAACCCGCCGCGTTCGCACATCCCGGCGGGTTCGCGGCGGACCGCGGACCCGCCCTGCCACTTGACCCGTTCATTGCACGAACAGTTCGCAGTGGGCCCGCCAGGATCAACATCGCTGCGAGCAAGAACAGCTCGCCCGTCCAGGGTTCGGGGACGGCTTGAGCGTCGACTCGGACAGGGGCGCTCAATCCATATTGCGACGCCCAAGCTGAGATTAAATCGGGTTCGCTGCGCTGGATCGCCAGGAAATCGGCGCCGTCAACGTCTCCGTCGGCGTCAAGGTCCGCGCTGGCCCGAAAGGTGATCGTACGGCGACCGTCAAAATCCAGCGGAAAGGTTCCCAACAAGGGGGCAACCTCGCTGAGCGACAAGTCCACGAAGGTCGCCGAGCCGCACAGCGGGGCGTTGGAGACATAATCCGAGGGCAAGACGTAAAACAGTAAAGGTAAGTCGGTGCCGACCACGGCGACGCGGAAGTTGTCTCCGGTCGCGTTAACCACATGTGTGGTATTGAAGGAAGCGAGGATGTCAAAAGCGTAGACGAATGATCCGTCGGTAAAAGACTCCTCGAAACTGGCCGCCGATGCAGCGATCGTCAATCCCCATCCGAAACTGTCGTCGGCAAAAAACCAGGATTCGAGGGGATGCCCGAAGCCACCGGACGACAGTCCCGTGAGGTCGACATGGGCGTCGAACGATACGTGCAATCCTGCCTCAATCTCCTCGAAAGTGACGACGACCTCGGAAGCGCCCACAGCCGATTTTTCGTCGACGGCGGTACACGCCATGCAACAGATGCCGACAAGAACCAGAGTTCGCATTGCGGTAAGCTATCACAAGTCCTTTGCAGGTCCTATCAATTGTCGCGGGTGGCCCAGGTTGGCGTCTTCGCCTACCTGGGCGGCGCAGCCGCGAGAGGGGTGCTTCCAGCTCAGCGCTCGTCACGAGCGCAACCTCTTGTCGCTGACGCGCCCCCGAGAGCCGCGGACGGCAATCGGGGCCACCCGCGCGGCAATTTACGGTCGTACTTACGGCAACGGCGCGCCGGGCGCCACTGCTGGCTCGTCCAGCCGTGCGAAGCGGGCATGCCCCGGGGCGCCGCCGCTGCCTTGCGTCCCGCAGCGACGCCATGAGAAGAGCCCAGCGTTTCGACAGGATGATGCGAGTGCTGTCATCACGGTCAGCCGTCAACAGAGAGGCGTAAATTTCGTTCTCCGGCTCCCTCCCCTCGGCTCACGACAGGAATATGCAAATGCTATCGCGATCAGGAATTCTCGTGCGCCACTCGACGTCCTCAGCTCCGGAGGAGCGACGTCGTGTAGCCAGGGCCGCAAGGCCCTGGAATCGGTCGGTCCCGTGAAACGAAAGCCCCGCGAGGGGCGACGTCGATCCTGCCGCGAAGGCGATGTCGCCCCGCGGGGGCTCTGCCATGATCTTTCGAAACGCAACCAGGAGCTTACGCTCCTGGCTACACGACTCGGCCCCTCCGGGGCCATGAATTGAAATACGCCCGATTGCTAGCACTCGCATAATCCTGATCAAGGGGAGGGGACCGGAGCGTTTCATGCGCATCGCCCGTGCCCCAGTTTTCGTGCGCTAGTACTTGCATAATCCTGTTCAACGCTCTGGCAACGCGCCCTTCGTGGACGCTCCGAGCCCCGGCGGGGCGGCTAAGCTGTCGTAGATGGAGGGCAGGCTAGCCGTCCTCGGCAAACCCACCGTTTTCGCGCACCCTGGTAGGTTCGCGTCATACCGCGGACCCACGCTACGGGCTCCGCCAGCGCCGCCCGTCGCTGGCTGAAGCGACGGCGACGCGCCGATTGGCATGGCTCACGCCCGGCACCGCCGCTGCATACGTGTGGCGCCGCGTGCCAATTCACGTCGCCTGGAAAGCAGCAAACCTGTTAATCCAAGCAGTCCCAATCCGGCCGTGCCGGGCTCGGGAATCCACTCGCCCACGACGGCGCGGTTGAATCGAATCGGCCCGCTCACCGCAGTACCGGAGTCGCCCCCGCCGCCGGCCATGTAGAAATCGAACAGGCCGGACCCGGTGTTCGCGCCGTCAAAGCTCGCCTCGACGCGGACGTGCATGTCGTGGAAGATCACCGCCGGCAGCGGCGTCAGATCCAGATTGACGACGTTAATAAAGCCGCCCTGCACAGTATTCTGGACGACCAGGGCGTCGGTCGTGATCAGATCGCCGTTCATGTCGCTGAGATCGAACACGATTTTGTAATCGAGGTCCGCCGTATTGCCGGTGTTGCCCACGCCGAACTCGACGGTCGTGGTTGCGCTGTTCATCAGTTCGATGTGGCGCATTTCGTTGAACACGATGTCAATTTCCAGCGGCGCACTCACGGGCGCGCCGAGAATCAGGGGAAGACCGCCCGCGACGTCCACGAAACCCGCGCCCTGCATCGGATCGCGCATCACGGTAATCCCATGCACCGGCGACGCGGCGACGGACAGCAGTCCCATGGCGCTGCACGTCGCCAACCAACCGCGAAGATTTCTTGTCCACTTCATGACGCCCTCCTCAGAAGTACAGAATGTGAAAAGCCCGTCACGACCCGCCCGCCGTACAGAACCGCCGGGGTCTGGCTCATTGAGCGCAGTCTTCGGAGCTCAATGTGCCTGCCCCCCTTCCGCAGGCGGTTCTGAAACTGGCTCTAGCGGCAACGCCCGCTAGTCTAGGACGGCCGCCGGGCGATCACCAAGAAAAGGCCGTTCCATCGGCATCTGGCGGCCGCCGTACGCCGCGTGACAAGCACCAGACCGCGGCTTGCGACCAATTGCGGCCGCGTCCGCCCCACGGCCGTGCCGCCCTGCCGCGGGTCAATGAATCGTCGAGTGGCATGCCCTCGTTCGCGTGGGCATGCTGCCTACGAACCCTGGAACCAAACATAGCCATGCCCGGGCCGCCGCCGCTGCCTTGCGTCCCGCAGGGACGCCATGAGAAGAGCCCAGCGTTCGGGCGCTCGGGCAACGCCCCCGCGCGGACGCCGCGAGCCCCGGCGGGGCGGCTGAGCGTTCGTAGGATCAGTCGCCTGTCTGCCGGCGACCCGTCCACGCCACAGCAACGGTTTTCGGGGATGGCGGGTTCGCCGCGGACGGGCGAGCCCGCTCTACCACTGATACGGAATCCAACTCAATCGCGTTTAGCTAGCAAACAAGAGATTTGTATCTGGCTCTAGTGTTCGCGATCCCTGGGCGGGTTCGGATCGTTGCCGGGAACAATAGTATCTTTCGACCGAATCTGCCCATCACGACCCTGCGTAATTAGCTCGCCGCCACCGGCGCGCTGGAGCATTTCGCGGGCGGCTTGTTCGGCTGCGCGTTGGGTCGAGTGGAGAGATCCGGCCCGATCTGCACCCAACGCCCTATTTGCCCATTGGCCATCAGGTCGGGGCGAAACGATTCGATCTTGCTTCTTACTCATGACTCATTCTCCAGGACATGGAAGGGATTCCAATTAAGTGCCGCGCTTGCGCCGCCGACTCGTCGGATCAAATAGCTCGCCAATAATATCGCTCCCAAGGCCCACTGCTTCTAATCTCCAGCGGAAGGATGGGTCTCGCTGACTCATCATCTCGAACTCTTTGTTTTGAAGCAGGATTTCAATGATTTCCTGAGCTTGTCCTAACTCAGCACCTAGTTTGAGCGCATTGACAACCAAATCAGTATTGGCGAGGGTTGCTAAAGCGAACTTGCTGACCTCGAACGCTTTCTCCCTCTGGCCGAGCGCGAGCATCCGATTGAAAGCGACTACCGCGAGGCTCCCCCTTAGCCTGCTCAACGGTACCAGAGCGAGAATCTCGTCGACTACCTCGACCTTTCCTACCTCCATGCCCATTCGCGCTGCCAATGTCATCGCGAGCATCCGTTGTTCCTCGTCCGTCGTTTCCTTCATGGCATCAAAGGCCACTCGGAAACCCTTTTCCTTATCGCCGACGTCTTCCAACAGGTCAGCAAATCGCACCTTTTCCTCTGCGGTCAGATCGCCCCGGTCATACACCCGTCCCACAATATCCGTTAGCCTGCGGAGGTCTACGCCTTCGGATTTACGGCGTCTCCATTGCAATTCGCGAAATCGTTGAGATAAGACATGGTCCGCTACCTGTCGTTGTGCTTCCACATCCCCAGGCAGAATGTCCAAAAGGCGCGTTGCAAATTGCAACGTATCATCGGTCTTTCTGGTTAGGTTGAAGAACCGCATCGCGCTGCGATACACCTCAGTATGCGGATACAGCGCGACTAATTCGCGTATTCGCGCTTCTGATTGCTCGGGAGAGATTGAAAGCAGTCCTCGCTCTGTGTGTTCAATTTCAGTGCGAATGCTTTCCTGCGCGACTTCCACATCGAGACCCTGGAATAGCTGAACGTAGTTCCCAATAAGCTCGTCATCACCATCTTGGGTGAGCATCGCGACAAATTCTTCCCTTTCCAACGCACTGCATGAAAACAGGAAAAACAGATTGGTCTCTTGGACGCGAAACTCTTTGCAGCACCTTGTCTTCAGTCGATGGATGTCACGTGGCTTAGGGACTCGGCTCACTACGATTTTCGTACCGACTTCTTTTTGCAAGGACTTCGCAATCGGACTTTGCCTGATCAACTGCGAGAGATGCCGAGTCATCTTGATGCTCTCGGCTGCGAGCGAGGAAAGAATTACCGTCTCGTCCGCGAGTTGCTGAGTGCAGAGTCCACCGATCTCACTGAAGCCTGTTCGCGAATCGATGACAACCACATCGGGCGAGAGGTCGGATTCTATTTGCGATAAGAAACCTTGGAAGAAGCCCACGCCGTCACGCTCGGGCGAGAAGATGACACTCCAGTTGAGTTCATTTAATTGCGCCGCGTAACTATTCGATAAGTAATCCCCTGCTGGAATTAGGTGCAATGAGCTGGGTCTACGTTGCGAATTCAGTGGGATTTGACACGCAAATTCCTTGATTCCACCCGCTGATTGACCACTGCGCTGAAAGTGCAATACATAATCAATCAACCCTTTCTGCCCTTGAGGAAGAGAGAATCCGGGAAACTTAGAATCCACACCTGGAGCATCCAGGTCGAAATCCAGGATCACTACATTTAATCCGAGCTTAGCGAGATAAACAGCGAAATTGGTCGCAGCCAATGTGCGACCTGTCCCGCCCTTATATGAATAGAAAGTCACGACCTTCATGCAGCCACTTCCACTTCCTTACCCCACGTTGTGCCAGCCGACTCAATAAGGGCTCGTGTTGCCCTGTATCTCACATCTCCAATTTGCACTTCGTGCTTCTTAACGGCACCACGTTCTGCGACAGCATAATTTGTAAGATCGGGGACGGCATGCGTTCCAATCGTTGGATCGGTAGCGATTGACTCGAACACACCTCGCACTTCTGACGACGCGAAGTAACTCCTAAGTGATTTATCCATTGCGCGGGACTGTATTAGAGCGCCCGTGCACCAACGGGACATTGTCTCTTGAGCGACACCAATGGACGCGGCAACTTCCTTCTGAGTCTTGTGCAACTGGTCAAGTGACACGCGTATTTGATTTGGCGTAAGCAAGTTCAATTGTTCGCGTAATGCCAGAGATACTTGCTCTCCGACCCAATCATCAAACACAATCGCTCCGCACTTCTCGCATTGCGCCGCTTCAAGTTGCGGTACGTGCACTTCATACGTGCGTCCGTCGTGCTTAACCCGAGTAACATGGTCAATCGTCGCTGCATAAACCTCCTTGTGTCCGCACTCACCGCATCGCCAAGGAAATGGGCGTCGTGACATGACTTCTTGATTAAGCATCGTGAATGTTTACTACTTGAATCGTTGGATCAGGGTCGTCATCGAAGAAAACGGTTTCGATGTAGATCAGGCGACCTTCAATGACAAATCTGAGATCGTAGTGGTGAGCAAAATGCAGCCACTGCTCGCGACGCTCGACGACCTGATCCACCTCTCCACCGCCAGACACGTGGTCATACATCAAGGCCGAAATAGTCTTTGGAGTGTAGCCGGGTAAATTCGACCAAATCCACTCTTGCGCGTGCGGCTTCCACGTAACGTAACCCGTGAAGCGCAGGTTCTCCTCCAGCGCCTTCAGATAGGCCTGCAACAGCGCTGGATCAGTGAGCGTGGCCACGCGATAGGCGTCCTATGCACCTATCGGCGTGCCCACACCATCAACACTAGCTGATTCTTGACTTACGTCAATCATGTCGGACCTAGTCTTTGAGGTATTTGAGCGGAAAATTGATCTACGTCAATTATACCCGGGGGGTTGCGCAGGCAAGGCCGCTTCACTAAATCCATCCGCATAAAAAATATCGTAAACCATTATCCATTAACGAGTTACATAGTATTGACTTGCGGTTCTCCTGGTGGACACCCAGGAGATCGAATCCACTAAATCTCCCTATCCGACATTGCCGTGCTTTGGACATCCGAACTTCCCGGGCTTTCGCCCATGAATCCCTTCAAGGCTGCCCTTGAATGGCTCGAATCTCGGCCGGTCCAACCTGGAAAAATAGAGCTTTGCGCACGGGATCGTCCCCCGGCGGAGTTGCCGAAGCAACTAGCCCAAGAGAAGGGCGGGTTGCCGTCCTCGACGACCCCACCGCTCTCTCGCGTCTCGGTGGGTCGGCGGTAGACCGTCGACCGCACCCTACGGCTTAGCAGGCCAGTCGCTGACGACTGGCTCCTCGTCGATCGGCCTTCGGCTGGGCGCCAGGCCCTCGTCCGCGTGGGCATGTCTAGAAGCGTGTTATCGAATCCCCGGCTGCGGACTGCCGCTAGTGTTGCGTCACATGGAGATTTTCGGGTGGCACGCCCAAGGTCCGCCGCAGGGCGTGGAACGGAAGCGACACGTTTGCCGCTTCAACCACGCCCCGCGAAGACTTGGGCGTGCCACCCTGACTCGAAAAAACAAGCGTGACGCAACACTAGGCATGTCACCCGCCCCTCCCTCAATCCTCCTCCGCCCTTCGCGCCTCTGCGCCTTTGCGTGAGCCCCCCGCCTCGTCACGCCCCTCTGCGCCTTTGCGCGAGCCCTCCCCCATTTTCCGCATTCCGGCGATTTCTTCGTAGAAATTGGGCCACGACTTCCGCTATGACTGAACATACGTCCCGTAGGGCCCGAAAGTAGCGAGTTTCGAGCTGCGAGTTGGCAGGCCATGCCCTAACTCCGTGGACTCCCAATCCGCACTCCGCATCTCCCCATCCCCAATCCGCATTCCCCATCTCCATTCCGCAATCCGAAATCCGCCACTCCCCATTCCCCCTCTCCACATCCCCCTCGCGCCTCGCGCCCAACCAAAGGAGCCCCCCATGCCCCTCGGTCGCCCCCGATCCCTCGACGGCGTCAAACGCGGCGAAATCTGCGCCCTGCTCAACGCCGGGCTCCAGTTTCTCGAAGCCGCCCGTTACGTCGGCTGCACGGCCCGCACCATTCGCCGCGAGATGGCCCGCAACGCACTCTTTCGCCGCGAAGTCCACGACGCCCTGCTCGCCGCCCGGCTGGCCCCCGAAAAACTCCTCCGCCAGGCCGCCGGACGCAACTGGCGGGCCGCCGCCTGGCTGCTGGAACGCACCGACCCCCACACGTATGCCCGCCGCGCGGCCGCCGACTGCACGCTCGACGATCTCGACGCGGCCGGCCGCTGGATCGTCGAAGTCGCCATGCAACAGGTCGACGGCGAGCGGCGCGAGATCATGTTCGACCGGCTGCTGGCCGTCGTGCAGGAGGTGAAAACCCAAATCGCCCAGCGCACCAATCCCCGCAAGCCGATTCGCACCCCGTCCACCCCCTTCTACGATGTGGCGTCCCTGTTGTGCCAGGTGAAGGGACCGCCGCTGCGGACGGGAGATTGGTCCGATCGCGACAACGACGGAGCGGACAAATGTCGGGCGACTTTTGTCAACGGTCGCGCGCGCGGAAACTCGGAAAACGTCGCGTCCCGCGCGGCGACGAGCGGACAAAAGTCCGGACGTAAGTCCGCGTAAACGTGTCCGTCCCACGCGCCCCAAGTCCCGTCGGGCGAGGCCCCATCGAGGGCGAGCCGTCACGCCTCGTAGCGAGGAGAATCGTCCCGCCGTCGATGCGATCGAGCCCGAGGAACCCGCCGTCGGCAATAATCAGTCTATGGAACCTGCGCCCCTCGACATTTTGTACGATGATGGACCCGTGCTGGTCGTCAACAAGCCCGCGGGCCTGCTCACCCAGGCCCCGGCGGGGATCGACAGCCTCGAAGTCCGCGTCAAGGAGTTTTACCGCCAACGCGAGGGCAAGCCGCCGGACGCCAACATCTACCTCGGCTTGCCCCACCGCCTCGATCGGCCGGTGTCCGGCGCCATCGTGTTGGCCCGCCACGAGCGCGCCGCCCAACGGCTCTCGGCCCAATTCGAGAACCGCACGGTGAGCAAGTGTTACTGGGCGTTCGTCGAAGGCGAGGTGACCCCCGACGAGGGCACGTGGACCGATTATCTCCACAAACGCCACGGCCTGGCCCAGGCCGAAGTGGTCGCGGCCGATCACCCCGCAGCGAAGCACGCGGTGCTGAATTATCAATGTCGCTGGCGGACTGGCGGAGGGACGTGGCTGGAGATCGAGCTGGAAACCGGCCGCACGCA
>JBIOVA010000228.1:0-7376 GCA_044867485.1 Lacipirellulaceae bacterium | reverse complement strand
CGGCCAGTCCACAGCGGCGGGAGACGATGGCGACTGTTTCTTTTCTCAATGTGAATAAGATCTATCCCGGCGGACGCCAAGCCGTCCGGGACCTCAATCTCGAGGCTCGCGACGGCGAGTTCGTCGTCCTGGTCGGACCTTCCGGCTGCGGCAAGAGCACGACGCTGCGAATGCTCGCCGGGCTGGAGGAGGTAAGTTCTGGCGAGATTCGCATCGGCGACCGCCGGGTCAACGAACTCGAGCCAGGGCGCCGCGACATCGCCATGGTATTCCAGAACTACGCGCTCTACCCGCACATGACGGTGCGGCAAAATCTGGCGTTCGGGCTCAAGATGCGTCGCACGCCCCGTGCGGAGATCGACCAGCGAACTGGCGAAGCGGCCGAGACGTTGGGAATCGCGGCATTGTTGGACCGCCGCCCGCGAGAGCTTTCCGGCGGCGAGCGACAACGGGTGGCCTTGGGCCGCGCGATCGTCCGCCAGCCGCAGGTGTTTCTATTCGACGAGCCGCTGTCGAACCTCGATGCCAAGCTGCGCGTGCAAATGCGGGCCGAGATCGCGGCGCTGCACCGCCGGCTCAAGACGACGATGATCTACGTTACCCACGACCAGGTCGAGGCGATGACGCTCGG
Source organism: Lacipirellulaceae bacterium (assembly GCA_044867485.1). GTDB lineage: Bacteria > Planctomycetota > Planctomycetia > Pirellulales > Lacipirellulaceae > Lacipirellula. The sequence goes on along the minus strand of JBIOVA010000228.1, from coordinate 6,745 downwards.
CGAGCGGATCGTCATCATGCAGGCGGGCGTAGTCCAGCAAGCCGACGAGCCGTTGGCGCTCTACCGCCGGCCAGCCAATCGATTCGTGGCGGCGTTCATTGGCAGCCCGCCGATGAATTTTTTGCGCGGCGACCTGGGCGAGGGCGGCGCCCTGAAGCACGCGGCGGGCGAGGTCGTGCTAGGCGGCGCGGCGCACGGGCGCGTCATCCTTGGATTCCGACCCGAAGACGTGCTACTCGACGGCGATGGCCCGCGGCTCGGCCGCGCCCTGCTCGAAGTCGTCGAGCAGATGGGCCACGAGTCGCTCGGCTATTTTCAGTTGGCGGGCGAGCGGTGTGCGCTGCGGCTGCCGGCCGAAAGCGGTTTGGCGCCAGGAGACGCGATCGAACCGCGCGTGCGCAAGGGCGCCTGGCATCTCTTCGCCGACGACGCCGCGGGGCGGCGCATCGAGTAGTCGAAAGCGCCGTGACGCGCGAGTGCAGCCTCGACCAAGCTTGGCCGAGACTGCCCTGCGAGTTGAGCGCGGCCATCAATACCCGACGTACGTCTTCCCGTCGCGGCCCTCGAACCAATGGGCTTCAAACCACAGCTCGCCGGGCCGGTCGGGCAGTTCAAAGCACAGAATCGGGTCGATCGGCAGCCGCGTGCGCAGGTCCAGCACGGCGCGGCGGAACTCGGCCAACTCCGTATCAAGATCGGCCCGCATCGTCCGGAGTAGGAAGTCGTCCAGTCCCCGCCGGCCCATCCGCGCGTGGAACTCGAAAGCGCGTTGCCGGGCGGTCGGCGGCGGCGCTCCCAGCGCGCGAGCGGCGCCACGAACTGCCGCCGTGGCGCCGCGGACGCTCCAGCGGATCGCGTCGCGCACTCGCCGGCGGCTCCAAGCCACTCCGCGGATCGCGCCGCCGTACAGCCGGGCCGCAAAGATCGCGTCGTCGCGATCCGCGTCGGCTTCTTCGCGAAGATCGTCCGCCGTGTAAAGTCGCAGCCACGGATCGACGACGAACACGGGCCGCAGGAAATAAAACGTCGCCTCGGGGGCCGCGTTCATGGCCTCCCAGTGGCGGAGCATGACGCCCTGCGGCGGCCGGTCGGGAATCTGCGTGGGGTTCTCCAGAACCTGAAACACCACCTCGCCCGCTGGCAGGAAGAACGACGGCTCCCGCATTCGCACGAGACGGAAACTGGTAAACCACGCCGGATTGGCGTCTTGGCAGTGCGTCCACAGTTCGCGGTAGTCCGCCGACTGGCCGCGATGGAGCGCGAGCCAACGAACGGTGCTCAGCATCACGCCTTGACGGGCGACGGTCACCGTCTCGCCCCACTCGCCCATCTTGCGGAATGGGCGAGCGTCGATGTAGCTCTGCGCGGTGTCGTGCGACAGGGGACTAGGCGCCGGGGCGGATGCGTCTGGAAACGCACCTTCGGACGCGCGCTGCGACGTGGGATCGAACACTGTCGGACCGACCAATGGGCTAGCCATGGCGATGCCTCCGCTCGAGTTGCGCAAAGAAAAGAAGCGAGACGAGAGTCCAGCCGCGCAGGGTGTGCTCGACTGAGACAACTCCAATGTCGCGCGCCGCCGCTGAAGTCGTCAAAGGATTTGCGCCGTTCGCGGAAAATCGGGCCCGCGAAAGAGGTTTGCTGTCGTACACGATGTTGCCAGCGTCGTCCGCGTCGAAGACGAATCTGGCAGCGTCGTCTACGAGGCGAGCATGATTCCCCCGCGACCCACATAGGGATTCGTCCGCTTCTCGTGGCCCGTCGTCGTCGGCGGGCCGTGACCCGGCAGCACCACGGCGTCGTCGGGCAGCGTGAACAGTTTGTCGCGGATCGACGCGGCCAGCGCCGCGGCGTTGCCGTCTGGGAAGTCGGTGCGGCCGACGCTGCCGGCGAACAGCACGTCGCCGCCCAGGACCAGCACCGGCGAGAGTTCCAGGGCGACGAACACGATATGCCCGCGGGAGTGGCCGGGCGTTTCGCGCACCGTCCAGCGGACCCCCGCCAGGTTGAGCACGTCGCCCTCGCTCACAGTGCGATCCGCCGGCGGGCTCACCATCGGCAGACCGTAGTCCGCGGACAGGTTCCCACGCGGGTCGATGAGCTTGTCCGCGTCGCCGGCCCCAATGATCAGCGGGCATGCCGGCCAGCGGTCCTTGAGCGCCGCGTTCCCGGCGATGTGGTCGGCGTGGCCGTGGGTGTTGAGGATCGCCGCCGGCTTGACGCCCAGCCCATCAAGCTCCTCAAGGATGCGGTCGGGCTCCAGCCCCGGGTCGACGACGACGCAGTCATTTCGCCCCGGGAGGCTGATAAGATAGGAGTTCTCGTCAAACAGCGCCGAAGTGACCGTTCGGAGAATTAGGGCGAATTGTTCGCGTTGCACGGTTTCCCCTTCCCCCAGCCTTACCAGGCGGATACGATTTCCCGCCTTGCCCAGTTGCGGCTGCACCGGTTGCGGAGACGCGCCGAGCTTGTTGCGCCGATTGTAATTGTTTCGCTTAGGGGGATCGATAGTTACGAAGTGGCTGCACCGATTGCGCTCCCGTCCGGCGAGCCAATCGCTCGAATTGCCGCCCGATCCCCGCCCCACCCCGATGGCGGAACGCGATTTGCCCCAGCCTTGCCGCGCTTCCGTCCCCCTGCCCCACCTGCGGCCGTCGAGCCGCCTCAGGAGATTTCCGGTCATGAGCTTCCCGTCGCGGCTTGAACGATTCTGCCACTGGACGACCGCCTGGGCAATGACGCTAGTGAGCGGTGCGCTGACGGCGCCAGCTTACGCGGAAGCTCCCGCCGGAACGGTGGAGCCGATCTACCGCGTGGCCCATGAGGAACCCGCCGCGGCGGGCGCGGCCGATCAGCCGGCGGCGCAAGTCGCCTCGCGGGTCGTCCCGGAAGTGGCGATGCAGTCGCCGTTCAACCTCGATCCCATCCCCGGCCAACACCCATTGGCGCCGGCGCTGCGCGTCGCAACGGAATCGCTCAAATACATCGACGAGAACATCCGCGACTACCAGGCGATCCTCTACAAGCAGGAGCGAATCGACGGCGAGTTGCAGGGGACCGAGGTCGCGTACATCAAGGTGCGGCACCAGCCGTTCAGCGTGCACTTGTTCTTCCTCGCGCCGAACAAGGGCCGCGAATGTCTGTACGTCGAAGGTCCCAATGGCACCGGCGGCAAGCTGCACGCCCGCGACAGCGGCATGAAGCGCCGGCTCGGCGTGTTCGAGCTCGCTCCCGACGGCCGGCTGGCCATGGCGGGACAAAAGTATCCGATTACCAAGATCGGCGTTCGCAATCTTACAACCGAATTGGTCGACGTCGCGTCGAACGACGTCAACTTCGGCGAGTGCGACGTGGTCACGAGCCAGACGGTGATCGGGCCGAAGGGCGGAGAGGGACGCCCGGTGACGCTGATTGAGGTCACGCACCCCACGCCGCGGAAGAACTTCCGCTTCCACAAGGCGCAGGTGTTCATCGATAACGAGCTGCGGGTGCCGATTCGTTACGCCGCCTACCTGTGGCCGCAGAATCCCGGCGAGGCGCCGCCGTTGGAGGAAGCCTACACCTACCTCAACCTGCAGGTGAACAACGGCTTCACCGACGCGGACTTTAGCCGCGAGAATCCGGAGCTGTTCAAGGATTAGGCCCATCGGTTGAGACCGCGGTTTGAGTTCATCGGATTTGTCCGCAGAGGACGCAGAGGGGCGCAGATTGAGAAGGCAAGAGGAAGGACGATCGCCCGTGCGACGCAAATTCAGTCGTCCACATCTGCGAATATCTGCGTCGTTTGCGGAAAACGCCTTGATTCTCTCCGTAACAGGTTGAGAACTTGCCGCTGCCAGCGGTGTTCATTAGGCTTGAGTATTGTGGACTCTCGCCTGTGAGACCGACGTTGCGATGGCGCCGTCTGCATCGCCGGCTTGTCTATTCTTCCCGTGGACGCCGCCATGTTTCTGGGGTGGACGCGCCGAGCTCTCGCCGCTGCCAGCTTGCTAGGCGCGGTATTGGCGTCGCCGCCTGCGGCCGCGGAGCCAGAAGACGCCCGGCCGCTTCTGGAAGCCCACTGCTTCGACTGCCACGGCAACGGCGCCGCCGAGGGAACGCTCGCTCTCGACAAGTTGCTGGCCGCTGAGGATGCTCCGGCCACGCGCGACCGTTGGCGGAAGGTCTGGTTCATGGTGCGGCAAGAGTTCATGCCGCCGGTCGATGCCGAGCGCCCGTCCAGCGCCGACCGCAAGGCGATGACGCAGTGGATCGAGCAAGCGGCGCTGGGGGTCAACTACGACCACCCCGACCCGGGCCGCGTGACGATGCGGCGACTCAACCGGATGGAATATGAGTTTACGGTGAATGATTTGTTCGGCGTCGATGTGACGGCAACCGAGAATCTCTCCGCTCTATCGCAGGCGACCGACGCCCGCCTCCGCGACATGCTGCCGCCCGACGATACGGCCTACGGGTTCGACAACATCGGCGACTTCCAGACTTTGTCTCCGGCGCTGTTGGATAAGTACTTCGATATTGCCGAGTTGATTGTCAGCAAGGTGATCGTCACCGAGGGTCCGTGGTATCCCGTCCAGCGCATCGAAAGATCGTCCCTGCACGTGTCACCCGACCGAGAAACTCAACGGACGGAACACGAGGCAAAGTTCGAGATTGTCGAGCCGGGCCACTATCGCGTCGACGTGCAGTTTTACCTGGGCGGCTGGCAGGAGTATGGCGGTGGATTCGATTTCCAATTCGCCTTTGACGGAGCAGACGTGGCGGCCGCGAAGCTCGACGTCGGCGGGCAGGAGACGCACCGCTATGTTCGCGAGGGCGAACTGGCCGCGGGAGAGCACGTGGTGACGCTCGTCACGAAGGCCGTGAAGCCCGACTCCGAGGGCCGGCTTGTCAATCTGCAGCTCAAACCACAAATCTCCATAACGGGGCCGATAGCCCCCGAACGGCGTTCGTATCCCGAGTCGCATCAGCAGATTTTCTTCGCCGGCGCACCGCCCACCGATCCGTTGGCGCGGCGCCGTTACGCGCATGACATTTTGGAGCGCGTCGCCTCGCGAGCGTTTCGGCGACCGGTCGACGAGGCGACGGTCGAACGTCTCGCCGATCTGGCAACGGCCGAGGAGAACTTCGAGCGCGGCATCGGCAATGGCCTGCTGGCCATTCTCACGTCGCCGAGATTCTTGTTCCGCACCGAATTGCAGCCCCAGCCGGACGACCCTGCGACGCGGCACAAGCTCGACGACGACGCGCTGGCTTCGCGATTGTCGTACCTCATCTGGCTGAGCATGCCCGATGACGAGCTGACAAACCTCGCCGCCGCCGGGACGCTTCGCGAGCACATGGCAGAGCAGGTGCAGCGGGTGTTGGCTGACCCCAAATCCGAGCGGTTCTTGGAAGACTTCGCCGGCCAGTGGCTGCGCACGCGAAATGTGCTGATGACGCCCATCTCACGCCGGGAGGAGGAACTCGACCCTCTGCGCGGGGCCATGAAGCGCGAGTCCGACATGTTGTTCGCACACGTCGTGCGGAACGATCGCGACCTGCTCGAGCTGGTGACGGCTGATTACACGTTCGTCAACGAACGACTTGCGAGGCACTACGGCATTGCGGACGTGCGGGGCGACGAGTTTCGCCGGGTCAACTTGCCGCCGGAGTCGCACCGCGGCGGGATACTGACGCAGGGAAGCTTCCTGGTGTCGACGTCGAACCCCGATCGCACTTCGCCCGTCAAGCGTGGTCTGTTCGTGCTGGAAAACCTACTAGCCACGCAACCGCCGGCGCCGCCGGCGAATGTGCCGCCGCTGGAGGCGGCTCACGTCGACGGCAAGGCGTTGCGGACCGTGCGAGAGCTGCTGGAGGCCCACCGCGCCGACCCCTCGTGCGCCGCCTGCCACGCCCACTTCGATCCGATCGGCGTCGCGCTGGAAAACTTCGACCTTCTCGGCCAGTGGCGCGACGAGGAGCGCCGCGAGCCCATCGATCCTTCCGGCACGACCGTGACGGGCGAGGAGCTGTCCGGCGTCGACGATTTGCGCGACTACATCGCGGGCAACCGCGAACGGTACTATCGGTGCGTCACCGAAAAACTACTGACTTACGCCCTCGGCCGCGGTCTGGAACCGTACGACGCCGTGACCGTCGACCGGATCGCCGACAAGCTCATGGCCAACGGCGGCAAGTTCTCGACGCTGCTCTTGGCCGTGATCGAAAGTCCCGCGTTCCAAACGCGGCGCGGCGACGACGCCAGCGAATTGCAACTGGCAGCGGGCGTAAAGATTCCTGAAATCCCGCCGCCGGATCAGCGGCGCCCCCAACGCCGCCGCGGCCGCTTCCGCGATCGCGAACGACCCCGCGCCGAGGCGACGGCGGAACCCGAGGTCGAAGCAACGGTTAGAATAACAGACCCAGAGCAAGCCGACTGAGCGGGCGCCACTGCTGGCTTGTCCAGCAGTGCGACGCGGGCGCCAGGGGTCCACTGCTGGACAAGCCAGCAGTGGCACTCATAAGTGGAGGCCGACGATGAATAAGGCGCTGGACCAAGGCCTGCCTCGGCGGCAATTCTTACGCGGGCTCGGCGTGTGCGTGGCCTTGCCGACGCTCGAGTCGCTCGAGGCGCCGTTCTCGCGCGCCGCCGCCGCCACGACGGCCGGGCCGAGATTGGCAGTGACGGCCACGGGCATGCCGCTGCGGATGGGGTTCGTCGCGTTTGCCAACGGGTCGAACTACGAGCGGTGGCTGCCCAAGG
>JBIOVA010000227.1:0-4232 GCA_044867485.1 Lacipirellulaceae bacterium | reverse complement strand
CGCACCTGCCGGCTCACCAGCCAGACCGCCGGATGGAAGAACAGCAGCGACTCGATCACGCGCTGCCCGAGGTTCACGAGATTGTCCCACCGTCGGACGTGGGCCAGTTCGTGCACCAGCGCCATTTCGAGCTCCTCGGGCGTCCAGCCAGTAATTGCCGCCGCCGGCAGCAGAATCGTCGGCTTCACAAGGCCCACGAGCACCGGCTGGGCGATCCCGTCGCACACGGCGACCGCCGCCCGGCGAGCCACGCCGAGGACCCGCTCCAATCGCCGACAAGCGTCGACAATCGGTCCGTCGACTAGTGGCATGCTGCCGCGCTGCAGCCGCCGCGACCCCACGAGTCCCGCGGCCAGCAACGCAAATGTCAGCGGCGCTCCGGCAAGCCACACTACGGGGAGCCACCCAACAAGCCGCGCAAGCGGCGCAACATCCCCCCTCCCTCGAAGGGAGGGGCTAGGGGAGGGATTCGCGCCCGTTGCATCACCATTCGCCGCACGCTCTTCCTCTGTGGCGACGTCAGCCTCCGCGCTCTGCGAGTTTCGGAGAAACTCGCCTACAGGAGCCGAGTTTCTCCGAAACTCGGGAATTTGCGCGCTCACAGCCAACCAACTTGCCAATCCAACGGGCGTCGCCGCCAGCAGCACGAGCGTCCCCAAGGACGCCGCATAACGCACATCCGCACTGCCGCGGCGGCACGCCCACCGCACGGCGGCGCCGAGCAGCGCCACGACAGTTCCGGCCCACAAGAAATGGAGCATCGTCCAACCGGCCAACCGCCACAGGGTCTCGGCGGAATCAAACCAGGCGTTCATCGTTGTGCTCCTTTCTTGCCGCGGGGCGACGAGGAGTGCTTCGCTTGTTGATCGATGAGTTTGCGCAGCTTCGCGAGTTGCTCGTCGGACAGCTCGCCGCCCTCAACGAGATGGGCAACCAGCCGATCCGTGGCCCCGTCGAACACGCGATCGACGAGCCGCCGCACCATGCCGCGCTGCGTCGTCTTTTGCGAGACGGCGGCGTTCCACGTGGCGCCGCGCCCGCTCCCCTCGCGGCGCACCAAACCTTTGTCGCTCATGACGCGAAGCATGGTGGCGACGGTGGTGACCGCCACGTCACGCTGCTGCTGCAGCGCTTGGCACACGGCACTCAGCGACGCCGGCCCCACGGCCCACAGCACGCGGAGGATTTCCAGTTCGCCGTCTGTGGGTTGGGCGCTTGGCGGTCGCGGCATCGTCAGGGCCTCACCGGGGTGGCGGTTGAGCGAACGGCGCTAATTCTAACGAATTAGAATTAATGATGTCAAGAGATTTATCGTGAGCTAGCCCTCGGTCATTGGCGGGGGCCAAGTGGCGGAGGCGGGGAGACGGATGGCCATTCCCGGAGAGGCCGGTCAAACGCCGCGCTAGTCGAACAGCAGCAGTCCGAAGCTCGCCGGCCCGGGATGTTCGCCGGCGGGCTTTTGCCAGGCTTGGGCTTCGGCGTCGGGCGCGAGGCGATCGACGGCGATCGCCCACGCCTCGCCCGACTGCGGCGCCCGCGCAGCGAGGGCCGTCCAGGGTATCGCGGCTTCGACCGCCCACGGCGTGCGCGGAGCGTCCGCCCTGTGGGCGGCGGCGACGAACCACTTCGGATTCCACGCCGCGTCAACCCAGCAGCGATCGGCCGTCCAGCCGCGACTGTCGATCGTCAGCTCGAACCACGTGGCGTAGTCGCGATCGGCGTCGATCAGCAGCCGCACGCGATCGTAGGTGGATAAATCGCTGTCGCGGGGCCGCGGCCGCTCGTCGACGGGATACGCGACGCCCGGACGCTTCGGGCAAGTTGCCGCGAGATACAAGTACTCGCCGTCGTAGGCCAATCGCACGAGGCCCGTTGCGTCGCCGGCCGCTGCTGCAGCGCCGGCCGCGGTGAGCGGGAACCCGGCGTCGCCTAGCCAGCACGGGTCGTCGAGCACGCCGTCGAGCCGCGGTCGCTCGGCGGCGTCGATGCAGCGCGCAAGCGGCTTCGGCGGTTGGCCGTCGCCCCGTTCCGCGAGCCACGCTTCGGCCCGGGCGCATTCGCCCCACGGGTCGCCGGCGCGCAGCCGCTTAAGCGATGTGAGAAAGGCGTCCGAGACCTTCCCCTGTTCGGCCCGCCGCGCCGCAACGGCGCGCTGGAACGACAGCGCCGGATCGCGTTTTCGGGTCGTCGTCAGATCTTCGTCGCTTGCCGCGAGGTTAAGCGCGTACATCGCAAAGCCCTGGTCGACGGCCGCGTCATCCCCGCCGCGGCCTGCCGCGGCCGTGCGCTGGCGGTGGGCGTGCGTCACTTCGCTGCTGGCGTATAGCCGGACCAGCCACAACGTGGCGTCGCGGGCGCGCGGCTCGCCCGGATACTGCTGCACGAGCAGCCGCCGCGTCTCGGCGGCCAGGTCGAGATTGCCCTCCGCCAGGTGGGCGTCGGCCAGCACGTCGAACATCTCAGCGGCTACGGCGGCCTCGAACGGCCGCGTGAGTTGGATGAGCTGCGCCGCCGCCGCCGTGTCGCCGCCGCGGCGACGCATCAGCTCGCGCACCAGCCGCACCTGGTCGAACTGCGATTTGTCGCCATCGTCGTCTGCGACGACGTGTGTGGCGGTCGTCACGCCGTCGAGCGGCGGCTCGGCCGACGCCGGCGTCGTCATCGCGACAACGCACGCCGCGCAGAGACCCAGGTCCATCGATCGTCGCCAATGATGCATGGTTTTGCTGCGCATTGGGCATTCCCTCGTTGTCGCCGCGAGGAGTCGGGGAAGGCGCGGCGGGCCGCGGCGGGCGGATTGTACACGCCCGCCGCCTGCCGGCCCCAGACGAATGCCGATCGTAGCGATCGTGCTAGCGTCTGGCGCCGTTCCGCGGCGACCGGGAGGTTTGTGAGCTAGATTTGCAGTACCCGCCGCCCGCGCCACCGCCGCTGATTCCCCCGCCATGACCGCCCTCACGGAGCCCGCTCCCGGCGTCTCGACGATCGACCTCATCGTGCGCCGCGCCGGCACGCTGTACACGCTGCCGGCGGTCGCCGTCGAAATGCTGCGGCTCACCGAGCATCCGAAGGTCGACGTGCGGGCGTTGCGCGAATGTCTGGAGCGCGACCCCGCGCTCACCGCCAAAGTGCTGCGGGTGGTCAACAGCTCGCTGTTCGGGCTCAGCCACTCGGTTGGCGACCTGAACGAGGCGGTAGCCCTATTGGGCATCAAGCAGCTCAAGCTGCTGGTGCTGGGGTTCAGCCTGCCTGAGCAGTTGTTCCTCGACATCGCTGGCGAGCAACTTGACTGGTACTGGAGCTCGACGCTGGCCCGCGCCGTGGCCGCCCGCGAGGTGAGCGAGCAATTGTTCAAACGCTCCGGCGACGAAGCGTTCCTCGCTGGGCTGCTCCAGGATCTCGGCGTGCTGGTGATGCTCCGCGAACTGGGCGGGCCGTATGCCCGGCTCGTGACCGAGGCGATCGAATATCGGGCCGAGCTTTCCGCGCTGGAACAGTCGGCCTTAGGGTTCGATCACGTGCAATTGACCGCGGGGCTGCTGGCCCATTGGAACATGCCGCAAGTGCTTGTCCGGGCGATTGCTGAGCCTCGTCGCCCGCAGCGGCTCGCCAAGCTTCGCGATGAGCACGCGCAGCTCACCCGGGTGCTGCACCTGGCCGAGCTGCTGGCGCAGCTTGTCGGCCAACACCGTCTGAGCGTGCTGCCTGATCTCTTGGAAGCGGGACGCCTTTATTGCGACCTGGACAAGGAAAAGCTCAACGATCTGGTGGGAGCGCTGGAACCCAAGGTGCGGCAGTTGGCCGACGTGCTGTCGATCGACGCCGCTCGGGCCAACGAGTACGCCCAGGTGCTGCTGCGGGCTCACCAGGCGATGTCGCAGGTCGCGGAATCCGTCGCGGCGCCGGTCCCGGGGATTGTGGATCACGCGACGCTGTCGGCGGGCGACCTGCGCAAGAGCCATCCGTGCGCTGGCACAGTGAGCCTGCAGGAAGTGCAGGCCGCGGTGGCGCGGTTTCTCGAACGCCCCGGCGCCAAGACGGAGCCGTTTGCGCCAGCTTCGCCAGCCGCGCCGTCGCCCGACGACGCCAAGTCGGTGCGGCTGACATGGACCCGCGACGAGCTGGCGCCGCTCGCCGCGTCGCCAGGGAGCGAGATGGCGGACTTGGAACGCCGCGAGCTCGACGTGCGGTTGACGCTCGCCGTGGGCCAGGCGCGCTCGATGCGACAACCG
>JBIOVA010000226.1:0-59674 GCA_044867485.1 Lacipirellulaceae bacterium | reverse complement strand
GGGGGTGGGGGTGGAAACGGGTACACGGGGCAATCGCCCCTCCCTAACCCGGTGCTTTGCACGGACTACCGCGTGCGCTCGGGCGACTTCGGTCGCCCGTGCTCCTTGCTCCCGTCGAGGGGAGGGGACCGGAGGGTTGGTTGTGGGGAGGGGACCGGAGGGGGTGTGGTAGACTCACTGCCATGTACCGAGACGGCGACCAGCGTGATTTCGCCCGGCGCTAGCGCAATCAGATGACCGAGACCGAGCGTTGTCTTTGGCGACTGCTACGGGCCCCGTCCCATGGGCCACGGACCACGAACGTCCCCCCCATTCAGTAGTGAAAGTGATAGTGATACTGAACGGGGGCCATCGTGTCGAAGCCGTTCGGCCCGTAGATGTTGCCGTAGGGGCCCCAGCCGGAGCCGTACGGCCCCAAACCTAGGTTGAGATCCCCGGGCCCGCGCAAGGTCTCGGCGGCCAACTCGCCTTCCTTGAGTTGCTGCCCCGCCTGAGCATTCTGCTGTTCCTCGTTGATCGACTGCTCCGCGGTCTCGGCCGCTTCGTTCTCATCCCGATTGATGTTGCTATAGGCCTGCTGCACGCTGCGGTTGATCGCCAGCGCCTGCTGCACCGAAGCCTGGCGCGACTGCTCGAACGCCGCCTGCCGCTGCTGGATCATCTCTTCTTCGTGATTGAACTTCAGCAGCCACAGCTTCATCTGCGTGGGCGTCATCCGCTGCAGCTCCATCAGATAGTCCCTGCCTTCCTCCGGCGTGATCTTGGCGGAGCGCTGGCAATACTCCTGCGCCCAAGCGCGGGCGCGAAGCATGGCGGGGCTGTTCCAAATCTTGGCCCGCTCGGCCTCCATCTCGGGCGTCATCGGCGTCGATGAGTTAACCGGCAGCAGTTCACCCAACGGCGAGTCGGCGGGCGGCAACGGCGCGCCGCCCGTCTGACTGAAGCTCGCCGAACCCGCGCTCAAGAGCAGAATGACTAACACCAGCGGCGCCAAAGTTTTCGCGTTCATGATGCATTACTTCCTGGAACGAGTGGTTGAATCGAGGGGTTCGGTTCGGGAGGCGTGAATTGCCCGCACCCGCGAACCTCAATGATAATCAGAAACCGTCCGTGAAACGCAACGCATAACCCGCATCGCCGCGAGCCGGAAGCGTCGGCGCCCGGAGTTCTCTTGCCACCGCGCCCGCGAAATGCCAATCTGAATGCCCGGCACGCACGCGACCGCTTGCCGCTCGCACGTCGACCGTCAACACGGAGCCCCCCATGAACCGCCTCCCACGCCCAGTATCGACCGCGCGACTTGTTTCCTGCCTCGAGCGTCTCGCGTTTCTCCTCGCCGTCACCCTCCTCACATCCCCCGCCGCCGCCGAAACCGTCGCCCGGCACGGCCAGGGCTGGCTCGAAACCATCGACGGCTACCGCGTCGTCCACCTCAAGGGCACGCCGTTCGAAATGGGCGAGCAGCACGGCGCGCTCCTCCGTGAAGACGTCCGCCAAAGCATCCAGTTCCTCCTCCACGACAAGGGCGACGAAAAACTCGTCGACGCCGGCCCGATCGAAATCACCTCCCAGACCGCCCTCAAGTCGATCATCGAAATCCAGCGCCGCCACGTCCCCGCGCGCTACTGGGAGGAGATGCGCGGTCTGGCCCAAGGCGCCGGCGTCGACCTCGCCGAGCTCCATGCCGTCAACTTCATTCCCGAGCTCTTCCACTGCAGCGGCTTCGCCGTCATGGATTCCGCCACGGCCGATGGCACGCTCTACCATGGCCGCGTCCTCGACTACGGCGTCGACCTCGGCTTGCAGAACCACGCCGTGCTCATCGTCGCTGAACCGGAGGGCGGCGTCCCGTTCGTCAACGTCAGCTACGCGGGCTTCATCGGTTCGGTCACCGGGATGAACGCCGAGCACATCTCGATCGGCGAGATGGGCGGCGAAGGCCTCGGCCACTGGGACGGCGTGCCGATGGCCTTGCTCGTGCGGCAAGTGCTCGACTCGACCAAGGACCTCGACCAGGCCCTGGCCGTCTTTCGCGACCAGCCGCGCACGTGCGAGTACTTCTTCGTCATCGCCGACGGCGAGACCAACCGGGCGGCCGCGATCGAGGCGTCGTGGAACCGCTTCACGATTGTGCGTCCCGGCGAGGCCGATCCGCTCCTGCCGCGCGCCGTGGACGACGCCGTGCTGCTCTCGGCGGATGATCGCTACAACCTCCTGGTCGACCGCGTCGAAGCCCAGCATGGTCGCCTGACGGCCGAGAGCGCGCTGCGGCTGATGGACCGCCCGGTAGCGATGAAGTCGAACCTGCACAACGCCCTGTTCGAGCCGCGCAGCACGCGCTTCTGGGTCGCCAACGCCAGCTCCGACGGCGAGCCCGCGGCCAAGCAGAAGTACCACGCCTTCCAGCTCACCGAATTGATCGAGCGGCGCCCCGAGTAGTACGAGCCGTGTGAAGGACCTAGTCGCTGGCCGCGCCCGCCGCTTCGGCTTTCAGTCGTTCCCGCTCGGCGACCTTGGCGAAGGGAAAGTAGACGATCATCGCGATCACGATCGAGACCACGCCCCAGGCGGCGGCTTTCCAATCGCCTCCGGAGACAAGGTAGTGCCCGATGATGGGCGGCGTCGTCCACGGCAAATTGACGCGCGGCCTTTGAATGACGCCCCACTCCATCAACAGGTAGCTGCAACTCGTCAGGATGAGTGCGCTGAGAACGTAGGGAATCATGAAAATGGGATTCAGGACGATGGGCATGCCGAAGAAGATCGGCTCGTTGATCTGAAAGATCTGCGTGGGCATCGACAAACGGCTAATCTTGCGGAAACTGGGTTCCTTGGAGTTCCACAGGATCAAGGCGAGTGCAATGGTCGCGCCCGTGCCGCCGACGTTCACGAAGGTCGTCACGAACCCGTACGCAGTGATGTACGGCAGTGGTTGCCCCTGCGACGTCGCCGCGACATTGTCGGCCAGGTACTGAAGAAATATTGGCGCCACGACGGCATCCAGGGCGTTATCCCCATTGATTCCGATGGACCAGAGCAGCGTGACCAGAAACACGTAGACGAGAATGCCGGGCAGCGTATTCAGCGCGAAAACGAGAGGTTGGAAAGCCGTCTGAACAGCGGCATCGACGTCGACTCCCCAGACGAAGCGGATCAGCCAAAAAACCAATACCAGAAACAGCAGAGGCGCCAGCGACAAGAACGATTCGTAGACGACCGGCGGCACGTTTTTCGGCAGCTTGATCACAACATTTTTGTCGGTGAAGAATTTCTGAACTCGGACGGAGACCAGCGCGACGACGATCGCGGTAAACAGCCCTTTCGAGCCGAGGTTGTTCATCGAAAGCGTCTGATCGTCTAATTTGATCTGCAGCATCAGAAAGACCAGCGTTGCCATCGCGGCGCTGACGATCGCTTCTTGACGGAGCTGCTTACCGAGGTCGTAGGCGATGAAGAAACACGCGAAGACAGAGAGGAGGCCGAACGTGGCGGTGACCGGAATTTGAAGCAGCGGGAGATAGGGCGCGACCGCTTCTTTCCAGCCCCCGACAGGCGGGTCCGAGACGATGGTGAAAAAGCCGCCGATGATCGTCAGCGGTACGATCGACACCATGCCGGCGCGGATCGCCGACAGATAGGTATTCTGGCTCAGCGCGGTCAGAGTCGGCGCAACGTACTTGCTCAGCAGCCGTGTGGCTCGGTTCACGTTGCCTCCTTACGATGTTCGTTCGTGGCGACGCCGCCCATAGACTCCTTGAGAACTCCGTCTTATCGATTCGCCTATGACCAGCCGCAGCTCTTCATCCGATCGCCTGGCGCTCGTCGGCGGCAAACCGGCCTGCGACGGTGCGTGGCCAGTTTGGCCAGTTCACGACGACCAGGAAGAGGTGACGCTCCTTCGGGTGCTCAGATCGGGCCAGTGGTGGTATGGCGACGAAGTGCGGCGGTTCGAGCGAGAATTCGCCGCCTTCCAGGGCGCCGCCCACGCGGTGACATGCACCAACGGCACGACCGCAATTGAAATGGGACTGCGGGCGCTCGGCGTGCTCCCCGGTGACGAGGTTATCGTACCACCCTACTCGTTTATCGCCACCGCCAGCGCCGTCGTGACGGTTGGCGCGATTCCAGTCTTCGCCGACATCGAGCCGGAGACGCTTTGTCTGGATCCCCACGATGCGGCCCGAAAAATCACGCCGCGGACGCGAGCCATTGTGCCGGTCCACGTGGGCGGACGTGTGGCCAATATGGAGGCGATTAATTCGCTCGCCCTACGCCACAAACTGGAGGTCCTTGAGGACGCCGCCCATGCCTGGGGCAGCCAATGGCAGAATCGGGGCGTCGGCACGCTCGGGCGCTGCGGCACTTTCAGCTTCCAAGTCTCCAAGAATATCACGGCCGGCGAGGGCGGCGTCCTGGTCACCGACGATGAAGAACTGGCCGATCTCTGTCGTAGCTTTACTCATTGCGGCAGGACCAAGAACAGCGATTGGTACGATCACGAAGTGCTGGGCAGTAATCTTCGCATCACCGAGTTTCAGGCGGCGTTGCTGCTCGTGCAGCTCGGGCGATTGGAAATTCAGATGCGAAAGCGAGAAAGAAGCGCCGCCTTGCTCGATCAGTGGCTCGCCGACGTGCCAGGAATTCGGTTGCTTGCTCCGGCGCCCGGAATGAGTCGCCGCAGTTATCACATGTATATCTTTCGCCTGGACGAAGCGTCGTTGGGAATCTCGCGTGCGACATTTCTGACAGCCTTGCAGGCCGAAGGCGTGCCCGCATCGGAAGGATGGGACCAACCGTTGTATCGCAATGGCCTCTTCGCCAAGGCGCATTTGTTGCCGCCGCATGGGATTCGGGCGCCTCTGGCGGGCAAGGGCGTCGATTACACACGCACGTTTTGCCCCGTGTGCGAACAAGTCTGCCGCGACGCCGTGTGGATTCCGCAGAACGTCTTGTTGGCCGACGAGCCTCAGATTCGGCGTCTCGCGGATGCCATTGGCAAGGTGGCTCGCGCGGCGCCGACCATTCCACGCGACAAAGGCTAGCCATGGCCACGATCATCCGCGACTACCGGCCCGAAGACCGAGAGGGCGCCTACCACGTCTGCTTGAAGACGGGTTATCACGGCGACGACGGCGAGCCGTATTTCCAGGAGGACCCCGACGCGCTGGGGCGCATCTTTGTCGAGCCCTATTTCAGATTTCAGCCGGATCTGGCGTTGATCCTTGAGGACGAACTTGGCGTGTGCGGCTACGCATTGGGGGCGATCGATTCCAACTCGTTCTACGAGCGCTACGAGCGAGAATGGCGACCGACGCTTTGTATGCGATTTCCGGATCCCGGCGGCGGTCCGGCAACGTGGACGACCGTGCAATTGATTTATCATTTCTACCACCATCCCGACTACTTTTGCCCTCCACCCTACGAGCAGTATCCGTCGCATCTGCACATCGACCTCTTGCCGCGCAAACATCGTCAGGGTTTCGGCGTGCGGATGATGAACGAATTGATGCGTCGACTGCAGGATCAGGGCTCACCGGGCGTTCACCTGGGGCTCGACGCCAGCAACGATCGCGCCCACAAGTTTTATGTTGCACTAGGCTTCCACGACCTGGCGCGTCGGGGCGAAGGCGAGCAGGAGTCCATTTACATGGGAAAGCGGTTTCTGACTTAACCCCTCCCCTGCGGGCAACAATGAATCAAGAATCTCCAATGCTGCATGAGTCCTTGCATGGACGTTGTCCTAGGTCGCGTCAACTTGTTTTGGCGGCGACGCTGTCCCTCGCGCTGGGGCCGCGCCTGTGCGGACAGGTCGTTGCCCCGTCGCCATTGCAGCCCATCGAGCCCGTGGCGGACGCGCCTTTCACGCAGGAGTCCCGCGAGCCGTTCGTCAGTTGGGAGCAGCCGATTGGGGAAGCGCCTGTGGCGATTGCGTTGGACGCCTCCGGCGCGCTTTGGGCGGCCGGACCGTGGGGCGTGCGCCGACTGATCGACGGAGTTTGGCAAGCCCCGGCGGGTCATCAGCTCGACGGCCCCGCATTTGCGATCGCCGTCGAGGGGAACGTCGTGTGGGTCGCCGCGTGGGACGGACTCTATCACATCGAACATGACAAGCTCGAACGCGCTGCCCTGGACGGCGAGCCGTTGGGACTCGTCCGGCTGACTGCGGGACGGCTTTTCGCCGGCGGTCCCGGCGGGCTCTGGGAGCGTCGTGGCGAAAGCTGGGAGCCCGTGGCGGGTCAGTTCTCGCGCAGCTTGACCGACGTCGTCGTCCAGGACGATGCACTATGGATCGCCACGTCGCGGGGACTGTTCGAGCTGCGCGACAACAAGGTCCGCCGCATCTACGCGCCCGAGGAGATCGCGAGCGGCGCGGTGCGCTCACTCGCAGCGTCGCCCGATGGCCGGCTCTGGATCGGCACAAGCGGCGGCATGGACGTTTACCAAGGCGGCAATCGCGTCGCTCATTTTGGCGGCGCCGAAGGGCTGCCATGCACCGACGTTCGACGATTGAAGTTCGATCGAAGCGGGGTTCTCTGGGTCGCCTCCGCTCAGGGGTTGGGACGCTACGATGGAAAGCGTTGGACGTGGCGTCACAGTCTTCGCTGGCTTCCTACGGATGATGTTCGCGATGTGGCGATTGCCGACGATGGCACGGCCTGGGCGGCGACGACGGGGGGCGCGTCGATCCTGAAACAACAAGAGATGACGATGGCCGAGAAGGCCAATCATTTCGAGCAACTGGTCCAGGCGCGGCACGTTCGTCCGCCGGGCCTGGTCGAGCGCTGCAACTTGGCGAAGGCCGGCGACTTGTCGAGCTACGCTCCGACCGATACCGACAATGACGGACTGTTTACGGGTCTTTACGTCGGGGCTGAATCGTTCCGCTACGCCGCCACTGGCGATCCCGAAGCGGCGCAGCGCGCCCGCGACGCCTATCGGGCGATGGAGTATTTGCAGACGGTGACCGAGACGCCGGGATTTGTCGCCCGCACGGTCATCCCCGCCGACTGGGACCAGATGGCCGATCGCAATCAGTCCTACACGCCGCAGCAAGTGGCCGCCGAACGAGTCGCCAATCCGCGATTCAAGCGGGTGGAAACTCGATGGCGGAAAAGCGGCGACGGCAAGTGGCTTTGGAAAGGCGACACCAGCAGCGACGAAATCAGTGGGCATTACTTTGCCTATGGCGTCTATTTCGATCACGTAGCCGATGCCGAGGAACGCCTTCGTGTGGCCCAGCACGTGCGCCGGATCACCGACGGCATCATCGCCGGCGGGTATATGCTTCGCGACGTCGATGGGCAGTCGACGCTGTGGGGCGTGTGGGCCCCGGAGCGATTGCGGGACGATCCCGACTGGCAGCCCGAGCGCGGCTGCAACTCCGTGGAGATCCTCTCGTTCCTCGCGGTGGCTCATCACATCACCGGCGACGAGAAGTATCTCCGCGAGCTGGAGCGGCTCTTCGAGACGGAAGGGTACGGCAAGTTCATCCTCGACGCCAAGCTCTCGGCGCCTTCGGAGTTCACCTACATCGACGACCAACTGCTGGCGCTGAGTTACCGCGGCCTGTTAGCCTACGATCGCGACCCGCAGCGCCGCGACGCCTATCTCGCGAGTTTACAGCGGTGGTTCGAGGTGATTCGCCGCGACCACAGCCCACTCTACGGCTTTGTCTACGCCGGCGTGGTGGGCGGCGATTTCGGCGCGGAGGGTTGCGTCGAATTCCTGCGCGATTCGCCGCTCGACATGATCGATTGGACCGTCGACAACCGCGCGCGGGAGGACGTGCGGCTCGTGCGCCTCCCGGTCATCGAGGACTTGCAGGTCGACCGCCTGCTGCCGCCGAGCGAACGCGGCCTGAACAAGTGGGATGACAACCCCTACCGCGCGGTTCAAGGCGCTGGCGGCTTCAGCGAGTCGAGCAGCGTCCATTGGCTGCTTCCGTACTGGATGGGACGGTATTATGGGATCATCAAATAGTGGCGTCGGTCCCGTCGATCATCGTCGACAAGGCAATCGCCCCGGGATCTAACGTCGATTTGGATCGCCTTGCTGGACTCGGTATATTTACTGGAGCAGGATGAAGGCGCTTGAAAGTGGCTATTGAATTCCGGGAGGACTCGGCATGAACCATCACAGTCGTCGTCAATTTATGGCGGAGGTGGGGCGGGGCATGCTGGTCGCCAGCGTCGGGTCGGCGACGGCGCTGGAGTTGGGCCTATCGCCCAGTCTTGCTGACGATCTCGACGAGCGACTGACATTTGGCCCGCTCGAACGCCTAGCGTCGCTGATGCAGGAGACGCCGCCGGACAAGCTCCTGCCGCGGCTGATCAAGGAGCTCAGCGCCGGCGCCGATCTCAAAACGCTCGTCACGGCGGCGGCGCTGGCGAATGCGCGCGCCTTCGGCGGCCAGGACTATACTGGCTATCACACGTTCATGGCCCTGGCACCCGCCTTCCAGATTGCCGCCGAATTGCCCACGGAGCGGCAAGCGCTGCCCGTCTTCAAGGTGCTTTACCGCAACAGTAGCCGTATTCAGGAGCAGGGATTTCACGATCACGACACGCTTCACCCGGTGCAGGCGGCGGCATCAATCGACGCCCGTCGCGGCGGCGAAACGCTCCGCGAAGCCGTCCGCACCGTCGACTGGGACGGCGCCGAGTCGCACTTCGCGGCGCTCGCCAAGGGACCGGCCGGCGAGGCGTACAATCATCTCCAGTTCGCGGTGCAAGACGAGGTGGACGTCCACCGCGTCGTGCTGGCGTGGCGCGCATGGGTCTTGCTCGGGCTTGCCGGAGACGAGCACGCCCACACCCTGTTGCGGCAATCCGTTCGCTATTGCATTGACACGGAAGAGCGCATGCGAGACCGTGATTATCCAAGATCCGACGTCCGCCGCGTGTTGCCGAAATTGCTCGACGAGCACCGCCTGGAGGGCAAGCCGCTCGGCAATCGCCAGGCCGACGATGCATATGTTGACGAGCTCGCTCGCACGATCTTCTCCAGCACGCGCGAACAGGCCGCCGAAGCCGCCGCCGCTGCGCTGGCCGAAGGCATGGATCCCGAAGTCGTGGGCGAGGCGATTTCACTGGCGGCCAACCTGCTCGTGTTGCACGACCCGGGGCGCCGCGAGGAGAACAGTTCGCCCGGAAAGCCGCCCGGCTGCGTGCACGGCGACTCCATCGGCGTGCATGCTTCGGACGCGTCCAACGCCTGGCGAAACATTGCTCGCGTTGGCAATCCACGAAACCGTGTTGCCAGTTTGATTGTCGGCGCCTTTCACACCGGCGGACAATCAGAATGGAGCACCAAAGAACCGTTTCCCTACGCCCATTTGGTTAACGAATTTGGGGCTGCCGCGGGGCCAGAACTGCTCCGTCAGGCAGAGGACGCGATTCTTGCGAACGATCAGGCCCGTGCCTGCGCGGCAGTCTGCCGTTACAGCGAGCTCAATCTGCCCGCGCAGCAAGTCTTCGATTTACTGGTGAAGTATGCGGTCAGCGAAGACGGCGCGCTGCACGCCGAAAAATATTATCGCACCGTGAGCGAAGAGTTCGCCGCCGCCCGGCCGGCGTTCCGCTGGCGGCAATTGGTCGCGCTGGCGCGCGTCACCGCGAGCGAGCACGGTTACCCAGCCCCCGGCTACCAGCAGGCGTGCGAGCTGCTCGGCGTTTCTTGAGGCGTGACAGCGCCTAGCGGCGACGCCGCCCGCCGCTCAGGCCGCCGACCGCCGTCAGCACGAGGGCCAGCGCGGTCGGCTCTGGCACGGCGCCTGCAGCCCCCACGGCGGCGCCCGCGCCGTAGTTGGCCCGCCAATCGGCGAGGTCGGCGGCGCTCACAGGATTGGGCGAGCCGCCGCGCTGCCACACAAGAAAATCGCGGCCGTCGACGACGCCGTTGCCGTCGAAGTCCCCGCCGCCGCTGATGAGCGAGGTGAGCGTGTAGTTATCCGACCCCAACGAGCCCGTAGTCGAGAAATAGTCGCCAAACGTGGCGCCATCCAAGCCGCTCACGCCGTTCGACTGCAGAATGCCCAAGTCCCAAAGCTCCTGATACGTCCGGGCGTCGGGCGTCGGGACCATATTATCCACGTCCCAATTGATCGTGTAGATGCCGGAGTGGTCGACTGTGAGCGTCCCGGGCCCGGTGAAGTTGATGACGTACTTCTCGTCCGAGAACACCTGTTCGTCAGGCCGGCCAGTGAAGGCGAACAATAAATCCGGTTCGAGGCCGACGCCGAGCAACGGCTCGCTATCGCCGCCGGTGAGATCGACCGACCCGTTGTTGATCGTCATCGTAATCTCGAGCCCCAGGGCGTTCTCCGAATCCACGGCCCCAAACCACATCTGCCCGAAGTTCTCAATGCGGCCGCCGTTGGTGACATTGATGTCAATCTCCATCCCCTGCTTCTGGTCATAACCGCCCACAATCCACGCTCCGCTGGAGATCGAGTTCACGCCATCCTTCGTACGGCGGAATGTGCCGTTATCGACGTTGAGGTCGATGCCCCACCGCGTCCAATAACCATCCGGAGGCCCGTCGGAGTGCAACGCCAGCGTTCCGCCGTTGTTCACGGTAATGCTTGAGATGCCGTTGTTGCTTCTGACTTGGAAATCGTTGGGAAAGTCATACGTCACATTGGCGCCGCCCGGCTTGCTGCCGTCGATCACGATTGCGTGGCCGCCGTCGGTGCCGCGCTCGGTGCCCATCACGGTCGTCGCATCCTGACCGGCATTCCATTTGAGGTCGCTCGACCAGTTTCCGGTCCCGCCATCCCAAGTGACCGCCGTGGGAGCCTTCCTGGTGAGCGTGTAGTTGTCCGAATTGGGATCGCCCGTAACGTCGAAGAAGTTCGAAAACGCCAGGCCGCTGTTGCCGGCGCCGCTGCGGCCCTTGGACTTCAGAATCCCCTCGTTCCAAAGGTCTTCATAGCTGGCCTTTGTTTCCGTCCACGTTCCCACGCCATCCTGATGATAGATGCGAATTCCTGAGCCGTGAACCGCCGGCTTGGACCCCGGGAAATCCAAGTACGCGGCCGGCGCCGGGGCATTGATCGTATCGACGGTGATTGTGCCTGGGCCCTTGAAATTGATCTCATACTTTTCGCCCTTAGGCAGGCCATCGCCTGCCAAGTCGGACCCGTACCAGAACGCCAAATTCGCGTACGTGTCGCCCCACAAACCGCCATTGTTGTTGAAGGCCGTGTCGCCGCCGGTGAGATCCATCGAGCCGTTGTTGATTTCAAAGGACACCACCATGCCGTCGTTGGGGTGCTCTTCCTCAGCCCCAAACCACACTTGCCCCGTGTTCTCGATTCTCCCGCCGTTAATCATGCGGACATTAACAACCGCCGGCGGAGGCAAAACGCCGAAGTTGTCGTCGGCACGATACGAGCCGAACAGAACGATGCCTCCGCCGTCGCCGCCGGTCGACTCGCCGATGCGGCGAAACGTGCCGTTGTCCAGAACAAGATTGGACATGTCCATTTGGGTCCAGCCGTTTTCCTCGTAGGTCGCTGCATCCTGTACCCAAACGGCCCCTTCCTTGATCGTCAGGTTCGACCCCTGCCGGATCCGGAAGTCGCTGTTTGTGAGGATTCGGTCGTACTCCACCACGGCGCCGCCGCCGATTGTGATATTTCGCGCGCGGGTGAGTTCGGGATCGGCGTTGTTGTCGCCATCAGAGCCGTTAGATTGGCCAAAAATCGTAACGGCATCGCCGGTCACGCTGTCCGTCGTATTCTCCCACACCTCGCCGGTGTTCCACTCGCCGCTCGCCCCGCCGACCCATTCCACGTCGTCCTGCGCCCGAAGGCTATTGCTCATCGAGATGACGATCACCAAGGCCGCCGTCAATGCGCTGCGCTTCATAGAATCGACCCCTCTCCCAGAATGTAGGGCAACAGAAGAGCATCTCAACCCCGAGAGCCTCCGCCTCCGCCGACTCCGAAAGAAGCAGCCTCCGCGCGACGGCTCTCGCCCAGCGCCGGTAAGCCTAACTTGAGTTGCGCCGAAAGTCACGCTTTTTTTCGCCAGATCGGCGATCACCGGCGCCAGCGTTTTGCGGATTCGCGCAAGCTCTCCACAACATCGCGTCAAGGCTCCTTGGCGTTTCGCCGTCAAACGCTCCCCGCGACGGATATCCGCGAATTGGCCGTTGTCGGCGATCGCTTCGGGGCGGCGTCCACGACAACGCGACGCGGCGCGGGCGCCGCCGTTTCGCTGGCCAGGAAGCCTAAGAGTTTTGCGGCTGCTGATGCGTACCAACGCGGGATTGGTATGATAAGCGTATCTCAAGCCGAGGCATTCGCCTCGAGCCGCCAAGGCAAGTGACGACGGAGTACGATCCATGCGACGGTCGGGCCGTGTGCGCTGCGCGGCGTTTACGCTGGTCGAGCTGTTGGTTGTCATCGCCATCATCGGCGTGCTGGTGGCCCTGCTGCTCCCGGCCATTCAAGCGGCCCGCGAGTCCGCCCGCCGCACCCAGTGCACCAACCAGCTCAAGCAGTTCGCAACCGGCTGCTTGAACCATGAAGTTGCCATGAAGCATTTCCCCACCGGCGGCTGGGGTTGGAACTGGGTCGGCGACGCCGACCGCGGCTTCGGCCAACGCCAGCCCGGCGGCTGGATCTACAACATCCTGCCGTTCATCGAGCAACGGGCCAAGCACGATCTGCCCAAGGACGGCAAGCCAGAGGAGCACACCGATCCTCAGCTTCAAGGCGGTCGGCAAATGCTCCTCGAACCAATCGGGATTCTCTACTGCCCCTCCCGTCGCGACGGCAAGTTTCCCAACTCGGAAAGACCCACCCGCTGGGCGTACAACGTCGCTCCCAATCCCCCGGGAGATCGCAGCTTTGTCGGCCGCAGCGACTACGCGGCCAACGCCGGCGATTACTCCATCGGCGGCGGCCAAGACGGACCGGGCAACCTGGCCGCCTACCCGACATTTATTCGCTGGCTCACGCTCAATAAAACCGGACTTCTCAATCCGCGCCATGAGAGCGTCCCCGATGACTCGACGGACGAGCTGACGGGCATTTCGTTTCAGCGCAGCGAGATCGCCATCCAACACATCTCTGACGGCACGAGCCAGACCTATCTGTGCGGAGAAAAATATCTTGATCCGCTGAACTACGAGAACGGCGAGGACACCGGCGACAACGAAACCTGGTGCACCGGCCACAACAACGACAACTTCCGGACGACTGCCGATCCGCCTCGACAAGACACGCCCGGATACGAAAACGGCAACATCTTCGGCAGCAATCACCCCACCACCTGGATCGTTGCCTACTGCGACGGTCACGTCGTCGCCATCAGCTACGACATCGACCCCCAGGTGCACAAGAACAACGGCAACCGCCAGGACGGCAACGTCACCGCCAGCCCGTAACGATCCGCGGTGGTCTGACTCGTTTTGCGAAGTCCGCGAAGCAAAATGTGTCTGCCCCCCTCGCATCAGGTGCCATGCCCACGTCTGCGTGGGCATGTTGAATCGCCGTCACCATGACGCCCTCATTGCGCCCCCAGCTTGAAGAAACGAATGGCCCCGCGCGCTCCAGCCGGTTTTGCTTGACTCGCGACCGCCATCGTAGTACGCTGCGCAAAATACTGGCGCCTTGTACAAAACGGGCGCAGGTCGTCTCATCTCGCACGTACGTTCGCGCGATGAGCCGCCATTGGCACGATGCACGGGCGGCGAGTCGCGACTGCTTTTCCCCATGACGTAGGTTGGCGCTGCGCGGTCGCCTGCCGCGCCCCGGCGCCTGCCGTTGGCATCCTTGCTGATCGGGTCACTCTATGAGCCTTCATCACCGTTTCGTCACACATTCGATGCTCGCGCTCGCCTGGCTGGGAGCCTTTCACGCCGCGGCCCAGGCTGCCGGATGGTTCGACGACTTCAACGACATGAACGTCCAGGACGGCAGTCCGGTGACGTGGACCTTCAACGAAATCGGGTTCACCCCGGGCACGTATACGGCGGCCACGGGGGATTTTGCACTCTCGGCGCCGGGGGGATCCGGCAACAACGACAGTCTCGTGGCTTCGGTGGCCGTCTCGCTGCCGGATACGTACGTTCGCACGCAAACCATCAGTCTGCCCGGAAGCTTGCCGGACGAGGTCGGCGGCAACGTCGGCGTCGTGGCGCGTCTCGATCCGTTCATGTTAACGGGCTACGGCGCCATTCTCGACGACGCAGGCCAGCTCGAACTGCTTCGCATCGACTTCGGCGCCCCCGTCTCCCTCGTCCCGTCGATCCCGGGGACAGGGTTCGACGCCCTCACTGACGTGATCATCGAGCTCGACATTGTGGGCGACCAGTTGAGCGTTTTCGCCTGGCGGCCGGGGGATCCGAAGCCCACGACGCCATTGGCCGCCGTCCAAGACGCGACGTATGCCTCCGGCCGGGCTGGCATCCTCTTTAACGAGGACGACGACAACACGACGGGCGTGTTTCGTTTCGCTGCGGCGCAGGACACGCCCTTTGTCGACGCCGTCGCCGGCGACTATGACGGCGATGACGACGTCGACGGCGCCGACTTCCTGGTTTGGCAGCGCGACCTGGGTTCCACCGTCAATCTTGCGGCGGACGGCAGCGGAAACCTTGTCGTCGATGGCCCGGACCTGGATATTTGGCAGGACAACTTTGGCGTCGGCGCCGCGACGGGAGCCGTCGCCCCGGCGCCCGAGCCGACCGGGTGGGCGTCCGCCTTGCCGGCGGCCTTGGCGGTGACTTGTCGTTCGCGGAGACGATCAAACGTTCAAGGCGTAGCAACCTCATAGCACAAGCCAAAGAGGAATGTCCATTGACAGGCAGCCGCGTTCTTAGGGCCGTGGCATTCGTCAACGCGCTGCCGACAGCGCGATCCTGTCGACGTCTGGGCAGGGCGCCGCGTCGAGCGGTGAGCCTGGCTTGCCTCGTCGCCTTCACAGCGGTGCTGGCCGGTTGCGGCGAAAAATCGGACGTTCCTGTCGGCGACCCGGCCGAGAACATTCGAAAGCTCGCCCTGGCTTACGTGCAATACGCCGCGGCTCACGGCGGCGTAGGCCCGGCGGACAAGGAGTCGCTCGCCAAGGCCGTGGCGGAGAGCGCCGGCGTTTCCGCGGACGAGGCGACTTCCCGTTTCACGTCCCCGCGAGACAGCAAGCCCTATGTGATTCGCTGGAAGCAACGCCCCATGGGCCCTTCCCAAGGCCCCGACGCACCGCAGCCCGCGTTGTTGATCTACGAGCAAGACGGCCTGGACGGCACGCGGTACACGGCCGACGGGCGGTTGTCGATCAAGGAGATGTCCGATGAGCAAATCTCTCAGATCTACCCCGAATATGAGAACCCCAGCGACTGACCGCGGTTCCCGGAGCGACGCCCATTCAGCGGGTCGCCCATCCCAGGGTCGCCGCGGTTTTACCCTCGTGGAGCTGTTGGTCGTCATCGCCATCATTGGCGTGCTGGTCGCGCTGTTGCTGCCGGCCGTTCAAGCCGCGCGGGAAGCGGCGCGCCGCTCGCAGTGCGTCAATCAACTCAAGCAAATGGGGCTGGCGACCCACCAGTTGGTGGACGTTTACAAGACCTTTCCCAGCGCCGGCGTTGGCCCGTGGCCGCCGGTCAGTCTCAGCGGCAGTTCGGTGCGTTCCCCCGACGACCAGGAGATCGGTTGGGGATTTCAGATCTTGCCGTTCATGGAGCAGTTGGCCGTTCACCGAATCCGCGGCCCGGTCGCGAACGCCCCCACCATTGCCCCGGTCTTTGTGGAGCGACTCATCGCCACTCAGGGCCTGCCGTACTACTTCTGCCCCAGTCGTCGCTCGCCGAGTACCCAACAAAACCGGTACTTGATGGACTACGCCAGCAGCGTCCCCACGGATCTGAAACTTGATGCCACGACGCCGCCGGCCTTCAACTATGCCGAGTATTGGTGCGGCATCAACCCCGACACGCTCCAAGCCCAAGCTTTCGACCCACATGGCCGAAACACTTTGCAGCCGTACAAGAGATGCAACGCGCTGGGCATCATCACGCGGACGCCCAGATACGGAACGGCGACCCGACCCGAGCAGGTCGTCGACGGTCTGTCGTCCACAATGATGTACGGCGAGAAGTGGATCGCCAGCACCGCTTACGCGACGGGCGAATGGTACGACGACCGCGGCTGGACCGACGGCTACGACCCCGACGTCGTGCGTTCCACGGCGCTGCCGCCTCGGCCGGACGACCCGGCGGAAAACCAAAACGATGCGTTCGCGATGGGCGGCACGCATCCCGGCGGGTTCAACGCCTGTTTCGGCGACGGCGCGGTGCACTTCATCGCCTGGGAAGTCGACCCCATCATCTACAACCGCTGGGGCAATCGGCAGGACGAGCTGACCGCCAAAGCGCCGGGATCCTAGGCGGCGCGCCCCAAGTCGGACGACGACGACCGTCAAAGATTTTTTCCGCCGGCACTTGTTTTTGAGCACGCCGTCCGGTTACGCTCTATGTGTATGTCCGTACACATATCCGTCGGCGTGCCGCGGGAATTCTCGCAATCGCTTGCGGTTTAGCCCGAATTTGCGTGCCAATCCCGTCACCGCCGCTTTCGTTTCGCCGGAGGCTCTCTGGCCAGGACAACGACGATGCGATCACCATGCGTTCACAACGTCGCCCAGCCTCGTTTTGTCCGCCGCGCCCACGGCGCACAGCGGACAGAATTCCCCCGAATTCTGTCCCCTCCCGCTCGTGAGTCGTCCTGGATTTGCCGAGCCGCGCCGCACAGCCGCCGGACACAATTCCCGAATACTGTCCGCCCAAACGTGTTTTCAGCAAGGAGCCTACCATCGTTCGCCATGGCCCTGGCGCTCGCCGCGGCGGCGAGCGCCGAGACCCAGTTGATCTTTCCCCTCCAAGCCGAGCACGTCCACAGCAGCAGCGTCGTCCAGTGCCCGAACGGCGACCTGCTGGCGGTGTGGTATCAAGGTTCCGGCGAACGCACGGCCAACGACGTCAAGCTCAACGGCGCCCGGTTCCGCCGCGGTGCAGACGCCTGGGGCCCCATGTTTCCCATGGCCGATACGCCGAGTCTGCCGGACTGCAACCCGGTGTTGTTCGTCGACGCGAAAGAGCGCCTCTGGTTGTTTTGGATCGCCGTCCAAGCAAACCGCTGGGAGCGATCGGTCCTCAAGTACCGGCGAGCGGAGAGCTATGCGGACGAAGGACCGCCGTCGTGGTCGTGGCAGGACGTGATCCTGCTGACGCCCGGCGATGATTTCCAGAAGGCCCTGCGGGATGGATTCGAAAGCCTCACGCTTCCCGACGAAGGTTGGGCGGAGTACGCGCAGCCTTACAGCAGACTCTTGATCGAGGCAGCCGGCGATCCCGGCAAGCGGCAGACAGGGTGGATGCCGCGCGCCTGTCCGCTGCAGCTTCCGACGGGACGCATTCTGCTCCCGCTGTATTCCGACGGCTTCAACGTGGGACTCATGGCAATTTCCGACGATCACGGCGACACATGGCAGGCCAGCCAGCCCATCGTGGGCGTAGGGCCCATTCAGCCGACGCTCGCAAGGCGGTCCAATGGAGACGTCGTTGCCTATTGCCGCGACAGCGGCGGTCCGCCGAACCGCGTGCTGGAAAGCGTCTCCCATGACGAGGGCCGGTCGTGGTCCATCGCGACCGACTCGGAACTGCCCAATCCCGGCAGCAGCCTCGCACTGTTGGGACTCGCTGACGGCCGTTGGGCGATGGTTTACAACGACACGGAATCTGGTCGCCACCGCCTGGCTGTCGCTTTGTCAGACGACGAGGGACGTTCTTGGCCTCACCAACGCTACCTGGAGCGGGACGACGCCGGCCACGGAAGATTCGGCTATCCGACGGCGATTCAATCGCAAGACGGGCGAATTCAGGTGACCTATTCGCATGAGGTCCAAGACGGAGCCGCAATCAAACATGCGAGTTTCCCTCCGGACTGGATTCTCGAAGCCGAGCCATAAACCGCCGGTGTCGCCGTGCGGCTGTTGATAGGTCACGCCGAGGGCCGCCGAGGCGTCCGGCCGCAAGCGGGCAATCCGGACCCCTCGGCGGACCTCGGGGTGACTGGATTGGCTGCGGAGACTACGGCTGATCGGCGTGCTCGGCCCTTAGCTTCTGGATCGCCTCCAGTTCGGCCCGCCGCCGTTCGATCTCCGCCTGCTGGGTCGCGAGCTCCCCGACGCGCTCCTCCGCCGTCGCCACGGCTTGCTCACGCTCGGCGAAAACGGCCGCGAGCGACTCCAGCGCCGCCCGCGCCGCGGCCAGCGTCTCCTGCAGCTTCGCGATCTGCGACTCGACGTCCCCCACCGCCGCCGCCTGCTGGTCCCGCGCCGCCGCCGCGTCGTCGCGCTGCGTGCGAGCCGCGACCGCCGCGATCTCCGCCGCCGTTGCCTCGCCCGCCAACGCCGCGAGCTGCTCGGCCAGCTCCGCCACCGCGCGATCCACGCGGGCGCGCTGCTCCGCCGTCGCCGCCAGACGCTCCTCCGCCGTCATCAGTCGCTGGTCGCTTTCGGCCTGCCGTTGCCGCGCTTGCTCCGCTTGCGACCGCGCCGCGTTCAGAGCGTTCTCCGCCGCAGCCAACTGCGACTCGGCGGCGGCCAGCTCGTCCCGCGCAGTTTGCGAAATGGTGCGCGCCTCGCCGACTTCCGCCTCGATCGCGGCCAAGCGCGTCGCCAACGTCGGCGGATTGGGGTCGAGCGTCGCCACCGCATTCCCTGCGGCCGCCTCGAACACGCGCACGTTGCCCGCCCAGTCGCTGGCCACGACCCGCGCCCCGTCGTACGTGAATCGCGCCGCCAGCGCCGCGTCGTCGAGCCCCGCGAGATCCTTCACGGCAGCGCCGTCGCCGCCCCACGTCTTCACCCGCTGGTCGCGTCCCGCGGTCACGAGCTGCCCGTCATGCGAGAACTGCACGCTCAGCGCCCCGCCGCCGTGGGCGCCCCAGCTCTTGATCTGCACGCCGTCCGGCTGCCACAACCGCACCGTGTCGTCCTCGCTCGCCGAGGCAATGACCGCGCTGTCGTCCCGCCATGAGATCGCCGTGATCTGCTCGGCGTGACCGCGCAGCTCGCCGCGTTCCCGCCCCGTGGCGGCGTCCCACAGCCACATGCCGCCGCTGCGATCGGCCGTGGCGAGCAGCTTGCCGTCGGGGCTGAACTCGATCGCCGTGACCCAGTCGGTGTGCTTGGTGATTTCGTACGTCAGCGAGCCGTCGGCCGTGCGATACACGCGCACCGTCTTGCGCGGCCCGCCGAGCGCCGCCAGCGAATGGTCGGGACTGAGGTCCGCGGCCAGCGCCGCGTCGAGCTCGTCGCCCACCGTCGCCAGCCGGCGGCCCGACTTCACGTCGAACAGCGCCGCCACGCCCAGCGCCGCGCCCTTACCGCCGCCGACCAAGAGCACGCTGCCGTCGCGACTGAACCGCAACACCAGCGGCGCGCCGTCGAGGAACGGCAGCACTCCCACCAGCTCGCCCGTCTCTGCGTGGTACAGCGATACCTGGAACGCGGCGCCCACCGCCACGAGCGGCGCCCAGGGACTCGCGGCCAACGCCGTCGCGGCGCCGCGACGTGGCGCGTGGAGCACCGGCTCCGTGAGCACGCCCGTCGGCATCGCGGGCTCGCCGACCGGGCGATTGTCCGCCGTCGGCGTCATCGCCGCGACGGCCGGCTTCGTCGGCTTGCGAGCCACCGAGTCGCCCTTCTCCAGCAGCCCGCCGGCGATCCACGCCCGGATCAAGTCGAGCTCCGGCTGCGGCAGCTTAGCCGCACCCCCCGGCGGCATTGCCGGCTCCGCCTCGTGGTTCACGAGCATCCACAGGTACGATCCGTCGGGATCGCCCGCCGACACCACCTCGCCGCTGGCGCCGCCCTTGATCGCAGCAGCGTAACCGTTCAGCGCGAGGTCATTCTTCTGCTGGTCCGGCCCGTGGCACGCGAAGCAGTGCTGCCGAAAGATCGGCTGGATGTGGTCGACGTAAGTGACCTTCTCCGGCAACTCTTGCCCGCGCGCCGCCGCGTGCGTGATCAGGCCAACCGCCGCTGAGCTAAGAACGACTGCAACAGTTCGCGACATACGAGGCACGTCAATGGTTGAACAAAAATTCCCGCGAATTGAGCACCGCCCAAAACACGTCCTGCAGCTCGCCCACGGGCTGCTCGGCCGAACCGCAAAGCTCGGCCATCTGTCGCGCTTCATCCTCGGTTGGATGCCTACACAGGCTGCGCAAGTAGATCTCGTCGATCACCTCCGCCGGCTTTTTGCCGGACTCGAGCATCGTTTCGACGACGCGCCCCTGAGCGATCTTGTCCTGCACGGCCGAACCATTCAACAGGTGCAGCGCCTGTGACAGCGTCGGCTCCGCTTTCGCCTCGCACGCACAGGCCGTGTTGCGCGGCGCCCGGCCGAACGTGGTGAGGAAATATGTGCTCACGCCGCCGTCGGCGATCTGCACCGCCCGCGCTCCCAAAGGCAGCCCCGGGAACTTCTCCAGCGCCTCGGTCGCCTGGCACAAGCAATCGAGGAGCGCTTCCGCGGGAATGCGCCGCACCCGCGCGTGGGCAAAGTTACGAGTATCGGTGGCATTCGACTCATTGGGATCCGACGTCCGTTGATACGCATCGCTGTTGCAGATGTCGCGCACCAGTTGCCGCAGGTCGTACTTGTACTCAACAAGCTTGGCGCCCAGCGCCGCATGCAGCGCTGGGTTGCTCGGCGGGTTGCTCACGCGCACATCGTCGACCGGCTCGATGATGCCGATCCCCATGAAGTGCGCCCACACGCGGTTGGCGATGTTCACCGCGAAGTACGGATTCTGCGGCGACGTGATCCACTCGGCGAGCACGGCGCGGCGATCGCGGCCTGTCGTATCCGGCTCAACGTCGCCGAGGAACTTCGGCTTCATCACCCGTCCGTCGACCAAATGCGTCGCCTCGCCGCTCCGCTGGTCGAAGACGATCGTCTCGCGGTAGTCCTCGCCCGTCTTGCGACCGATCTGCGAAAAGAACGCCGCGAACGAGTAGTAGTCGTCCATCGTCCAGCGATCGAACGGATGGTTGTGGCACTGCGTGCACTGGAGCCGCGTGCCGAGGAAAATCTGGGCGACGTTTTCCGCCGTTTTCTGCGTCGTCTCCTCGATCTGGTAGAAGTTGACGGCCGGGCTGGCGAACGACCCGCCGCTGGCGCTCAGCAGCGAACGCACCATCTCGTCCAGCGGCACGCCGCCGGCGATCTGCCGCGTGATCCACTGCGAGTACAAGAACATCGGCTTGTACTCGACGCGGTTGGGGATCGACTTGACCATCAGCAGCTCGGACCACTTCATCGCCCACAGTTCGGCGAACTCCTTGCGCTGGAGCAGCTCATCGATCTTGGCGGCGCGCTTGCCGGCGCTGGGGTCCGCGACGAACGCGTCGTGCTCCTCCCGCGTCGGCAGCCGGCCCGTGACGTCGAGCGTCACGCGGCGTAAAAACTCCTCATCGCCACACAACGGGCTGGGGTTCATCCGCATCGTGTGTAGCTTGGCGTTCACGAGCTCGTCGACGTAGTTCGCCGGCGGATCGTCCGCGGGCGCAAACGCCGCGTCCTTCGGCAGCACGAGCGTCTGGCTGCCGACGGTGTGCGTGTCGAACCGGGCCATCACGAACGCCTCGCCGCGGCTGCCGGCCGTGACCAGACCATCGCTGGTGATCGCCGCCGTCGATTCGTTGTTCGTGATGAACAACGCTAGATTCGACACGTCGCGGGTCCGGCCATCGGCGTAATGGGCCACGGCCACGAACTGCTGCGTGGCGCCTTCGCCTTCGAGCACCGCGCGAGGCGGGAAGATCTCGACGCGCGTCACCGCCGGGGCCTCCGCCACGTCGTTCGGCGCTCCCGAGGCAATCCAGTCCCGCAACGCCTTGGCGTAGACGCTATCCGGCTCGAACACTTTACCGCCCGTATGCGTCACAGCCCCCGTTGCCTTGGCGATCAGCAGACTTTCTTCCGGCAGCGCTCGGTTGATGCGACGCAACGCTTGCTCGCGCGTCAGTCGGAAGTAATCGCCCGCCGGGTCAAAGCCGAATAGGCTCAACCGAAAGCCGTCTTTACCGCGGGCCGCGCCGTGGCAGCCGCCGGCGTTGCAACCGCCGCGCATGAACACGGGCATCACGTCGTGGCGAAAGCTCGCCGGCGGATGCTCGGCCACGTGCGACACGGCGACGCGCACTTCGGCGTGGAGCCCGCCGAAGTCGGCCTTCAGCACCGTCTCGCCGTCAGCGCTGGGCAGTAGTCGGGCGCCTTCCAGTCGCGCCGCGCCGTCGACCGTCCACGCGACTTCCTTTGTCACGTCGATGGTCACGCCGTCGGCTCGCGTCGCCACTGCAAGCACGCCTTGGTAAGCGTCGCCGCGGGTGAGCGAAATTTCCGGCGGATAGATCGCAAGGTTCTCGAGCGGCGGCTGCGAAGCACCGGCGTCCGCCGGCTCGATCTTCGCGCCGTCGGCGACGGGCGGCGCGAGTGCCGCCAGTGCGATCAGAGCAAAAAGTCGAACGTTCATGTCGTCGGGCCTCCAGGCGCAGCTGACGGAGTGGCCGCCGTCGACTCGGGCGGTAGCGGCGCATCAATGCGCAACTCCCCGCCGCCGAGCGAATGGACCACCGTTTCCTCGCTCTCCGGAATTGTCAGCACGCAGTACAGCGGCCGATGGAGTCCCGCGCGGGCGTCCGCCGCCACGGTCAGCGGGAACGTCACGTCCTTGGCTTCCGCGGTGATCTCTTGCGGCGTCGTCGACACCCCCGGCGGCAGTCCCACGAGCTCCACTTTCGCGGAGCCAGAGAACGGCGTGCGCGGCTCGATGCCGATCTTGAAATCCACCGGCTTGCCTTGCTCAGTCGCCACAGACGGAAACGTCATCCCCACATACTGCGGGACGAGCTTCAGCGTGGCGAACTCCGAGCTGGTGCGCACCGGCCCGTTGATGTCCGCCTCGGCGACGACGATGATCTTCCAATCACGCGCCCATGCATCGCCGCTGGTGGTGAGCGGAATCACCGCCTCGGTTTGCCCCGGATCGATGCCAATCCCCTGATGCGACGAGAGTCCCGGCGGGTCGTACAATAACCGCACGGCAATCCGCCCGTCAAATCCATCGCGCCGCTCGGCGGCGACGCGCAGCTCCTTCGTGCCGCTCTGCACGATCGGCGTCTTGGGCTCCACGATCCGCACGGTGAATGGCGCCGGCTGCGCGACGCTCACCGGCGCCCGATCGGTCCAATGACTCCACACCGAAATGTTGTTCGTCCCGCGGACGAGCCACGTTTGTTGCCGGAACCGGCTCAGCACCGGCTGCGATTTGTCGACGAGCGCCGCCGTGACCGGCGTCAGCACGCCATCCAGCGGCGCGTCCGCCGCGGCCCGCAGCAAAATGGGAACTCGGTTGTAGTCGCCCGCCAACGGGAACTCTTCCTGCGTCACGCCGGCCGGCAGCGCGTCGAACGCGACGTTCAACTCCCCGCCCATGTCGACGCGATTGGCCGTGACCATCACCGCCATGCCGTTGCCTTGCGGCACGACGACCTCCGTGGCTTCGTACCGCACACGCTCTTCCAGCACAACGTCGACGGCGGGCCGCGGCCGCGTCACCTCCACGCGATACATGTAGGTGGAACCGCCCTGCCGCAGGTGGTCCTCCACCTCGACCAGATACTCGCCGTCTTCCGGAATGGTAAATCGAAAATAGGAATCGGGCCGGCCGCCATTGTCGTCGGCGCCGACGAGCGCTTCCCCCTTCGCGTTGAGCACGCGCATCACGCCGTCGAGCGGCGAGCGAATCTCGCGAGCGATGAGATTGAAATCCCAGACCTCGCCCTTCTTGCCGGCGAGGCGAAAGCGGTCGACGTCGCCCGCCTCGCCGATGACGCCGCACATCGCCGCGGGGATTTCGACGCGCGTCGCGGCGTCCAGCTCCTGATTCGGTTCGACCTCGATGGCGTTGGGGAACTCCGCCACGCGCAACGGCACGCCGGTCGCCGGTTGGCCCTGCTCGTCGATCGGAAAGGCGCGGAAGTCGATCGGCGTCGCGGCAGGCAGCGTTACGGTTTCCACCTTCTCGCCGTTCGGATCGCCCAGCCAGCGCACCTCGAGCGGCTGCCCTGCGGGACCGCCGCCGGGGAATGCTTCGGCGGGTCGTGCGAACTTGCCCACATGCAAGCGGTAATTGCAGGAGTCGTCGCCGCGATACGATGTTTCGCGCAGCTCGATGATGTAGCGCCCCGCCTTGGGAGCCTTCACGCTGCAGGTGCAGTCCTGATACAAGAGCGGCGAGTCGTCGGCGGACGCCACTTCAAATCGCTTCTCATCCAGGATCGCTACCGCCGGGTCGAAAAACGTGCGGCCCAACCGCAAACCCTCTACTTCGACGGAGATGCGATCGCCCTCCGCGGCCTCGACGACAAAGTAGTCGACGTCTTCGGTCTGAATCACTCCATTGATCGTCGTCCCCAATGGAATGGCTTGCGGGCTCTCGAAGACGCTGTTCGGCTCCTGCTCAACAATCTCCGGCAACGCGCCAACGTGGAAGGTGCGCAGATTCGTCAGCCCCGTCGCGGTTCGCACGCGGAGGGCGTGGACGCCCAGCGGGCAATCGGCCGCAATCGCCAGCGTGACTTTGGTTTGATTGTCGTCGATCCGCTCGATGCCGCGGACCTCGATGCCCGGCTCGTAGAACAGGACCTGCTGCGGCCCTTGGCCGATCCGCCCGCCGATGAGCGTCACCGCGACTTCCGTTCCCCGCTGCCCGCCCTGCGGCTGCAAGTGATCGAGTCGCGGAACGGCGGCGCTGGCGACCGCCGCCGTTGCGACCCAAGCCGCCAGCCAATTCCAACACGACAAATGGGTGCCACTGCTGGCTCGTCCAGCAGTGCGAAGCGGGTACCCGGCGCCCACTGCTGGGCAAGCCAGCAGCGGCACACTTAGCGTTTGTTTTGCCCTTGAAAACTCACCCATGCATTCCCCTGATGCTGAGGCCGAGGCTACGCCAACAGCTCTTTCCGCACGGCGCCGCCGTTAACGATTTCGATCGGCCGATCGCCCGGCGCCATCAGTTCCTTCTCGGAGGCGATGCCCAATTGATGGTAGATCGTGGTGGCAAGATCCTCAGGCGACACGGGCGAGTCCGCCGGCTCCATGGCCGTCGGCCCGGACGACCCGACGACCGCCCCGCGTTTGACGCCGCCGCCCGCCAAGACGACGGAGAAAACTTTGGGCCAATGATCGCGGCCCGCGTCGCCATTGAGCTTGGGCGACCGACCAAATTCCGTGGAGATTAATACCAGCGTCTTGTCGAGCAAGCCGCGCTCGTCGAGGTCCGTGATCAGCGCCGCGTAGGCCTGATCGAACGACGGCAATTGCGCTCGCACGTTCGCCATGATGGCGACATGATGATCCCAGCCTCCGTAAGTGACGGTCACAAACCGCGCGCCGGCTTCCACCAGGCGCCGCGCCGCCAGCAGGCGCTGGCCAGCTTCGGTACGACCGTACCGATCGCGAACATCAGCGGCTTCTGCTTCAATGTTGAACGCCTCGCGCGCCGCGGGCGAACCGATGAGATCGAACGCTCGCTCGTAGAACGTGCTCATCGCTGCAACGTTGTCAGCCGTTGTGTGCGCGGCGAAGCGTTCGTTCACCGCCTCCAGCGCCGCCAGCCGGCGCTCGAACCGGGCCCGATCGACGCCGCCCGGCAGATTCAAGTCGCGCACTTGGAATCCCGCTCGGGCCGGATCGTCGCCGAGGCTGAACGGCGCAAACGACGAGCTCAGGTAACCCGGCCCCGAATAGGCGGACTGCGCATTGGGAATGCAAACATACGGCGGCAAGTTGTTGCGCGGCCCGTACTCATGGCTCACGACGCTGCCCATGCTCGGGTACAGCAGCGCCGGGCTGGGCCGATAGCCGGTGAACATGTTGTGCTCGCCGCGCTCGTGCGCCGCTTCGCCGTGCGTCATCGAGCGCACGATCGTTAGCTTATCGGCTATCGCCGCGCTCTGCGGCAAGAGCTCGCTGAAGCACTCCCCCTCGATCTTCGTGGGAATGGCCTTGAGTTCCCCGCGATACTCCAGCGGCGCATACGGCTTGGGATCCCAAGTTTCCTGCGCCGCTATGCCGCCGGGGAGGTAGATGTGGATCACGCTCTCGGCCACGACCGGCGGCGTCTCGAAGAGATTTTCCGCCGCCTGTGCGTTCCGGATTGCCAGAAAATCAACCAGATCGAGGCCGAAGCCGGCAACGCCGACGGCCAAGAATCCACGTCGCGAGAATGTGCCTGAGGGTCGGCGAGGTCCACACAGCGCCATGTCTGAGATCTCCGTGGCTGCTACGGGGGAGAAACACCAACGCGGAATCCGGGTTGAGAGCCTTGCACGATGCGCGATCACCGCATGCGCGACGCAGTCGTAGTGGCGGGAGCCGTTGGCCGGCAGGGGAGGGAGGGAAGTCCCGGGAGTTGATTGCGGCATGCTATCGCGCGGGCCATCCGTTGTCAAAAACCGGCGCCCCCCCCAAAGGCGAACCCGTGCGCAAACGAGGTGGATCCTGGACGCATGAGAGTGGATGGAATTGCAACAATCCCGCCCTGTAGAACGCCTTTCCTGTTCCGGCGGCCCCTTTGACAGCGACTTGTCGAGGCGGCAAAGCGATCTCGGCAAGCCGATCGCTCCCTTGTTTCGACGTCGGCTGGAAGTTGAGATCGTCGCGGTCCGCCGAGACATTGATGCGCAGAGTCGATGGAACATGGCATTCGGACCGCAGGTCTTGCTTGGGTTGCTCGGTGGTCGCTTCTCCAACGTTGTCTGCGCGCGCCTTTCGCCCCGCGGGTTGCTCACCGGAGATGGCCACCGATAACGGCCGACCGCTGGGCCGCGCTCAGCGCGAATGGCATAAACGCCGCTTTCGACGCATCCTCCGGTCGCGGCGGGGACCCGCAATTCGCCCACCCGTGGAACATAGGCTCCGGCCGACGCGCGTTGCGTGACGGCGACCGTCACAATTCTCCCCTCGTGAAATCCTGACGCGTTATAATCCAAGCGGCCGACGACGTCCGGGCGTTCCAACGCTGCGAACATTCCGCACACGCGTTTGACGATTCGCTCACCGGTCCGACGGACCCATGTCGCAAATCCGAGACGATTCCATTGCGCCGCCGCCCGCGGAGTTGACGCGACAGATCGACGCCCTGTGCCGCGAATTCGCCGCGGCATTGCAGCGCGGCGGGACTGTTGATTTGGAGAGGTACGTGGCGCGCGTTGATCCGCGCGGCCGGGCGCGTCTCTTGGAAGAACTGACCCAACTCGCCGTGGCGCACTTGCGCCGCGCCGGCGCCGCCGACGCCCACGGCGAGTTGCTGTCCGCGAATCCAACGATCCGCAACGAGTTAGCGACGGTCGTGTTCGAGTTAGGCGCGGGCGCCGCCGCGACGGAGAAGACGCCGCAGCCAACCTCGGGCAGGGCAAGCGGGCTCGTCGTCCGCTGCCCGCATTGCCGCGACGCCATCGATCTCGTGGTCGACGCCCCGTTGACGCACATCGTCTGCTCGCAATGCGGCGGTTCGTTCAGCCTCGTCAACGAGGCGGAAGCCACTCGCGACGCGGCCTCGCTCACTCAAATCGGCCACTTTGAACTCGTCGAGCGACTTGGCATGGGCGAGTTCGGCACGGTCTGGAAGGCGCGCGACACGCTGCTCGACCGCACCGTTGCTGTGAAGATCCCGCGCCGCGATCAGCTCGATCCGGTCGTTGCCGAGAAGTTTATGCGCGAGGCCCGCGCCGCCGCCCAGCTCCAACATCCGAACATCGTCAGCACGCACGAGGTCGGCCGCGACGGCGATCGGCTCTTCATCGTCAGCGAATGCATCCGCGGCGCGCCACTTTCGGACAAGATCGCCGACGAGCGCCCGCGGATTCGCGAGTCCGTGGCCCTGATTGCCAAGATTGCCGATGGTCTCGATCACGCGCACCGCGCAGGCGTCGTTCATCGCGACCTCAAGCCGTCAAACATCCTTGTCGACGACCGCGGCGAACCGCACGTGACGGACTTCGGCCTGGCCAAGCGCAGCGAACGGGAGATTACGATCACCACCGAAGGGGCAATCCTGGGAACCCCGGCGTACATGTCCCCGGAACAAGCGCGGGGCGAGGGGCACAGCGTTGATGGACGAAGCGACGTCTATTCACTGGGCGTGATTCTGTTTCAGTTGCTCACGGGAGACCTTCCGTTTCGCGGGTCGGCGCGGATGCTGCTTCAGAAGGTCATCCACGACGACCCGCCGGGTCCGCGCACGCTGGATGCGCGCGTGCCGAAAGACGTCGACACGGTCTGCCTCAAGTGCTTGGAGAAGGAGCCGTCGCGACGCTATGCCACGGCGGGGGAACTGGCCGCCGATCTCCGGCGTTACCTGGCCGGCCAACCGGTGGCCGCGCACCGCGTGGGCAGGGTGGGGCGAGCCGTGCGGTGGGCGCGGCGGAATCCGGCCATATCGCTGCTCATCGCGGCAACGCTGGCCGCGCTCTTGGGCGCGTCGATCGTTTCCTCCTATTTCGGCTGGAAAGCGGCGGAGAATGCCTCGGCGGCCACCGACAAGCTCTACGATTCGCTGCTGCAGGAGCTGCAATTGACCCGTGAAGTCCGCCGGCAAGGGTATGGAGAAACGGTTCGCGCGCTGGTCAACCGCGCCGGCAATTTGACGACCGATCGCGTCGACAGGAACGAGCTGCGCCGTCAGCTTGTGCTGTCCTTGGGCGATTTTGTCTCGTACCGCCCCACCATCATTGGTCCCTTGCGTGGAGGAGTGACTTCCATCTGCCTGAGTGGCGACGGACATGAACTCTTCGTCGGGATGGACGACGGGCAGATGATCGTTTTCGAGGCGAGCACCGGTGCACGGCAGGCCGCGCTCGAAAAACTCGCCGGCGCCGTGCAGTCGATTCGCCTGAGCGCGGACGATGATCAGCTTGTCGCCGCCGACCTAACGGGGGCGGCGACGGTGTGGCGCCGCGCCGATCGAACGTGGAAGCGCGAGCGCACAATCGAGATGGGCGCCGAGCCGCATTCCGTCTTCGTGTCGTCCGACGTCAAGCTGCTTGCCTGGCTAAAGGGTTCAATTCTCGAGGTGTGGGACGTCGCCTCCGGCGAGAAGGTTCACACGTTGCCGACGGAGCCGGAGTGGACGATGCGCAATGTGGCGTTCGACGCGTCGCATCAGCGACTGATCGGCGGTTATATGAACGATTCTGCAGATACCGTTGGTTGGGCTCTCTGGGATCTCGCCGGTGGCAAGCTGCTCAATCGAATCGAGATGCCGAGCTTGGGCCAAACCTACTCCAATGGAATCGACGTCTCGGTCGATGGTTCCCGCCTGGCGATTGGCTTCGACGAAGCGCTGCTGATTTACGACCTGGCAAAGCTTGAGCCCGCCAATCATTACGGGATCGATTCGACGAAGGCCGTCGCGTTTAGCCCCACAAGTCCGTATCTCGCCGTGGCCAACATTCGCGGCGGAATTGGCGTGTGGAACTCGGGAACCAGCCATCAACTGGCGACGCTCGATCACCCCAATCCGGGCGGCAGCCGCGAGGACGTGGCGTTTAGTCGCGATGGCACGCGACTGGCTTCGTCGAATGCCGAGACCATACAGATTTGGGAGCTCTCGAAGGCGAATGAACGGTCGATCATGACCGGCCATCAGGGCGGCATTCCCGCCTCCACTTTCCACCCCGACAAACGCTTGCTTGCCACAGGGGGAAAAGACCGCGCCGTGCGCATTTGGAATCCTGCCAATGGCAAACTCGTCGAACAGCTTGGAGTTGGCGAGGCCGTGCAGACGCTGGCATATTCTCCCGACGGTCGTGTGCTGGCGATCGGTTCGATGGGGCGCGAGGGAGCGCCGCACTTGAGACTGGTCGACGCCGACGCCATGGAGACGCTTTACGAGGCGAGTCTCCCCATGGGAGAAGTCTATTCACTGACATGGGCGGACAGTGGCGACCAGAGATACCTTGCCGCGTGTGGCGAGCTTGGCGTCGCACTCTGGAAAACCTCGAAATCGACGCCGCTGCAGTTGGAGAAAGTCTTCGAGCTTGCGAGAGAGTTTTGCTTAGCCACGGTTCTCAGCGGCGACGGTCGGTGGATGGTCTGGGCGCAGAACGATCGGGAACTCTGCGCGTGGGATATTGTAAGCGGCCATGAAAAGCCCCTGCACGCGCCGGCCATGCTGCAAGGCTGGCATGGTCTGGCCTTCCTGCCCGACGGACGCAACGTCGTTTTCGTCGCCAAGACGGGCGTCGTTGAGGTATGGGACGTGGAAAACGACCGCCAGGTCGACTCCTTCGGCGAGCCAGGCACGTTCAAATCGCCGCATCTTGCGATCAGTCCGAACGGGAAATGGTTCGCGGCCATTGCCGAGCAGGATAAGGTCGCCGTCTGGGACCTGCCCACGAAGGCCCACGTGTTCTCATTGCGGTTGGACGCCGGCAGCGTTTGGTCCCTGGCTTGGGATCCGACAAGCCAACGCCTGGCGGTGGGCCAAACCGACGGCGGCCTCGCCGTCTGGCATCTGCCCAAAATCCAACAACGGCTGGCCGAATTCGACCTGCAATGGCGCGAATAAGTCTCCGCAAGGCGGCGGCTAGAAGGCGGCGCGGAATTTCGCACGGCTAACGTCGTTCGCCCGACGGCCGGCGCGCACGGAGGCTCGCCGAAACCCGTTGGGCGAAATCTCAAATGCCAAGTCGCCATCGAGCGGACATGGCTCACGAAAGCCGCGTCGCCGTTTAAACCCATGAAAGTGGCAGTACATCGCCTCGCGACGTTGATCGACGATCCAAAGTCGTCCCGCGCGCCATGTGAGTCGCCACCCCTCGGCGCCGAGTTCGGGCCATTCGACGACCGCCGGCGCGAAGCAGGCCGAAATCTTGCCCTCGCCCATGAGTCGGTGGACCACGTGCGTCATGCTGTCGCACGTGGCTCGATCGCTCAACGGCTTGCCCTGGAGCCGTCGCCCCCACTCCTTGCCGCACTCGTCGAAGCTCATGACGTGCGAATTCCGCAGCGCCGCCCGATAGTCGATGCTCTCCTGATACAGCGCTCGCAGGCGATCGTTGTTGCGAAACAACGTAAAGTGGCCGACGAGAAATTCCTCGCGCGCCGTGAAAACGTCGTATTCGTGGAGCCGCATCGTGGAAAGAAAATGGCGGACGTCGCCATAGATGACGTCCAGGTCGGCGTACCCCCAGTAGTCCCAACCGTCCAGGTGCTCCTTGAAGAGGTCGCCGTACAACGGCTTGAAGTCGCACAATTTGCGGGGATGACTCAACGCCACTCGCTCGCCGACCGTCATCTCAGCCAAAGTGCAGAATGACGAAGCGTTCATTCGCACGACGCGCACATTCCGCGGAACGATCGGGAAGTCCTCTTGATCCGTGACGAAGAGGAAATCGATGGACGGATTGTGGGCGCAGCTCAGCAAATGCAAGTCGATCCAACCAGGAAGCTTGCCGAAGTAGCACGTTACCAGGCAGACGGAAGGAACAAGCGCGGAACTGCACTCGCTGGGCGCGCCGGCCGCATGCGCGTGCAGCGCGCGGGGCGACGCCTCGTCCGCCGCGGCGCTCTTGCCGACTTCGCCTTTGGGAAGATGCCGTGCTCTTGCGACGGCGGAGTAGTCGATCCCCCAATGTCGGCGTCTCAGGTCGTCGCAACAGCACTGGCACTCGCAATCGCTCCCGCGCCAGGTAAATCGAATCTCGTCGAGCGCTTGGCGCCGAAACATCGTGGCGCCCATTGCCACATGGGGTGAAACGCCGGTTGGGTGACGCTCGCCCAGATAGTCGGCGGCCCAGGCGCCATACACGGGACGCTCGCGCAGCTCCTCAACGAGCGTGGCGACGCACTGGGGATCGAGCACCACGTCGTCGTCCAAAAACATCAGCCAGGGGGCCGTGCCGAGCGCCTTTCCCACGTTCCGCGCGCGGGCGATGGCATCCCAACGGCGCCGGTCGTCGGGCTTCGCCTCGCCCACGACGCGATGAACAAGGATCCGGACTCCCTCCTGGGCGCCGATGCCGCGTTCGACTTCGGGGACAAGCGGCCCGCCGCGACGCGTCAAGACAACGAGATCTACGAGGGGATTCACTGGAGCGCCGTGTCTGCCGTGAGTCGATGCGAGAGCGTCCCAATTGTCAGTTGCAGCAGCTGCACCTGCGATGCATGCGAGGCTTGACGGCGCCGGCGGGCGCAGAAACTTCGGACATGGTCAGCACACGGTGACTCTTCGGCACGAAGGCGATGCCCCGCACGTTCGCATCGCGGCGCGAGATGTCAACCTTCAATCGTTCGGAGATCGTCCGGGCGTCGATCTCAGGCGTCAGAAACCACACCCCGTCTTTGAAATCTTTGACGCAGTCGCAGCATCGAGCTGATTTGTCCGCCGGTTGATCGCAATCCCCCTCCGAGAATCCCGGAAAGAAGAGCGCCGCAACCTCCGTCGCAAGCACAACGCTCAGCGTCGTTTGACAAAGTCCGCAGTCTGTTTGAACGACGACGAACGTCTTGCGATCGGGCTCGCCGCACCGTGAGTAGCGCAACGAACCGTCCTCGATCGAAATCGCGCCCGTCGAAGGGAAGGGCTGCGGGATGGCCGCCGTCCCAGCCAGGAACAACCGGCGCGTTTGACCAACGTCGAGGTCCATAGCGGCTCCTTTGCGCTCTTCAGGTTCCCGGACTGAACCGAGGTTGCCGCACGGTGTGCTATTTAGCGGAGCCAATCATAGTGCCCGCGAAAACAATCAGCAAGTTTTGCTATGGGACTTGCCGGTGGCTGCCAGTTTCATTGAACGCAGCCGATGCGCACAGAAACAAGGTGGATTCTCGCAGAATCTCGCGCTGCGGCGCGCGTGAACGGCGTCCGTCGCGATTTCCATCAGCGTGCGCGGCGCGCGTCATCGACGGCCGCGACGCGGTCCCGCTACGGCCCGCCAGGGCCAGGCCCTGAGTTCGGCCCGTCGCCCCCCACGCCGGGCCCGGCGTTCGGGCCGCTTGCCGAGCCAGGACCCGCCGGCCCCGCGTTTGGCCCAGCGCCCTCGCCGTTCGGGCCGGCATTCGGCCCGCCGCCGACCTCGACCGGCGCCGGCACGTCGCCGCGAATGAAATTCCGCGGATCCCATGCCGGCAAATCGCCGGGCACGCTGCTCGCTGCGGCCATCCGCTGTTTCACCCACCACGGCGGATTGACGAACAACGAGTAATAGTCCGGGCCGGCCCGGTCATCCGCAAGCCGGGCGTCGCGGTACGCCCGCCGTTCCGCCAGCGCCTGTTCATTGAACATCTGTTGATTGAACATCCGCTCGTTGGCCAGAAGCGCGCCTTGCGATTGCCCCAGGTTGA
The DNA here is from genome assembly GCA_044867485.1 of Lacipirellulaceae bacterium. GTDB lineage: Bacteria > Planctomycetota > Planctomycetia > Pirellulales > Lacipirellulaceae > Lacipirellula. The sequence goes on along the minus strand of JBIOVA010000226.1, from coordinate 26,251 downwards.
ATGTGTCGAACGATCGCCGCGTGGCTTCCTGCCGATCGAGCGCCTGTTGGATCGCAATCTGCCGCGCCTGCTGCTCGACCTCGGCCGCGCGTGCAAGCGCCGCTCGCCGCGCCGCGTACTTCTCAAGCCACGCCCGCATCTCCTCCGCCGACTTCTGGCTCAGTTGCGCCAGGAACTGCTCCGCGTGCTGCGTGGTGAACCGCCGCGATCGGCGACCGTACTCGCGGACCCACTCGCGCGCCTCGCGCATCTCCGGGCTGTTCCAGATCGCGTACCGCTCGGCCTCGACCTCGACGCTAGTCGATCCGCCGGCAGGCTTCGCTGGCAGATAAGAAGGGCCGGCGGGCGTCGCCGCACCGCTCGGGGCAGCCGCGCTCGCCGCGGGTGCGGCGGAGGGCGGCTCAGCGGACTCTGCAACTACTCCGGGCGCTTGGCCGTTGGCAACACTCGCGGCGATCAGCGCCGCGGACGCAACGAAGAACGAGAGCAGCGTGCGTTTCATGGCCCAATCCTCCCGGAAGTCGGCCGTATCCGCCACATGAATTTTACCGGATCGCCCCCGCACTTCCAGTTCTTATCGTCAAACGCCGGAATCCCTCTGTATAAACAAGGGGACTGGCGCAGATCGCGCCAGTCCCCCGTGGTTACCCGTGAGTGGACGTCTCCTCACGTCGTAAGCCGCGTCTCTGAGGCCGATTCGGTCGCGGCTTCTGACGCCAACTCGTGCCCCTCGCGCCAGGCAATCAGGTTGACAGCGGCGTCAACCAGTCTGGCAACGAGCAGGTTTGGCGTCGCCGCCGCCTCGATCAGCTTGGCATAGGCAAGCTGAGCGTACTCGCGGCCCGCCAAGTCCAAGCGGGCGCAGATTTCCTCCGTACCGCTCCAGCGAAACTTCGCCACGTCGCCGACCAACAGCGAGGTGGTCACGTTGAGTGACGCCGCCGTCGAAGCGAACACGCGCGCCGTGTACACGCCGCCGTCCAGGCTAGCGGTCGCAATCGCCGAATCCGCCACGGCAAACCGCCCCGCCTTGGAGCCCGAGCCCTCGACGAAATCCACCTTCGTGTCGCTCGCATCGTCGAACAATACGCAGTAGGGTCCGCTGCCGGGCTCCGCGTAAAACACCAGGCCGGCGCGAGCGTGCAGCGAAATCGCCCACACAGCAAACGCCAATAGGATTCGCTTAGACATGATTGGTCTCCTTGAAATAAGGTTGAGAGGTTATTGACCAGTGATTGGGTGAGGTTGCTTTATCGCGCGTTTCCGTCGCTCGAAACAGCAGATCAGGAGCCATTGTTGGAACGTGCGGTTTCTAGCCAATTCGAACCGTCGAAGATTAGCGAAATGGTGTCCTGCACGTTGTCGAGCGTCATGTCACCGTTAAGCTGGATGTTGCCTGCGCCGTCCTTGACTACGACGTCGCGGGAGCCGTTCTCGGCCCGCAAGATCAGCAGATCGCCCTCGGTCCCTCCATTGATCGTCGCCAGATTGTCCGTCGCTGCATCGCCTTGAGTATCGACGCGGTGGTAGCTTTTGCTGACGGTTACGGCGTCGCTGGCGATTGTGAGTTCGGTCGCCCCGGAGAGATTTGCGTTTCCGCTGACCACCATGTCACGCCCGACGTGCACATCGCGAGGTCGCGACGCTGCGCTGGCGCCGATGTCGTAGGAGTTGTCAGCCTGGGCAAGAAAGTGCCCGCTGGAATTGATATACCAGCGATTGACGTCCGCGCCCGTGTTGAAGTACACGTTGTTGCCCGAGAGAGCCAAGTCTCTGAGCGTTCCTGACCCCAATGCCTGCGATTTTACAATCGCAAAGTTGGCGCTCCAGCCTAGTCTCAGCCTCTCATAGTTACTGGCATTAGAGTAGGTATTGTAGACGTCGACGAATTGAGCGTTGGTTCCGTTGCGAATTTCAAAGTTGTTGCTCGAGTTGGTCAACACAGGGATGTTCGGCGTCGTCAGCGTGGGAGACGTTGCGAAGACCAGCGCGCCATCTCCTGTGTCGTCCGAGACGATCGCGTCGAGTTCCGACGACGTATCGATATTGGACGGCGCAATGTAGTCCGTCCCCGCGACAGCCGGGGTCAATGGCGATGCGCCGTTGCCCTTGACGATTCCCGTGAGCGTTGACGTTCCGGTGCCGCCGTTGGCGACGGAAAGATCGGTGGTGAGCGACAGCGACTCGGCGGTAACACCCCCGGTCTTCGTAACGCTGAACTTGCTCGCCCCGTCCACAGCCAAGTTGAGCAGCATGGCAAAGCCACTGCTGGATACGTCGGCAATGTTTAGGAAAATCGCCGACGGAACGCCCGAGGTGTTCCAAGTGCCGGACAGATTCAACAACGGCGTTGTCGAAGAGCCGGTGAGCGAGTATCCGGTCGATGTGATTGCCGCGGCGTTGCCTCCGCCGTTGATTGTCGCGGTCTCGATTGTCGGCGACGTGGCGAACACGAGCGCCCCGCCGCTGCCGGTCTCATCGGTGACGATCGATTTGACCTCCGCGGAGGCGTCCATCCACGCCGGGACCATGCCCGTCTGTTTATCGGTCAGCCACGTCTCGGTGCTCTGCAGGACGCCGTCGTTCCACGTCTGCAGCACTCGGTCGCCAATGCCGAGCGTCGAATCGTCGTTGCCGTGATACCGCTGCACGCAGTCCAGGAGCACATAGGCGGTGCCAGTTCCGCTCTCCACCATGTCGAGCGGGTCGACGCCGTTGCGAACGACCGCATCACGGATAATGAGAGACGGGTACTTCGTCGTCCCAGTTGTATCCCATTCATATTCGAGGACGTTGTTCGGAAGGTTGCTGCCGCCTTTGATGTACAGGCGATTTTCACCCTCGAGCTTGGCGTCGACGTCAGTCGTCCCGTTGCCGAGCGACAAATACTCGATTGTTAGATTCGCCGCTGATCGGGTGTCGCTGTCGAATAACTTCACTTCAGGAATCGAGCCGTCAATGAACGCGCCGCCAATGTAGAATGACGCGTGATTGATCTCCTGCGCGCCGCTGTCCAGAATTGTCATCGTCGTCTGCCCGCTGCCGGCGCCGGCGTAGAGAAACGACGTCCCAAAGTTGCCGCCGAGGTCTGCCTTCCAGATTGTGTCCACGCCGCCGGCGAACGTCTGGAAGTTGAAGAGATTACAGACCTGCTGATGCACGGAGTGGTAGAGATTGTTGCAGTAAATTCCGGTCAGCTTCTGAAACGAGAGAAAATCTGACTGGTTTCCCATCGTGTTAACGCCCAGCTTGATGGCGTCTTTGCACGCCACAAATGAGACGTTCTCGCCAAAGATGTTTCCCGGTCCCCAGGGGTCTCCGGTCTGATACTGGTCAACCAGCAGGCCGACGTTTGCGTAATTGGCGTCGGCGCCCCCGAGCTGCGACAAGAGGTCCGTCGTCCACCCCTGAAACGTGATGCCGTCAAGGGTCAGTCCGTTTCCCTTGTAGTGGATCATCGGATCCATATTGGCCGTCGAGGCGGTGATCCGGGTGACGCTGGACCTTTGAACGGTCGCCGTTTCCGTCTCGCCGACGGCGACGGACAGCGCTCCGGCGCCGCGGATCGCGCCTCCCTGCGAGTTGTCGAGCACCCATGGTGTGCTAAGGGGCAGGTCGCCGACAGGGAGCGTGAGGGGCTCCTTGCGCGCCGTATCAAGCGTTGCACCCCACTCATGAAGGGCATCTGTCACCGCGCTTTGGCCAAAGGCGCCTCCGCTGGCCGCGAGCCAAACCCCGGCCAGCCACGTCGCCGTCAGGCGAGGGGCAAATCGCGTTCTCATGATCGTTCTCCTTTGCAGTGGTCTCCGCCAGTCCAGCCTCGGACGTCGAGGCCGACGGCCTGCGGACAGTGAACACATGTTTACTTACCACAGGCCGTGGCCCATTTTCAACAAAAATAAAAAAATGTGCGCGCAGCATCGACGCGCGACCGCAACACGAGAGTGGCCGTGACCGCCGTTGTGGGTCGGTTTGGCAAAAGTCATTGAGCCGCGGAGCTTGCTCCGCGGCGCCCCGCAACTTGTCCATCCAAGTGCTCAATCGGATTGCCAAAGAATTGATTCCCCACTTGTTTTTGGCCGCTCCCTTCGTTAGGATACATGTGTATAGACTCCCCCAGGGCTTTGCACTTTTATTCGGGCTAAACCGCAAGCGATTGGGCCGTCCGCGCCTGATAGCTTGCCTATTTCGCGGCTTGACTCGAATTTAAGTGCAAAGCCGACTCCCCAGCGCGCCGCGCGACCTGGAGTTCGCCGCCGTGATTCCCTCGTTGAATCTTGAACACCCGCCTGCAGTCCGCGCCCACGAGCCGCCGATGGTCCAGCCAGTCTCCATGCCGCAAGGCTCTCCGCAGGTCGTCGCGCCCCGGCGCCATGGCCTCGGCGCAAGTTCCGGCAATCCTTGCGGAGGCCCGGCAAGATCGGTGTTCCGCAAGCCAGCCCGAGTTCGGGACGCAGCTTGCGCCGAGCCGTCGAAATCGCTGGCGGGATGCGGCGTGCGGAGGACGTGCCGGACGGCGACGATGCACGGCGCGGCCCCGTCGCCGCCCTACCGCAATGTTTCCATTCGCCTCCCGGCAGGCGTTCCAGATGCCGCCGTCCAGTGCCATAATGAAACGTCGGCCCGTTGCCGGCGGCCCAGGTCCGCGGCGCCTTCCTCACACCGATCCGACGGCCCCTTCGCCATGCCCCCCGCCGAAAGCACCGCGGCCGCCTCCACTCCCGCGCCCCCCGCGACTTCCGCGGCCAAGGGCCACCTGCGTGAGCAGCTCACCGCGCTCAAGATCGACCGCAGTCGTCAGCCCTCCGCGTCGCTCGGCAGCCGGCTCATCTGGTTGATCGTCCTCGCGCTCGTGCTCGCGGCGCTCGGCGGCGCGGCCTGGTGGGTCCTCTACGACAGGCTGTTCCCTCTCCCGGTCGTGAAGGTCGACTCCGTGCGCATCATGACGCTCGGCCAGGCCCGCACGACGCTCACGGCCACCGGGTATCTCGAATCACGCTGGCAGGCCGCCGTGGGCGCCAAGGTTCCCGGGCGGATTGCGAATATTCCCGTCGAGGAAGGCGACAAGGTGGAGGCCGGCGACGTGCTGGCGGAGCTGGAGCACTCGGACCTCGACGCCATGCTCGCTTCGCGCAAGGTGGCCGTCATCAGCGCCGAAGCCAACTTTGCCGAGGCTCAGTTCACGCTTGCCCAGGCCGAGAGAAACGTGGTTCGCGAACGCGAGCTCAATCGCCGTGGGGTGGGAACCAACGCGGCTTTGGAGCAGTCCGAAACGGCGTTCAGCTCCGCCCAGGCCGTGCTCAACGCCCGCCAGGCGGCCGTCGACGCCGCGAAGGCCGCGGTGCTGGAAGCCGAGGAGTCGGTACGGAACATGTTCATCTTCGCGCCGTTCGACGGCACGGTCGTCACCAAGGACGCCGAGAAGGGCGAGTCGATCATGCCCGGCGGCATGGGCGCCAGCTCCGGCCGCGGCTCGGTCATCACGCTTGCGAAGCTCGACGAGCTGGAAGTCGACACCGACGTGAAGGAGGACTACCTCGGCGAGCTTCGCAAGGGCCAGCCGGCCCAGGTCGCCGTCGACGCCGTGCCCGATCGCCGTTACCAGGGCCGCCTCCGCGAGATCATTCCGATGGGCGACCGGACCCGCGGAATTGTGAAGGTGAAGGTGTCGATTCTCGACCCCGATGAGCGACTATTCCCTGAACTGAGCGCCACGGTCCACTTCCTCCCCGAACAGAAGGAAGGCGACACGGCGAATCGGGCCGCCGACAAGGGCATCTTCGTCCCTGTTGCCGCGATCCAGGGAACGGGCGACGCCCAGTTCGTGTGGGTCCTCGACGACAACCGCGTCCGCCAGGCGTCCCTCAAACCCGCAGGCGAGCCGAATGAGGGTCTCGTCGCGGTGACGGGTGATCTGGAAGGCGGCGACCAGGTCGTCATCGACCCCCCGCCCGGCCTCAAGGTCGGCGACGAAGTCAAAACGGCAGAGTAGCGGAGTCAACCGCTGATGGACGCTTATGGACGCTGATGAAGAAGCGGATGAAAGAGTTGGGCAGGCGGCTCGTGGCCTTGTCGAGCCGGTCAAGCCATTCTCCGCAGAAGGCTATGCGATCGTGGGAGCGGCGTTCGAGGTGCACCGCGAGCTGGGCGGCGGGCTATTGGAAGAAGTCTATCAGCAAGCGCTGGAGATTGAATTCGAATTGCGGGCAATCCCATTTCTGATCGACGAGCAATTGCGAATCTTCTACAAGGACCGTCTCCTCCACAAACGGTACACCCCCGATCTTTCTTGCCTACGGTCGAATCCTCGTTGAAATCAAGTCGCAGAAGCAATTGATTCCGGAGAACGAAGCTCAGTTGCTCAATTACATGCGCATCACCCGCCAACCTGTCGGCTACCTGATCAATTTCGGCCCGATGGCCCAAGTCGAGTGGAAACGTTTCATTCTGTCCAAGTTCGTACGAGAGACCGCTGATGGACGCTGATCGAACGCTGATAAGAAGTCAGGTCGACCAAGCGAATTCGCCTCGCCTTTCTTCTTCCCCTTTCATTAGCGTTCATTAGCGTCAATCAGCGGTTAATCCTCCGAGGTTATTCTATGTCGGTGAATCATCACGAATCCGTCGTCGAGCTGCTCGACGTCAGCAAAGAGTTCTGGCGTGAGAAGATCGAGATTCCCGTTCTCACGAACACCACGCTTCACATTCCGCGCGGCGATTTCGTGGCAATCATGGGCCCCAGCGGCTCCGGGAAGTCGACGCTGCTTAACCTCTGCGCTGGACTGGATCGGCCCACCACCGGCCGAATCATCGTCAACGGCCAGGACCTCGGCGAGCTCGGCGAGGCGGGTCTCTCCAAATGGCGGAGTCAGAACCTGGGGTTCATCTTCCAGATGTACAACCTGATGCCGGTGCTCACGGCGCAGGAGAATGTCGAGTTGCCGCTGCTGCTCACGCCGCTCTCCCGTTCCGAGCGCCGGCAGCACGCCGAAGGTTCGCTGCGGATCGTGGGCCTGGCCGACCGCGCCGACCACTACCCGCGGCAGCTTTCCGGCGGGCAAGAGCAACGCGTGGCCATTGCCCGTGCGCTGGCCAACGACCCCGTGCTGCTCTTGGCCGACGAGCCCACGGGCAACCTTGACGCGACGAGTGCTCAAGAGGTGCTCGACCTGCTCGTGCAGCTCAACGAGCAGTTCGGCACGACGATCATTATGGTCACGCACGACCCCAAAGCCGCCCGCCGGGCCAAACGGCTGCTGCACCTCGAAAAAGGCACGTTCGTCCAGGCCGACGTCGACGCCCTGGAGGCCGCCCGATGAAATATCTGCCGCTGGTCATCCGCAACGTCTTTCGCAACAAGATTCGCTCGCTGTTCACGGCCGCGTCGATCGCCATGAGTTTGTTCTTGGTGGTCATGCTCTACTCGTTCCTCACGGTGCAGGATGAAATGAGCACGGCGTCGCGCGTCTACAATCGGCTCATCGTGATGAACGTGCAGGGGCTCACCGGCAATGTGCCGATCGCCTATCTCGACCGGGTGCGCGAAATCGAGGGTGTGAGCGACGCCACGTCGTTCTCGTGGTTTGGCGGCAAATACCGGGACGAGAAAATCGTCTTCGGTCAGTTCGGCGTCGATCCGATGAGCATCGCCGAAGTCTACCCGGACTACGAGGTGCCGCCCGATCAACTCAAGGCGTTTCAGGACGACCGCACCGGATGCATCGTTGGCGCCCTGCTCGCCAAGAACAAGGGCTGGAAGATCGGCGACAAGATTCCCCTCAAAGGCGACATCTACCCGGTCAATCTGGAGCTGACTCTCCGCGGCATGTACGACGGGCAGGCGTCGATTGACCGCGAGATGCTGTGGTTCCATTTCGACTACCTCGACGAGGCGCTCAAGGCGGCCAGCGAACCCACGGCGGGCAACGCCGGCATCGTCGTCTTGCGCGCCGAGAGCGACGACGTCATGAATCAGCTCACGCAGAGAATCGAGTCCGCGTTTGCCAGCTCCGACGCCCCCGTGAAGGCGCTGACCGAGAAGCAGTTCCAGGCGGAGTTCATGAGCTACATGGGCGACGTCAAGGGGTTCATCAGGTACACCTCGATTGCCATCGTCGTGGCCCTGTTGTGCGTCGCCGGCAACACCATGGCCATGTCCCTGCGCGAGCGAACCCGTGAGATCGCGCTGTTCAAGGCCATCGGTTTTCCGCAGGCCTCGATTCTGGGCCTCTTTCTTGCCGAGTCGGTCGCCATCGGCGCGCTGGGCGGCATCGCCGGTTGCCTGGGGGCCAAGCTGTTGTTCGAAACGGTCGATTTCAGCAAGTTCCTCCCGGGTTTGGGTTGGCTCTACGTCCCGTGGAGCACCGCTCTGGCTGGCGTCGCTCTGGCCGCCGCGATCGGCCTGGCCAGCGGCGCCATTCCCGCGTGGCGCGCCGCCCATGTGAGCGTCGTGGAAGGACTTCGTAAGGTCGTGTAATGACTCCGTTCAATGAGATCCTCCGACTCCTTCCCCCTTTGCGGGGAGAGTTGGGGAGGGGGAAGAAGCGGGTACTCGGATGACTAAGCCGTGTACCCGCCACACGCCCCTCCCCTAACCCCTCCCCGTCAAGGGGAGGGGAACGGATCAGACACACAGCCACTCACCTACTCACTCCCCAAGCATGGTTCCCCTCAAATACAACCTTCGCAGTCTTCGCGCCCGCAAAGTCGGCTCGCTGATGACCATTTTCGGCGTCGGTATGGTCGTGTGGGCCAGCGTGTTCGCCTTCGGGCTCTACGCTGGGCTGGAACACACGTTCAACTCCAGCGTCAACCCGCTCGACGTCATCGTGCTTCGCCAGGGTTCCACGAGCGAAACCGCCAGCGCCGTGAGCGGCGCCTCGGCGAAGGACATCCTCAACCTCGCCGGCATTGCCACCGACGCCGACGGCCGTGCGCTGGCGGCGCCCGAGCTGGTGGCGATTGCCTACTTGCCCCGCCGCAACGCTGAGGGCAACACGAACGTCACCGTCCGCGGCGTGGTCGCAGCCTCGCGTCCGCTACGCAATGAGTTCCGCATTGTCGAAGGAGAAGACTTCCGCGACGGCGTCCGCGAGGCGATCGTCAGCCGTTCGCTGGCGGATCGCTTCCAAGGGTTGCGAATTGGCGAGGAATTCAAATGCCAAGACGCGATGTTCAAGGTCGTCGGTTATTTCAATGCCGCTGGCGGGGCGGCGGAATCGGAGATTTGGGTCGATCAGCGCGTCCTCGGCCAGGCCACCAATCGCACGGGCTCGGCGTCCAGCGTCCAACTCCGCGCCGCCAGCGCCGACGACCAGCAGCGCATCCTCAAACGCATTACCGCCGACGAGCAGATTGCGCTCAAAGCCGTCACCGAGTCGGAATACTTCGCCGAGCAAGCGGCCCAAAGCGAGTTTCTCAAGCGCATTGGGCAAATCATCGCGTTCTTTCTGACGATCGGCGCCATGTTCGCCGTCGCCAACACGATGTACGGCGCCATCGCGTCGCGCGCGCGGGAAATCGGCACGCTCCGCGCCCTCGGTTTCGGCCGTTTCAGCGTGTTGACGGCGTTTTTGCTTGAGTCGCTCGTGCTATGCGTGCTGGGCGCCGTGCTTGGGTGCCTGGGCGCTCTGTTGCTCGGTGAAATTCGCACCGGCACGATGGGCGGCACATTCACCGAGGTCGTGTTTTCATTCAACTTCGGCCCCAAAGTGCTGCTCAGTGGCGCACTCATGGCCATCTTCATGGGCCTCTTGGGCGGCCTGGCGCCTGCAATTCGCGCCGTCCGCATGAAAGTCGTCGACGCACTCCGCGAGGTGTAGTCGACGAAGTACTCTTCGCACCAAACTCTGGCGAGGCGGCAATGATGCGAGTTCTCTTCGTCGCGTTCGGGCTGACATTCATTTCGATCGCAACCGCCGTCGCTCAATCGCCGGCAGCGCGCGGCGATTGGCAGCAGAAGCTCGACGACCGTCTCGCCGCCTTCGGCCACCGCAACTGGATTGCCGTCGTCGATTCCGCCTACCCCGCCCAGACGAGCCCCGGCGTCGAGACGATTGTCACGGGCGGCGACCACCTCGAAGTCGTGAAGTCTGTTCTCAGCCGCCTAAGCCGTGCCCGGCACGTGTGGCCCATGATCTACGTGGACGCCGAACTGGCGCACGTCGATCCCGCCGACGCTCCAAGCATCGACCAGTTCCGCGCCGACCTCGCACAAGTTCTTCCCAAGGAGGGCGTCAATCCGTTACCCCACGCCGAGATCATTGACGCGCTCGACGCCGCAGGGCAGAAATTTCGCGTCCTCATTCTCAAGACCAATCTTGCCTTACCGTATACGTCGGTGTTCATCGAACTCGACTGCGGCTACTGGTCGACGGGCGCGGAGCGAAAGTTGCGAGAGAAGATGAAGTTAAGCGGCGTCAAAGAGTGACGTCGCGATCGTCTTCCGCAAAACTTCACAAAAACACTATCTGTTATTCATAACGCCTTCAACAGCGGGCGTTACATTTGCGTCCACGAGCGCACCTCAGTGCGCAGCGGACGCGTGCCCTCACTCCGGGTCGAGGGATTCTCTGCACGCGCCACTCAGGGAGATTCTGCGCACGGAGCATTCTCATGGTCTTGGGCCCCCTCGGCGGAACCCGCTCGCTATCGAGCGGGCAGCGGGAGCCATTCGCCTCTTTCAGCATCGGTCGTCGCCGCAGGGCATTTACCCTCGTCGAGCTGCTGGTGGTGATCGCCATCATCGGCGTCCTCGTGGCGCTATTGCTTCCGGCGGTGCAGGCCGCACGCGAAGCCTCGCGCCGCGCCACATGCACCAACAATCTGAAACAGCTCGCCCTAGCCTGCATGAACTACGAATCGGCCAACGGCTATTTGCCGCCCGGCGGGCCAACCTGCGTCGACACAACGGACAACGGTTCGCCGATGCCGGCCTGGTGGGTCAGCGGCAGTCAACACGGCGCCATGTGCTACGGGCCAAATTGGGCGCTGCAATTGTTCTCGTTCGTCGAGCAAGGATCGTTGGCCGCGCTCGCCAAGGAGGCGCTGAAGGACCCTAACGAGGCGGATCGTGCGAATCCTCCCGACACGTGGGACATGCAAGGTAAAGGCACTCGTCGCTGGAATGCGTTTCATGAAAGCGTCAGCGCGACGATGCGCTGCCCCAGTTCCGGCACAGACGCGACGATACCCTACAACGACGACGATGACGGCACGGCGGGCATGGCGCTAGGCCATCTCAGCCGCGGCAATTATGTGGCCTGCTTTGGCGGAAACACGATGCTCAACGCGGTCCCGGCGGAGTCGACCAACCCCGTCAATCCCGATCCGCAGTTCGCGGGAATGTTCGGGATGGTGCGCATTCGAAAGAATCCGGTTACGGCGCGACTCGGCAAAGGGAGTCGCATCAGCAAGGTGACCGACGGCATGTCGAACACGCTCATGCTCAGCGAAGTGTTGACTTGGAACGACGCCAACGAAAATGGCGGGTCGCTTGATGAAAACGTCCCCGGCGGCAACGACGACTGGCGCGGAGCGTGGATGGTTCCGGGCATCGGCGCTAGCGCATTCACCGGGAAATTCCCGCCGAACGCCAAGGGGCAGGGGCCCGACTTCCGCGGCGGCTCATTTGATCGCGCCGACGTGATTCCGGCCTGCGGGACGGGCATCAAGAATTCCGCCGCCTACGTGGTGATGCCGTGCGATGAGGATCAGTCGTCGGCCAACACTTGGGCGTCGGCGCGCAGCGCTCACAACCAAGGCGTCAACGCCGCGAAAGGAGACGGATCCGTGGCGTTCGTTGCCGACGACGTTGACGTCAAGGTGTGGCACGCCATGAGCACTGCGGCAGGGGAGGAAGCGGTTCAGTGATGAGGAACTCGTAGACGGCGTCGAATCGCCGGTCGCTGAAGGATCCGCCTTGTCAGTTCAAGCTCTCGCACGGGCGCTTGCTGCTCATGCCGTGCGCGGCGCCGCCTTTCCCATTGGGAAAGGAAAGGACGCGCACCCGGTGCGCCTACGGGCGGCCACGACTTGACGGTCGCCATTTCGCATTCACCAAAACTTTACGCTGGCCGCCGTCAGATATTCACGATCCGCCCTACATTCACAACCAAGAGTCTGTCTGGCAACGCCGCCGGTTGGAAGCAACTTCTCACGCCTGACGTCAAACGGGGACAACACTCATGCGCATCAGCTCGAAGGCGACCTCCCATCTGTTGAACAGGATCCGCGGCCGAAAAAGTCTTTCAAGCCGCAAGCAAAGTCGCTCGCGCGGATTGCGCTTGTCCCTCGAAGCACTGGAAGCGCGCAACCTGATGGCCGTGGCGGTCTTCCAGCAAGGTCTCAGCAACTACGCCGGTCAAGAGGACACGGTCCTCTACTCGCGCACCCCGGACGTCAACTCCGGCACCGAGGGAAGCATCAGCCCCGATCAGCAAGACGCCAACGGCGTACGCCAAGGGCTGGTGAAGTTCAATGATATCTTCGGCAACGGAGCGGGGCAGATTCCGTTCGGGGCGACGATCAACTCCGCGACGCTCATCGTCGACGTGGTCAACGACTCCAATTCGTCCATGCTCATGAGTCTTTATCGCATGCAGCAGGACTGGAGCGAATCGACGGCCACTTGGAACAGTTTCGGCGCGATCCCCGGCGTCCAGGCGTCGGAAGGGGAGGCGTCCGACTTGCCGCCGGACGCTGTCTTGTTCGATTCCGACACCTCGGCGGAGAACCCTCTTACGGCCGGCCGCTTCGACGTCACGCGGTCGCTGGAGTACTGGGCCTCAGGCGCTCCAAACTTCGGCTGGCTCATCGAGAGTGCGGCAACCAACGGCTGGGACTTCCGTACCAAGGAGTCGGCCCAGTCGCAGCGGCCGCGCTTGGAGATCACCTTCAATGCACCGGCGTCGACGGCGGATTTCCAGTTTCTGAACACGGAGGTGATGCACGCCGAGGGACATACCGGGACGACGACTGCGCTGGTCGAGGTCGCCCGCTTGGGCGACATTTCGGCGGCCGCCAGCATCAACTACACAGTCGTCGCCGGGGGCTCCAACCCGGCCGGCGGAAGCGACTTTGTGGCCGTGTCCGCGCCCCAGCCGCTCAACTTTGCGGCCGGTCAGGGCGTCGCGACGATCGAAGTGACGATCAACGGCGACACGGACCTAGAGGGCCTGGAGACCCTGCAAGTCACGCTTTCCGGCGGCGATGTTGTCGCCGGACGCGGCATGGCCACGGTCACCATTGCCGACGATGACGCGCTGATCAACGAAGTCCTGGCCAACGTCACGAACAACGACGACGAAACCGACCGCGAGTATGTCGAGCTCATTGGCACGCCGGGCGCCAGCCTCGCGGGCTACTACTTCGTGATCCTCGAAGGCGAGGAAGAAGAGAACGGCGGCACTGGTAGCGGAATTGCCGACCTCGTGATCGACCTCTCGGGGCAGACGTTCGGCGCCAACGGCCTTTTGGTGATCACCGGAAACAACTGGGACTACCAAAGCCTCAAGGACCCGCTCACCAATCAGATGATCGTCGCGGGATTCGATGCCGCCGGCGGGTTACTCGAAGACTTCTCGCAGACCTACGCGCTGATTCGCAGTCCGCTCAGCCCGATCGTCCAGGGCACGGATTACGACACGGTCGGTGCCTACGAGAACGCCACGAACCAGGCGATCGGCAACGGCGTCGGGATTCTCGACCAATTGCCCGCCGGCGCCAACCTGATGGATAGCGTGTTCGTCGTCGAAGGCGGCGGCGGCGACCGCGACCGCGCGGCGACGACTGCCGCGCTCGGCTATCCAGGCATCCACGTCCACCAGCCGACGCCATTCACGCCCGGCGGCAACGTGACCTCCGACGCCGTGTCCCGCCGCATTGGCCAGACCATTCCCAATTCCCTGGGCGCCTGGTTCAACGGCGACATTGCCAACGGCGATTCGGCGGCGGGCCCGATTCAGTACCTTGAGGACAGCTTCTTTGTCAGCGTCACGGCGCCCGACGGGGCGGTCCTTACGCCTGGCTCGCCAAATCTTTTGCGTACCGTCGCCTTCCGCATCGCAGACCAAAACAAGGAGGTCGCCGAAGCGGACGGCAGCGTCACGGTGCGCATCGAGCGCACGGGGGATCTCAATGAAGTCATCCAGGTCGGCTACAAGACGACCGACATTGGCAGCGCCGCCGAGAACGTCGACTACACGGGCGTCGAGCAGATGGTCACGTTCGGCGTTGGCGAAGCGTTCAAGGACGTGACGATTGCGATCCTGTCGGACTCGCAGGCCGAGGGCTTTGAGCGATTCCGCATCGACATCACCAGCGTCTCGAACCCGGCGTACCTCATCCGCAACGGCCAGGTATCGATCGGGACGGATTCCCCGGTCGTCAACGGCCAGGCGCTGATCACGATCGCCGACGCGAATGTGTCGACCAAGACGTTCCAGAACGGCGTGGACGGCTATCTCGGCGCGAGCGACGCGTACCTCGACGGCGAGTTTATTTTCGATAAATTCGGTCAGGACCCGGTCGTTCGCGTCGATCAGGTCAAAGGCGAAGGGGAGGACGTAGCCGATGTCGTACGACCGCAGCAAGGCCTGCTGCGATTCGACGACCTGTTCGGCGCTGCGGCCAATCAGGTTCCGTTCGGTTCGACGATCTTCGACGCCTTCCTGACCGTCAACGTGACAAACACGGCCTCCGGCGCCGACGTCCGCTTCTTCCGCATGCTGCAGGACTGGGAGCAGGTCAACGCGACGTGGCTCAATCCGCAGGGTAACGCCGGCTTCGCCGTCCAAAACGGCGTGTCGCCGGACAACGTCGAAGCGACCGCCGCTCCCGATGCGCGCGTCCCGGCGGCGCTCACCGGCCAGGCGGGTCAGATTCAGATTCCGCTCAACGTCGACACGATTCAGGCCTGGGCGAACGGTTCGCTGTCGAATTTTGGCTGGTCGATCGTCAACGACCTCGGCTCATTGTGGAGCTTCAACAGCTCGGAGGCGTTCCTGCCCGGAACCTTTAAGCCCGAACTTACGATTCTCTACACCGACCCGGCGCCGGCTGAGGCAGGCCTGTTCAGCTTCTCGGTCGACGACTACGTGGTCAACGAGAACGGCACGGCGTCGATCACCGTCAACCGTGTCGGCGGCTCCAGCGGCGGCGCGGCTGTGAACTGGGACGTCGCGCCGGGAACCGGAACTCTCGCCGACCTCTCCGGGGCGTCATCCGGCGTGTTGAATTTCGCGGCCGGCGAACTGTTCAAAACGATCAACATTCCGATCAACAACGACGTGCTGCTCGAGCCGAACGAAACACTTGCATTAACGCTCTCGGGCGGCGGCCTGAACTTCGGACGCAATTCGGCGACGCTGACCATTCGCGACAACGATTTCAACCCGGCCAGTGGCGCGCTGCTGTTGAGCGAGTTCTGGATCAACTCGCCGGGCAACGACCCGCCGCACGAGTTCGTCGAACTCACAGGCACCGCCGGCATTGGCATGGGCTCGCTGTACTACGTCGCCATCGAAGGTCTGGTCGGCGACCACGAAGGGACGGCGGAAAAGGTCGTCGACATTGGTTCGTTCCTCAACGGGTCGAGCGGTCTGACGCTCATTACTCCGACGGCAGACGACTTCGCGTTCCAGATTCCCGCCGGGGCGACGCAGATCGACAAGCTCGGCTCGATCGGCGAGGAGAACGTTGCCAGCCAGAATGACTCGACGACTTACATGTTGCTCTACAGCCCGTTCACCGTGCTGACCGAGACGTCGTTCGACTACGACTGGGACAACGACGGCAACCTTGGGCTGCCGCTGGGCGTGCAAATCGTCGACTCGGTCGGAGTCCGCGTGCTGGGAGCCGACGACCAGTTGTACGGTCCGGGCACGAATCAAGTGGCGTTCTCGGCCGGCGCCGATCCGGAAGTCGACGCCATCACCCGCATCCGCGGAAACACGCAGGCCAACCGCGGCAGCGCCTGGTACGGGGGCGACTTGTTCCCCGCGGGCGACGACTACTTGCTGTACGAGACGGCCGAGTCGTTCTTCCTGCCGGTGACCGGCGCCGCCTTGTCCCCCGGCGAGCCGAACACCGGTACCGCGGTCCAGAGCCCGTTGGTTTCGCTCATCAGCGTGACGCCCAACGCGAACGGCGCCGTGACCGCGACGTTCAGTGCTCCGATCAGCCAAGTGCTCTCCGGCGACGGAGGCAGCGTAAGTCCTGGCGGCGCCGGCATCACAATCACCGATGTCAACGGCATACTGATTAGCACGATCGACGCTCGGCCAACGGTGACCGGATACGGAACAAATTCGCTGACCCTCAGCTTCACTGGTCCGGCGGTCGTGGGCGGGCAGCTCCCCGCGGGAAGTTATCAGCTCAACTTCGTTGGCAATGGTATCGTCGGCAATGGCCGCGCCGTCGACGTCACGAACACCGGCACGCAGATCGACGCGTTCTTCGAGTTCGAGTTCACGGTCACCGACGTCGGCCTGCCCGGCGACTACGACGGCAACGGCGCAGTCGACGGCGCCGACTTCCTCGCTTGGCAGCGGCAGCTCGGCTCGGCAGGCAGCGCCGACGGCGACAACAGCGGCACGGTCGACGCCCCGGACCTCACGATTTGGGCCGACAACTACGGCGAGCCGGGCGCGACGCCCGCCGCCGTTCCCGCAATGGCCGCCGCCACAATCGATCCGTCGCTGGTCGACGCGTCACTCGTGGACCTGGCTATGGCCGTCTCGGGATTCAAGCCGTCGTCGCTCCTCGCCCCGGCTCGGCCCGCGTACCGCCCGCCGCTGGCAACGGAGCCGCGATTTACCGCCGTCTCGTTCGTCGCCGACGAAATCGGAGAGGCCGCACCGACCGCATCGACGTTCCGACCAGTCGACGATCTGTTCGCCGCCCTCGGCGAAACGTCGCCGCACGTCGGCCGGGGCTGTGGCCGCGCTCTGACCCCGGCGCTGTGAGGCAACATCGTGACGAGCCAATGCGAATTGGCTGATCGTATCAGCCAATGACGGATGCGCTTGAGGAGAACTGAGAGCGGTCCGCCATTCCCAAAGAACCGCACCTGCTGATGGGGGTCACAGGTGCGGTTCTTTGCTTGCGCCGAGTCATGCACGCATGCGTTTCGCGACAGTTGATAACGTTGATCAACTCGGCGTCAGCGACTGATAACGTTGGTCAACTCGGCGTCAGCGAGGTTTCACCGCATACACTTTCACGCTGGCCGCATAGTCGTTCACGTTGTACTTGGAAAGCAACTCGCGAAGTCGGCCATGCAGGTCTGGCGTTTCCCGCGACACGACCGGCAGGCCGCTGGCCGGCAAGTCTCCCGGCGACCCGTTCGTCGCCGCCCCGTCGCACGCCATTCCCGGCGAACAACACCCCCCTTGGTTTTCCACCTTGGCGTAGGCATTCAAGTCGGAGCCGCTGTCCACGATGCTCACGGCGTCGAATCCCGCCTCGGCCAGCCCGCGGCGGTAATCGTCGATCGAGATGGCGCCGGCGATGCAGCCCACGTACGCCATCAGGTCATCGCCCAACTCGGCCGGCAGCGGTTGCTTGAGGGCGATGTCGCTCACAGCCAGCCGCCCGCCCGGTTTGAGCACCCGGACGATCTCGCGGAACACGGCCGGTTTGTCCGGCGCCAGGTTGATCACGCAATTGCTGATCACGCAATCGACCGACGCGTCCGCCAGCGGCAACTCTTCAATCGTCGCCTGGTGGAACTCGACGTTGGTCGCGCCGGCCCGCGCCGCGTTCCGCCGCGCCAGCTCCAGCATCTGCGGCGTCATGTCGATGCCGACGGCCTTGCCGCTCGGCCCGACTTTCTCGCCGGCCAGGAACACGTCGAGCCCGCCGCCGCAGCCCAGGTCGACAACCGTCTCGCCCGACCGCAGCGTGGCGAACGCCGTGGGGTTGCCGCACGACAGCCCCATGTTCGCCTCGGCCGGAATGCTCGCCAACTCGTCGGGCGAGTAGCCAAACGCCTCGGCCACGGCGCGCACGCCGTCGTGCTCGCTCGACAAACCGCTTGCCGCCACCGCTCCGTACTTCGAGCGCACGACTTCTTGAATGTCCGTCGTCAATTCGTCCGTCGTCATTTCACTTCCTCCAACCATTGGGTCATGCGGGATTCAATCTCGTTCCGCACTTGGCGAAATTTTTCCAGCGTGGCCGCGGGCGTGCCGACGAACTTCGCCGGGTCCTCAAACGGCCAGAACAACCGCTGCAGCATCCCGGGAAAGATCCGCGGGCAGCTCTCGTTGGCGCCGTCGCACACGATCACCAGGTAATGGACCGGAATGCGCCCCAGAAACTGGCCCACCCCCTTGGGCTGTTGGCCGCTGACGTCGATGCCGCGCTCCTGCATCACCTGAACGGCCAAGGGGTGAACTTGCCCGGCCGGTTCGGTGCCGGCGCTCAGCGCCGCGAATCGCTCGCCGCCCAACGCGCGGAGAAATCCCTCGGCCATTTGACTGCGGCATGAATTTCCCGTGCACAAGAACAAGACATTCGGCTTGGAATCCATATTCGCACATCCGCATATTTTGGATCAAAAAAAGATCAGCAGCAGCCGCACCCCGGCAGCTTCTTCGCGTCCCGCGCGAGTTGCGGCACCAAGTCCGCGCAGCAAGCGAGACATTCGATCAATCGCTTATGAAACGCCGACGCCGGCGGCGTCAGTTTGTAGTAATGCCACAGCCCCTCTTTGCGCGCCTGCACCAGCCCCGAGCGACGCAGGTACGCGAGGTGCCGCGATGCAGTCGGCTGCGGCACACCCAGCGCGTCGACGATCTCGCACACGCACAGCTCGCCGCGGAGCAGCAGGTGCAGGATCCGCAACCGCGTCGGATCCGCCACGGCCCGAAACATGCGACCGACGGCATTGGCAGAAGCGGTCTTCATAGATTCGCCTACGCAAATATACTGCTCGTGGTTCGACGAGACAAGGCAATCGCCTCACAGGACTTGAAGGTGCTGCCAGCTTGGCAGGGGCATCGCGCCGCCGTCACTCGGCCGGCGGCTTGTGCTCGCGATGGCAGGCCGCGCAGTTGACGGCCTTCTTAATCTCGGCTTCCGCCCCGTCGCGACCAACGACGACGCGCGCGGCGGCGACCACAGCCTCAGCAGCTTTCGCGTGAAACGCTTGAGCGTCGCCCTTGGGCGGATCGTTCTCCAGCAAGCTCAGATACAAATCGAGCAGCAGCGCCTTCTCGTCGGCCGAGGCCTGCCCGTCGACCACCTTGGTCAGCAGCCCTTCCTTGTGGGCCTGCTCCATCACCTGTTTGATGGCGTATTTCGCCGCGCCGTTTTTGGAATCGTCGTCGCCCCCTTCCTGCGCCCACACCAGGGCGCCTCCGGCAAGCATCGTTCCAGCGACCGCACTAGCAAGCAGCGTCTTCGTCATGGCGAGGTTCCTCGAGAACTGGCGAGAGAAGTGTTGGCCGACACGGCCCGCGTAGTATAAATCTGCGGCGCGGATCGTCAATCCGCTCGCCTTTCTAATTGAGACGAACTCTCACCGCGAAGCGATTTTCGTGCACGCGCAACAGATCCTACTCTGACGCATCTGGGATTGCCGCTGTTTCGCGGTGAAGTACACTTAATCAAGTTCGGTCCCCGATGATGTTTCACCGCATACTCTCCATTCTCGTGACGGCGGGCTACCTGGCTGGCCAATTGGCATTTGCGCCCCACGCGCATGACGAGTCGTCTGTCGGACAATACAAATCGCGACCGCATTTGCACCTGTCGCAGCTTGTATCAGGCGGGCATGCCCACGACTTGGGCCACGCCCATTCCCATCGCCAAGACGCTGCCCGGGGCAGTCGCCGCGGCGACGATCACGCCGGCTCGGGACACGAGGGCACACTCGACGACTTCGACCACGGCCATAATCACGACGCCGACGCCGTGTATGTGCCGGTAGGGCTCTCGGCGGGACTGGCGAGCGTCCAAGCCCAGGCCAAGATTCCGCTGATGTGGCGATTCGCCCATCCGCAGGCGTTGTCCGCGGTCGTCCCGCTCGACGGCGTGCCACGGCCATTCAGCGCCGTCGCGGCGTCATCGCCCCGCGGCGCCCCGCCCGGCTGTCCGCTCTTTCTCTCGTTGCGGATGCTCCGCATTTGAATACGGCGACCTGACCTTTTCGTTCAGGCAGTCGGCGCTGCGCGCCGGCGCCGTCGGCCGCACAATCTCCGAGGCGGCCCGCTTTCTTACCGTTCGATGAGAGAGGTGCGCGATGCCTCGCGTGTTGAGTCGCGTCGTTTTCTTATGTGCGGCTGCGGCAATCCTGGCAGCAGGCGCTTGGTGGGTCTGGCAGAAGGCCGATCGAAGTGAGATCGCCGGCAATGAACGGCCGATGGACAGCGGCGCGCGACCAAGCGTCGCGCCCCCGCCGGTGCGCCTCAGCCCGCAGGCCCGAAAGAATCTGCAGCTTGTCTCGCAACCGCTTAAGCCGACGACTTACTGGCGGGTCGTTGAGTTTCCCGGCGTCATCGTCGATCGCCCAGGAATCACCGATCGCGGCGTCGTCGCGCCCATTGCCGGCGTTGTCACGCGCATCCACGCCTATCCCGGCGACGTCGTCGAGCCCGGCGCGGCGCTCTTCACGCTGCGGCTCAATAGCGAGTCGCTCTACAATTCGCAATTGGAGCTCTACAAGGCGACTCAAGACATCGAGATTGAGAAGCGGGAACTGGAGCGACTTGCCGAAGCGGCGCGATCCGGCGCCGTGGCCCAGACGCGCATCATCGACATTCAGAACGATATTCAGCGGCTCGCCGCCACGGTTCGGGCGTACCAACAGGATCTGAAGGCCCGCGGCCTGCCGTCCGATCGCATCGACGCCGCGTCGAGCGGCGAGTTTGTGACCGAGATCGTCGTCCGCGCTCCGGACGCGAGCGAACAACGGGTGGCCGCATTGGCGCTCAATGCCGCGCCTGGCGAAACGCCGGCCCCCGACGGCGCCGCGAGCAGCGCCATCCCCTTCAGCTTCGAGCTCCATTCGCTCGCCGTCGAGCTTGGCCAACAGGTCGACGCCGGCCAGGTGCTCTGTCACCTCGGCGACCACCGATCGCTGCTGATCGAAGGCCGCGGGTTCAAAGACGACATGCCGCTGGTGCAGCAGGCCGTCAAGAAGGGTTGGGAGGTCGAAGCGGAGTTCTCAACGAGGGCCGGCGAAGATTGGCCCCCCTTGCCGGACCGGTTTCCGATCGATCGCGTCGCCAACACGATCGACCCCGAGTCGCGCACCTTCGGATTCCACGTAGCGCTGGAGAATCAGTGGCAGTCGTACACTCGGGACGGGAAGGCCCGGCTCCTCTGGCGATTTCGTCCGGGAAGTCAATTGCGGCTCCGCGTTCCCGTGGAAAAATTCGAAAAAATTTTTGTCGTGCCGCAGGCCGCGCTTGTCTGGGAAGGCCCCGAGTCCTTCGTGTTTCAACAAGACGGCGAATTCTTCCACCGCCGGCCGGTCCAGGTCTTGTACGAAGACCGACTGAACGCCGTGCTCGCGCCCGATGCTGGCCTGCGGAGTGGATTTTACATCGCCCAAAGTTCGGCGTCGTCCCTCAACCGCATTATGAAGTCGCAAGCACAGGCCAGCAGCGGTGCGCCCGCAGGCGTGCATGTCCATCCCGACGGCACCACGCACGCGGCTCACTAGGAACGCAGCCATGCTCAATGCCTTGATTCGATTCTCGCTCCGGCGCCGAATGCTGATCGTCGTGATCAGCGTCACGCTGATGATTTACGGCAGCTACTTGGCGACGACGCTGCCGATCGACGTCTTTCCGGACCTCGATCGGCCGCGGGTCGTGATCCTCACGGAATGCCCGGGACTGGCAACCGAGGAAGTGGAGATGCTGGTGACGCAGCCGATCGAGATCGCGCTACTGGGCGCCAGCGGCGTCCAGGCGGTCCGCAGTCAAAGCACCGCCGGACTCAACGTCGTGTACATCGAATTTGATTGGAAGACCGACGTCCGAGCGGCGCGGCAAACAGTCCAGGAGCGTCTGGCGACGCTCACGGGCATTCTTCCCGAGGGAATTCGCCCGCAGATGACGCCCACCGCTTCGATCATGGGCCAGATCATCATCGGGGGAATCTATCGGCAAGCGGGCCCGAAGGGGGGCCAACTCGTGCCCCTGGAAAAGGCGGGGTTGATGGCAGAAATCATTGGCGTCAAGGACGCCGAGCCGCGGATTCTTGCTTGGAAGCCTACCGATCGCAGCCGCCCCGACTCCTGGCAAAGCGTTGCTGTAGAACACGTCGAGTGGGCGAAGCTCGATGAAAACCAGCCCGATCGGAAAGCGACCGTTCAGGTTGCCGGCGTCGTCGACGAGCTAGTCATCCCAACCGACATGGAGCAGCAAATGACGCTGCGGACCTTGGCGGATTGGGTCATTCGTCCGAGGCTGCTGAAAATTCCCGGCATCGCCGAGGTGTTTACTCAAGGCGGCGAGCGGAAGCAGTATCAGGTTCTCGTCAACCCCCAGGATCTGCTGGAACACGACGTCTCGCTCCAGGAGGTCGAGCGCGCCTTAGACGAGAGCAACATCAACACGAGCGGCGGCTTCGCTATTCAAGGCGAGTCCGAACGGCCCATCCGAATTCTCGGGCGGCTCGGCCCGGGCGATCAGCGCGTGCTGGACGATCTTCGCAAAGTGCCGGTGAAAACCAATCCGCTTCGACCAGTGCTGCTGGGCAACGTCGCTCGCGTCACCGAAGGTTCGCAATTTAAGCGGGGCGATGGAAGCATTAACGGGCGTCCAGGCGTCGTCTTCACCATTGCCAAGCAGCCTCACGTCGCGACGCGGGCGCTAACGGATCAGATCGAAGCGGCGCTCGAAGACGTCGAAGCCTCGCTGCCTGCCGACGTCATTATTAACTCGGATCTGTTCCGCCTGAAGAACTTCATCGACCGCGGAATCTTCAACGTCGGCGAGGCCCTCGTCATCGGCGCCGTGCTGGTCGTCATCATTCTGTTTCTATTCTTGCTAAACTTCCGCACCACGTTTATTACGCTCACGGCGATTCCGCTATCGCTCGTGATTACGACGCTGGTCTTTCGCATCCTGAGCTACCTCACGGGAACGCCGCTTTCGATCAACGTGATGACGCTCGGCGGCATCGCCGTGGCGATGGGCGAACTGGTGGACGACGCCATCGTCGACGTCGAGAACATTTTTCGCCGGCTCCGGGAGAATAACGCTCTCGCTCAGCCTCGGCCGGCGATTCGCGTCGTGTACGAAGCGAGCAAGGAAATTCGGAGCGCGATTGTCTTTGGCACGATCGTCGTAATTCTTGTCTTTCTGCCGCTCTTCGCCTTGTCTGGAGTGGAAGGCCGCCTCTTCGCGCCGCTGGCCGTCGCCTATATCACGTCGATTCTCGCGTCACTCTTGGTATCGCTGACCGTTACGCCGGTGCTAAGTTACTATTTGCTGCCGCAGTCGCGGGCAGCTCATCGCGAAGGCGACGGGCCACTACTTCGCACGCTGAAAGGCGCTGCCACGCCACTCATCCGGCTTAGCATGGCGCAGCCTGGCTTCTTGTTATTGGCGACCTGGGTCATGGTCGGGTTCGCCGCCTGGCAATTGACGCAGCTGGGGCGGGATTTCCTGCCGCCTTTTGACGAAGGCAGCATTCTGGTCAACGTCACGTTGCCGCCGGGTTCATCGCTCGATGCATCGAATCAGGTTTCTGAGCTGATCGACGCCAAGTTTCGCCAGCGGCAGCTCTCGGCCTCTAATCCTGACGGCGAGATATTGCACTTCGTCCGCCGCACAGGTCGGGCAGAGCTGGACGAACACGCCGCACCCGTGAACGCGGGCGAATACATCCTCAGCATCAATCCGGCCGCCCAGCACGGTCGCGACGAGATGATTCAAGGACTGCTCGCCTCATTGCGGGAGGAAGTGCCCGGCGTCGACATTGAGGTGGAGCAGCCGCTGGCCCATCTCATCAGCCACATGGTCTCCGGCGTCTATGCGCAGATTGCCATCAAGGTCGTCGGCGATGACCTCGACGCGCTGCTGGGCGCCGCCGAACGGATCAAAACGGTCGTCGCCAACGTGCCAGGCTTGACCCCGCCGGTAATTGAGCCCGTGCAGCAGACCGAGGAGCTGCATATCGAACTGCGGAGCGACGATCTCGCCAAATACGGCGTCACGCGAGGCTACGTCGCTCGGGTCATGCAGACCGCGTTGCAGGGTAACGTCGTGTCTCAGGTTCTGGAAAGCCAGCGGCGCTTCGACCTGCTAGTACGGCTGGAAGACGCCGTCCGAACAGATTACACGAGCTTGGGCCGGCTACGAATCGAGCTGCCCGGAGACCGCG
Organism: Lacipirellulaceae bacterium; assembly: GCA_044867485.1. Taxonomy (GTDB): domain Bacteria; phylum Planctomycetota; class Planctomycetia; order Pirellulales; family Lacipirellulaceae; genus Lacipirellula. Next base: position 1,909 of record JBIOVA010000226.1, on the reverse strand, counting down.
GCCAAGTGGAACTCTCGGAACTGGCAAACATCTACTCAGGGGTCGGACCCAACGCCGTAAACCGCGAGAACGCCCGCCGCCGCATCGTGATCCGCTGCAATACCCAGGGCCGCGATCTGGCGAGCGCCGTTGCCGAAATTCAGCGGCAGGTCGCCGCCGGGGTCACGCTGCCGGAAGGATACTTCATCGAGTATAGCGGACAATTCGAGAGTCAACAGAACGCCACGCGGCTGATCGGCATCCTCGCCGCGGCGTCGGCCGTGGGGATGTTCATCGTGCTGATGATTCTCTTTCCTTCAGTGCGGATAACGGGTCAAATTCTCAACGCTTTGCCGACAGCCTTCATCGGCGGCGTGCTCGCCCTCGTCCTCACCAATCAGACGCTCACGGTCGCGAGCCTCGTGGGATTCATTTCGCTGGGAGGCATCGCCGTTCGTAACGGCATTTTGCTGGTCACGCATTACTTGCATCTGATGCGCGACGAAGGCGAAGAATTCAGCCGCGAAATGGTGATGCGCGGAAGTCTCGAACGATTGGCCCCGGTGCTCATGACCGCGCTCACCGCCGGCATCGGCCTGGCGCCGCTGGTCTACGGCGGCCAGGAGCCCGGCCGCGAAATCCTTTATCCTGTGGCGACCGTGATTCTTGGCGGCTTAATCACGTCCACGTTCTGCGAGTTCTTGATCCACCCGGGTATTTTCTGGAGGTTTAGCGGTCAAGACGCTGACCGTCTTGTTCACGAGGAAGGCGCTGAAGACGAGTTGTCCTTGGCGTGAAACTCATGACGGTTGAACCCTTTCTATGGAGGCTGATTCAATGAAACGATGGATGTCACTGTTGAGTCTTTCCTGCTTGCTCGCTGCAGGTTGCAAGGACACGACGCCTGCACCGACGCCGGCCGCTAATGGCGGCGCCGGAACTGCCAATACGGCCGCGAAATCAGAAGCTGGGACTTCTGGCCATGCGCACGGTTCAGGCCCGCACGGCGGGGCAGTCGCGGATTGGGGCGGCGGCGCCTATCACGTCGAGTTCACCGTCGACCACGACGCCAAGAAAGTGACGGTGTACGTGATCGCCAGCGACGGCAAAACTGCCGCACCGATCAAGGCCTCGACCATCGCGCTCACGATCAACGAGCCGGCGACGGACATTGAGCTAAAGGCCGAACCAATGGATGGCGAAACGGACGGCACGTCATCGCGGTTCGTCGGTCAACACGATACGATTGGCATCGTCCGCGAATTCGCCGGCTCGATCACCGGCGAGGTTGAAGGCACGCCGTACGTCGGCGAGTTTGCCGAAGTGGCGGGTGAAAACTGATCCGTGACGGGAGGTCCAATGGGACTCTTGTGGAATGCCGTCCGCATCGTGGTCGTCGCACTCATCGTCGTCGCAGTCGCGGAGGTCTCCAAACGATCTCCGCGATTGGGCGCTGTGCTGCTGTCGCTTCCAATCGTGAGCATGCTCGCATTCCTGGTGAGCTGGCTGCAGCACCGCGATCTGCCCGCCATTTCCAAAATGGCCCAAGACACGCTTGTGCTCGTCCCGCTGGGGCTGCCTTTTTTCGTGCCCTTGGCCCTCGCAGCGCGCCTTGGCTGGAGCTATTGGGCCGCGCTTGCCGCCGGGACGCTGCTAGCGTCCCTGTCGATCAGCGGCTGGCTGGCGCTCATGCCGGGAAAGTGATTGCAGCGCGTCCGCGCGCAGTCCCGTAACGAAACGGCGAGTGCGCGAGATGAAGTCGCCGACGAGCACGCGAACTAACCCGCGACAAGTCGGTGCGTCTTCTTCATGGCAAGGTTCCCGAGAACTGGCGAGACGAAGATCCGCCGTCTCCGCCGACGTCGTAGAAATCCGCGGCGCGGATCGTCAATCAACAACCGCCGGGGTCTGGCTCATTTGGCGCAGTCTG
>JBIOVA010000225.1:0-31424 GCA_044867485.1 Lacipirellulaceae bacterium | reverse complement strand
CCCCGCGGCTCAATGGGTGATGGCGGCGTGGGCGCTGGTGGTGGGGTGCGCCATTGTTGTCGAAGCCGCGGGGTCGACACGGGAACTTGATGAGCGGCGTCTTGCGGCGGCGGGACTTCGCGTGCTCGAGGGACGGCATGTGCGGCTGGTGACCGATCTGCCCAGCAGCCCCGCGATCGATGAATTGCCAGTCGTATTCGACGCGGCCGTACCGCAGTGGGCGAAGTATTTCGACGTGCCGGAGGCCCGACTAGCGGACGCCCAGTGGGTGGGGTTCGTCGTGCAGGACCGCGCGAAGTTCGCCGCGCTAGGGCTCCTGCCGGCGGAGCGACCGGACTTCCCCAGCGGGTACGCCAACGGCTGGGAGTTCTGGCTCGCGGAGCAGCCGAGCGACTACTACCGGCGGCACCTGATGCTGCACGAGGGGACGCACGCTTTCATGCAGACGCAGCTCGGCGGCGCCGGGCCGCCGTGGTACATGGAGGGGATGGCGGAACTGTTTGGCACGCATGAGTGGCGCGACGGTCGGCTGCGGCTGGGCGTGATGCCAGCCAACCGCGACGACGTGCCGATGTGGGGGCGGATCAAGCTGATTCGCGATGCGGTGGCCGAGGACCGTGCGTGGCCGCTGGAACGCGTGCTGGCGTTGGACAACAGCCGAGCGATGACGACGGATGAGTACGCGTGGACGTGGGCGCTGGCGGCGCTGCTGGACGGACACCCGAGATTTCAGGAGCGGTTTCGCCAGTTGCGCGGCGGCGTGAGCGATCCGCGGTTCACGGATGAGTTCCGCGCGTTGTGCGGCGACGATTGGAACACCTTGCTCGTCGAGTGGGAGGCCTTCGTAGCGACGCTTGATTATGGTTACGACATTCCACAGATGGCGGTGGAGCATGCGGAAATCGCTCCGGTTGAGTCGGCATCGCGGCGGTCGACGATCGACGCGAATCGCGGGTGGCAGTCGGCGGGGTGGATCCTGCACGGGGGGCAGTCGTATCGCGTCTCGGCGAGCGGACGGTTCACGCTTCATCGCGACGGGGAAGAATGGCCGTGCGAGGCGGCGGGCGTGACGATTGCTTATCACGACGGCTGGCCGGTGGGGGCGCTGCTCGGTGCGCTGCGGCTCGTTGACGGGGGCGAGCATGTTGAGCCGTCGTTTGCACGACCTGTCATGTTGGGATTGCACGCGACGCTACGGCCCAAGAAAGACGCGATCCTTTACGTTCGCGTGAATGATTCGCCGGCGACCGTAAGACAAAACTTGGGGCAGCTCGCAGTGCGCATCGAACGCGGCGGCGATTGAGTCGTTCACTTAGCCCCCGGTCAGTGACCGGGGGCTAAATGGTCGTCGCCACGCCATTACCAGTACACGAATCGCTGGAACAGATCGCGTTCGCGGGGCGGTAGCGTCTGCACGTCGGGAACGAGGTAGCGGTTGTCGTCGAGGTCGAGGAGCACCTTGCCGCGGTCGCCGAAGTCCTGGACCTGGCTTTGGGCCCAGCGCATCGTGAAGCGGCGCGGGCCGTGCAGGGTGCGGACGGCGAGCGTGAGGTGCCCGAGTTCGAGCGTGATGCCGTCGACGCCGGTGATTGTCTGCAAGTAGTAGCGTCGCTCCAGGGCGCTGCGGATGAGCGTCTGGGCTTCGGCGGGCCACTGGTCGAGATGTCGGAGGATGCCGATTTCTTGCTCGTCGCCGTCGCGCGTCCAGGTGCGGAGGCTGATGTAGTCGCCGGGGTTGGTCGCGGGGAACAGGTTCACGGCGAAGACGCCGCGGAAAACTTCTGCTCTGGTCCCCTCCCCCTCGTGGGGAGGGCTAGGGAGGGCGGCGGAAGCGGGCGCCCGCGTCATCACCCCTCCCCTATCCCCTCCCCATCGAGGGGAGGGGGACGGAGACAAAGTCAGAGTCATGGCGCCGCGCGAGGAGGCGCTGAGCACGGCGTCGGCAGGGGTGATCCAGCGGGGGTGGAAGTTGGGGGCGGATTGCTTCGACGCGGCGTCGCTGGTGGCGCTCCCAGCCGCTGAAGCGGCTTCGCCTTCGGCGGCGCGTTCGATCATTTTGTCGATCGAGGCCTTAGGCGAGACCTGCGATTGGAGGCGCACCAGCTTGGCATATTGGCCGTTCTTCGCAACCAGATCCTCGTGGCTGCCCTGCTCGACGAGTTGGCCGCGGTCGAAGACCAGGATGCGGTGGGCGTCGCGGAGCGTCGACAGGCGGTGCGCAATCGCGATCGTGGTGCGGCCGCGCGTTAAGGCCTTGAGGGCTTGCTGGATCGCCTGCTCGCTTTCGGCGTCGACGCTGCTCGTGGCTTCGTCGAGCACGAGCACCGGCGGGTCGAACAGGATGGCGCGGGCGATCGACAGCCGTTGGCGTTCGCCGCCGCTGAGGCCGGCGCCGCGTTCGCCGAGCCACGTGTCGTAGCCCAACGGCGATTTGAGGATGAAATCGTGCGCCTGGGCGGCCTTGGCGGCGGTGATCGCCTGCTCGGGCGGGCTGGTGGGCAGACCATAGACCAGGTTGTCCCAAATCGTGCCGCGGAACAGGAACGGTTCCTGGAGCACGACGCCGATGTGCTGGCGCAGGTCGTGGGCGGCCAGATGGCGCACGTCGTGGCCGTCGACCAGCACGCGACCTTCGTTCACTTCGTAGAACCGGCAGAGCAGGTTGACGAGCGTCGTCTTGCCGCTGCCGCTCTTGCCCACGACGCCGATCGTTTCGCCGGGGGCGATTTCGAAGTCGACGCCACGGAGCACCGGCTGATGGCGCTCGTAGCCGAAGGACACGTTCTCGAACGTGATGCGGCCCTCGACGTTCGGCAGGGGCTCGGGGTCGGCAGGGTCGGTCGAGTCGACGGGCGTGTCGAGCAGTTCGAACACGCGCTGGCAGCCGGTGAGGAAGTTGGTGAGCCAGGTGGTGAACTGCGAAAGCGTGGCCAGCGGCGTGTAGAACATGGCCAGATACGCCAGGAACGCCATGAGGGCGCCGAGCGTCATCTTGCCGTCGAGCACCTCGCGGCCGCCGACGTACCACACGATAAGCCCGCCGAGGCTGAAGATCAGGGCCATCGAGGCGGAGAACGCGGCGGTCGAGTAGTCGACGTTTTGCCGGCACTCGCGGAGATAGCCGCTGATGCGGTTGAAGCGTTTGTATTCGCGCGGCTCCTGGGCGAAGGCCTTCACGACGCGGATGCCGGAGAGCATGCCGGTGAGCATGCCGGCTTGCTTGCTGCTGGAGTCCCAGAAACGGTAGTGCTTGGGGTGCACCCGCTTCCAGAAGTACCAACTGCCGGCCAGCACCAGCGGCGCTGGGATAAGCGTGTAGAGGGCGAGCTTGGGGTTGAGCGTGAACAGCATGACGCCGACGGCGGTGACCTGCACGATTTGCAGGAGGAAGCCGCCGGTGACCTGCTGCAGGAGGCTCTGGATGACCTCGCTGTCGTAGGCGACGCGGCTGGTGAGCGAGCCGACCTGCTGTTTGTCGTAGTAGCCCAAGCCGAGGGCGTGGAGCTTTTCGACCATCTTCGCCCGCAGGTCGAAAGTGAGGGCGACGCCGACGCGGGTGGCGAGCCGGCCCTTGGCGAAATTGACGATGCTGAGCACGACGCGGGCGGTGGCCAGCGCGAGCACGACGGCCAACAGCGCGGCGGTGAGCGAGCGAGGATCGGGCGACGCCTGACCGCCTTTGAGGATGTCGTCGACGAGGTACTGCTGCAGCTTGGGCGGGGCCAGTTCGGCGGCGACCGCCACGAGCATCAGCCCGCACATGACCGCGGCGGTGGCGCGATGGGGCCAGAGCATCTGGCCCAAGCGGCCGAGGATCGCTTTGCGCGGGATGCAGCGCGGGCAACCGACGGCGGCGGTCAGCAGGCGCCCGCCGCACGTAGGGCAATGCTTGGCCTTGGTCGTGGCGTCGGCGGCGACTTCGAGCGTGCCGCTCGTGCGGAGATCTTCCAGGTAGCGGGCGACGCGATGGAACTGCTCGGCGTCGGCATTCGAGTAACGGGCCAGGTCGACCCAGTGGTCGTCGACGTACGCCTGGAGGAATCCCGAGCCGATAGCACCCAGCGTGCGGAACTCGGCGACGTCGCGCACGGCGACATGCGTGGCAATCGCCGGCTGATCGCCGTCGGCGGCGTTTCCGTCGGCGACAGCAGCAACGTTGTCACGGTTGGCGACGATCCAATGCCGGCGTGGTTGGCCGGAGAGGGATAAGTCGGTTGTCGTGGAAAGCAGGACGGGAACGCCATTGAGCCCGCGCTGGTCGAGCTCCTGGGCCACCTCTGGCGGCAACTCTTGCTGAAACATGCCTCTTGTGTTTGATTCTCTCCCCGGTGCAGGCGCGGCTTGCCAAGCCATCGCCGTGAGTCGCTAGACGCCGCGAGCGCCGCGGCGAAACGAAGACACCCGCCTCATCCTTGCGGGACGCTCCAATTATAGGCCGCCGCGCGTAGCGGGACAGAGCGATGATGATAAAATAAGCTGCTGCTATCGCGCGTCACCCTGAGGTCCGCCGAAGGGTCTGGCCGCAAGCCTACAGACCGGACCCTCCGGCGGACCTCAGGGTGACAACACCTTGCGGCGCTTAGCCCTCCAGAGACCCCGATGACCAATTTCCTTGCCGCCAACGATCCTGAGGTGTGGGCCGCCGTGGCCGACGAAATCCAGCGCCAGCAGGACGGGCTGGAGATGATCGCTAGCGAGAACTACACCAGCCCGGCAGTCATGCAAGCGACCGGCAGCGTGCTGACCAACAAGTACGCCGAGGGGTATCCCGGCAAACGGTACTACGGCGGTTGCGAATACGTCGACGTCGTCGAAACGCTGGCGATCGACCGGGCCAAGCAGTTGTTCGGCGCCGAGTTCGCCAATGTGCAGCCGCACTCGGGGTCGCAGGCCAATACGGCGGCCTATCTCACGCTGCTGCAGCCGGGCGACACGGTGCTGGGGCTCGATCTGGCGCACGGCGGGCATCTCACGCACGGGATGAAGCTGAACCTCTCGGGGATGCTCTACAACTTCATCAGCTACGGGGTGCGGCAGGACAACCACCTGCTGGATTTCGACCAGATCGCCCGCCTGGCGCGCGAGCACAAGCCGAAGCTGATCGTCGCCGGGGCCAGCGCGTACCCGCGGAAGATTCCCCACGAGAAGTTCGCGGAGATTGCCCGCGATTGTGGCGCGAAGCTGATGGTCGACATGGCCCACTACGCCGGGCTGGTGGCGGCCAAGCTGCACGACGACCCCGTGGCGGTGGCCGACGTCGTCACGACGACGACGCACAAGACGCTCCGCGGGCCGCGGGCCGGGCTGATCCTCAGCCGAGCGGAGTACGGCAAGACAATCAACAGCCGCGTGTTCCCGGGCATTCAAGGCGGGCCGCTGATGCATGTGATCGCGGGGAAGGCGGTGTGCTTTGGCGAGGCGCTCAAGCCCGAGTTCCACGCGTACGCCCAGCAGGTGATCGACAACGCGCGGGCGCTGGCCGACGTGTTGGCCGCCGGCGGGTTGCGGCTGGTGAGCGGCGGCACCGACAATCATCTCATGCTGGTTGACGTGACGCCGCTGGGCCTCGGCGGCAAAAAGGCCGAGCTGGTGCTCGACGCGTGCGGCATCACGGTCAACAAGAACATGATTCCGTACGACCAACGGAAGCCAGTCGACCCCAGCGGCATCCGCGTCGGCACGCCGGCGCTGACCACGCGCGGTATGGGCGTGGCGGAGATGCAGGCGATTGGGCGGTGGATGCTCGAGGCGCTCCGCGCGGCGGACGACGCGCGCGTGCACGACTCAATCCGCGGACAGATCCGCGAGCTGTGCCTCGACTACCCGGCGCCCGCGGCGGCGATGGAAGCGGCGGATGTTTAGTTGAGTTGAATAGACAGGATATCAGGATTCTCAGGATCGACAGGATGAAGAAAGAAAAAACGAGGGTCGTGCATCGCCTCTCGATGATTGTTGGGCCTCCCAAGTTCTGGCTCTTACTCGATCCTGTTCATCCTGCTGGTCCTGTTATCCTGTCCATTTCAGCTAGCAATCCGCAAACGAGTGAAGGAAGTTTGGCATGAGCGACAAGTCTCGCGATCGCGTGTTGATCGCTGACGACAACGAGGCCAACGTCGAGTTGCTTGAGGCGTACCTCGCGGACATGGACGTCGACGTGGCCGTGGCAGTCGACGGGCAGGATACGCTCGACAAGGCTGCGGCGTTCGATCCGCACCTGATCCTGCTCGACGTGATGATGCCGAAGCTGAGCGGCTTCGAGGTGTGCCAGAAGCTCAAGAGTGATCCGGCCACGCGGCGGATCATGGTGCTGATGGTCACGGCGCTCAACGAGCACGGTGACATGGAGCGGGCCGTCGAGGCGGGAACGGACGACTTCTTGTCGAAGCCGGTGAACAAAGAGGCGCTTGTGAAGCGCGTTGAGAACATGCTCAAGCTGCGAAATGTGACCGACGAGCTCGAGCGGCTGCGGCGGTATATTGAGGAGATGGAAGGGGAGCGGTAAGGGGGTGCCCATTGTCACGCCGAGGTCGGCCGAGGCGTCGGCCGCAAGTCTGCAGACCGGACCCCTCGGCGGACCTCGGGGTGACAATTTGGCCCACTTCCCCCCGGTCATTGATCGGGGGCTTAATGGCGGAAATCGGCTATACTTGAGCGGCGTGTTTTTCGTGGGCGGCGGGATTCTGATTCTATGCGGCGCGTGCTGCTCATCTTAGCTCTGGTGGCGGCGATGGCGCCTGCGGTGCGCGCGGCGCGGGATGGCGCCGGCCGAGAGTCGGCGCCGCGGAGCGCGATCGAGCAGTTGATCGCCGATCTGGGGAGCGACCAGTATGCCGTGCGGCGGCGAGCCGAGGAGCAGCTCGTTCGCCTGGGACCTGAGGCGTTCGATGCGCTCAAGGCGGCCGAGGGCCACGCCGATCTCGAGATCGCCGATCGCGTGCAGTACATTGTGCAGCGCATGAAAGTCCAGTGGGTGCGTCCCGAGGACGCGCCCGAGGTGCGGCGGCTGCTGACGCGTTTCGGCGATTTGTCTGAGGCGGCCCGCGCCGAGCGGATCGCCCAGTTGGCGAAGCTGCCCGACGGCGGTGGGTTGGCCGCGCTATGCCGGGTGGCGCGGTACGATGCGTCGCCCCTGGCGGCGCGGCGGGCGGCGCTTGCGGCGCTCAAGCTCGAACTTTCGGCTGAGGCGCGGCAAGCTGCAGCGGCGGTTTGCCTGCAGGAGCTTGGCGGCAGTGCGCGGGCGCCGGTGACGTGGATTCAGCTTTACCTGCGAGAGCTGTCCGAACCGCAGGCGACGATCGCCGCGTGGACTGAATCGAACGCCGCCGAGGCGGCGCTGTTGAAAGCGGACAAGGGCGACACGGACTTCGTGATCGTGTACGACCTGCTGGAGCGCCACCTGGGACGGTGCCACGACTTGAAGCTGGTCAATGAGACGACGGCGGCGCTGCTGGCAGTCGTCGACTTGACGATCGACGAGGACCAGCCCGAGCAGCTCTCGGCAGGGCTGGCGTGGGCGCTGCGGTGGATCATCAAACACGAGCGATGGGACGTGCTGGAACGGGTCGAGGATCGGTACGAGGGCGAGTTCAGCAAGAGCCGCAAGCTGCTGTATTACCTGGCCGTGGCGGCGGGCCGCGCTGGGCGCGAGGGTCGATCCGCCGGGCTGGCGAAGAAGGCGTTTGAGTTGGCGCTCGACGACGACGACGAGCGAGTCGCCGTCGCCGAGGCGGTGGCGGACCTGGGATTCATCGATTGGGCGGAGCGGGAGTATCGCCGGGCGATCGAACAGTTCCCAGTGATCGACCAGCGATCGATGGAAGCCCGCAGCGACCTGGCGATGTGGCTGCACGATCGCGAGGACTATCAAGGGGCGGCGGACTTGCTCGGCGAGTTTTGCGATGCGGTCGCCGCCGATCCGGCGGCGCGGCGGCGGTTAATCGAGGAGATCAACGAGGAGAACTCTTCGGGCCGCGAGCTCTTGTCCGGCGTGGCGGCGCGGCGGTTGTTCTACCTGGCGTGCGTCGACGAGCAGCGGAAGGATTTCGACGGCCAGCGAACGCGGCTGGAGGAAGCAGCGGCGACTTACGAAAAGGACCCCGACATTCTCATCGCGATGTATCGCGTACCGGGGTCGGACGAGGCGTTTGAGCGGCGCACGCGGACCCGCATTCAACGCGTCAGCCAGTCGATGCAAGGGTTGATCGACGAATACCCTGAGTATCCGGGCTTCTACAACCAGTGGGCGTGGCTGGTCGCCAATACGGAGGGCGACCAGCAGTTGGCCGTCACGTATTCGAAGAAATCGCTGGAGTTGGCGCCCGAGGAACCGAGCTATCTGGACACGCTCGGACGGTGTTACTACGCCGTGGGGGATTTAGAAAACGCCGTGAAAAGTCAGCGGCGAGCGGTGGAGCTCTCGCCGCACTATCGAGTGATGCAGCGTCAACTTGCGCTGTTTGAGGCCGAGCTGGCCAAGAAGGCAGCGAAGTAACTCCCTCGGTCGATGCTCGGCGCCGATCTGGGAAGAACCTCACGCAAAGGCGCCAAGACGGAGAAATGCAAGAAGGTGCGGTGGGGCGCGCGAGTTGCCTGGGCATACTTGCATCTTGAGCGACTCATCATCCTTGCCTTTCGTGGCTTGACCTTTGCGCCTTGGCGCCTTTGCGTGAGACCATTCTGATTTCTGAGTGCGGGAGAAGTTGATCGATGGCCGAACATTTGATCGTCACAAGCGGGATCACGATGAGTTGCGAGGATCGCGGATCGGGCTTGCCCGTGGTGCTGGTGCATGGGTTTCCGCTGGACCGCGAGATGTGGGCGGCGCAGATTGAAGCGCTGGGGCGCGAGTTTCGCGTGATGGCGCCGGACTTGCGCGGGTTTGGCAGGTCGACGCTTGAGCCTGGCGACGTGGATGCGGGCGTGGGAATGGAGCGCTATGCGGCCGACGTACTGGCGGTGCTCGATGCGTTGGGTGTGGTCGAGCCGGTGGTGCTCGTGGGGCTGTCGATGGGGGGCTACGTCGCGTGGCAGATCGCGCTGCGGAATCCTGAGCGGCTGCGCGGACTGGTGCTGTGCGACACGCGGGCCGTGGCCGACGCCCCCGAGGCCGCAGCGGGACGATTCAAGATGGCCGAGGCCGTGCTGCAGGCGGGTGATGCGTCGCCGGCGCTCGGAATGCTGGAAAGGCTGCTGGCGCCTGAGACGCACGAGCAGCGGCCAGACGTCGTGGCGACGGTCAAGGCCATGATCGAACGGCAATCGCCGCAGACGATCGCGGCCGCTCAGCGCGGCATGGCGCGGCGGGAGGACGTTCGCGAGAAGCTGAAGAACATCGCGTGCCCGTGCTTGGGCATCGTGGGAATCGCCGACGCGATCAGCCCGCCAAAGGAGATGCGAGAGATTGTCGCGGCGCTGCCGGACGCGCGGCTCGTCGAAATTCCCGGCGGTCACATGACGCCGATGGAGAACGCGGAGGGCGTGACCGAGGCGATCCGCGAATTCGCTCGCTCGCGCAGCGGGGAGGCGTGAAAAGATCCGGAGATGATTAACCACAAAGACGCCAAGACACGAAGAAGAAACGAAGGAAAGGGATTCTGCCGCAAATCACGCGAATTGCCGCGAATCATGAATTCTGCTTCGCGAGTATTCGCGTGATTCGCGGCAAGAAACTCTTCGCCTTGTCTCTTCTTTGTGCCTTCGTGGTTACTCCTTCCCTCCGAGGCGATACCACGACTGGATCTTCAGCACCGCGCAGTCGTCCGGGAAGGTGTGAAACGCCTGGATGCAGAGGGTCTTGTCGCGGGAGTCGACGTTGACGTAGCTGAGGGCGCCGGGATTGAGACGGCCGCTAGGCTCGAATCGCTGGAGCATGCCGCGGCGCGTGGCGGCGAGCGTCAGCTCGCGCTGGTAGGCGGCGCATTTCTCGCAGTCGGCGGCTTCCAGCGAGAACTGCATCTCGTAGGTGATGCCCGGGCGGACTTCGATGCGGTCGGTGCGTTCGCCCTTGAGCCGGTAGGACATGAGCCGCCGCAGTTTGGGCAGCGGGTGCTGGGCGCCGGCCGCGACTTCGGTGAGGACCAGGCTACCATATTGCCAGGTAACGACGTGGCCGGCGCTGGTGATCTTGATCGTCGCTTTGTAGCCGCCGCGCTCGATGGTTTGCGACTGGTGCGCTTCGAACAGCTCGGGATGAAGCGACCGGGCGTAAAGCTGGTAAACCAGTTCGGCGATCTTGGGTCGGACGGAGATCACAGGCGCGGGCTCTCGATTTATTGGCAGCCGACGGGTCGGCCGTGCGTGCTTGGGAAGTTGCGTGGTGATGCTCGCTGCTGCACGAGCGTCACCACGGGCAATTATACTTTCGGTTGCGCGGCTCAACAAATCCGTTTGCAACGATAAAAAAACGTCTCGCGTTTTCGACTTGACAGGATTGGAGTACGCTCGCCTCACGCGATTGGGGGGGGTGCTAGCAAACGACGCGACGGTGCGTCGCGGAGCAAGCTCCGCGGCGAAATGGCTGGTTCCGCGGCCCTCCGATCGGTGCGGGAACGCGGTGTGCATTGGCATGGCATCGGGACGAGGGATTTTCTACGATTCGTCGCGTTTCCGTCTTGAATCGTGCGCTGCCCGTGGTGCGCAGCCGCGATTGCCGCGACTTTTCGTTCGAGTGGAGAACTAGACGTGAGTTCCCTTCGCCCGCTGGCGACGATCGCGCTGTTGGCCGCGGTCGGCGTGTTTCTGTACATGAAGATCAACGAGACCGAGCCGAAGTTGTCGGCAGAGCTCGAGGAGTGGTCGACCAGCGAGCTGGCGGTCGGCGGGAGCGACGGCCTGGCCGTCGCGACGCCGACCGATGTGACCAGCAGTTCGCCGGCGCCTGTGGGCGGTGACGAAGCTCCGCCATTCGCGGCCCCGACAGCGCCGGCCGTAGCGCCGGCGGGCGATTCGGCGCCGGCGTGGACGCCAGGACCTGTCCCTGGCGAAGCGCCCGCTGCGGGCACGCCCACGGCTCCCGCCGAATCGTCGCCCATGGCGCGCAGCGCCGATACGCCGGCGGCCGTGCCGGCGATGCCGCCACTGCCGGGTGCGAGCGGCGGCGGCGATCCTCAGGCGGCGGCTGAGGCGCCAAAGTTCGACGCCGCAGCGGCAGCGCCGCCCAAGCCGACGTCGATGTTTTCGGCGGCGCGCGTGGCGGCGCAGAGTGCGGCTGATCGCGGCGACCTGGGGCAAGCGTTACAGATTCTTTCGGACTGGTACGGCGACCCGTCGCTCACGCCGGCCGAATCCAAGGAAGTGAACGACCTGCTCGCCCAGTTAGCGGGGAGCGTGATCTACGAGGGTCCGCCGGCGCATCGGCTGGAGCCGCCGTACATCGTTCAGGCGGGCGAGTCGCTGGAGAGCGTCGCCGCCAAGTACGACGTGCCGTGGCAGTTGCTGGCGAAGATCAATGGCCTGGCCAGCGCCGGACCGTTGCCGCCGGGTCAGGAGCTCAAGGTGGTCAAGGGCCCGTTCTCCGCGGTCATCGACCTGAGCGAGCGGCGGATGACGCTCATGCTTGATCGGCGGTACGCGGGGCAGTTTCCTCTTGAGATCGAGCCGACGACGTCGGTCGAGGAAGGCGAGTGGAAAGTGACGCAAAAGTTGCTCACGCCCGCGGGCGGCGGTACGTATGGATCGCCGGAATCCGAGGACCGCAGCCTGCTCTTGGCCAACCTCGCCAACCCGGCGGGGCCGACGACCGTGCTGCGCGGTTCGGCCAGCGCCGATCCCATGTCGACCGAGCCGCGGGGTCGCGTGCTGCGGCTCAAGGGGAGCGACGTGGAGGATGTGTACGACATCCTGTCGGAAGAGTCGCGGGTGACGATCCGAAAGTGAGCCGCCCCGATTGCTTCGCACTGCTGAACAAGCCGGCAGTGGCATCGTCGAAGTTGTCGTGGTATACCGCGTGGCCATGTTGTCCGCATGACACCGCACGGGAAATCCGCGATGTACGATCGACAATCGCTGGCCGAATTGATTCGCGAGGAGTCGCTGAAGTTTGGCGACTTCACGCTCGCTTCGGGCAAGAAGGCAAGCTACTACCTCGACTGCCGGAACGTGACGCTCGACGCTCGCGGGGCGGCGCTCATCGGGGCCGGAATGCTGGAGCTACTGCGGGACGACATGCCGCCGTTGGTGGGCGGGATGGCGATTGGCGCCGACCCGGTCACCGCGGCGATCCTCACACTGGCCGGCGTCGAGGGGCTGCCGCTGCGGGGCGTGATGGTTCGCAAAGAAGCCAAGCAGCATGGCACGGGCAAGTTCGTCGAGGGGCCGTTCGCCGCCGGTGAGGAGTTGGTCGTCGTCGAGGACGTGGTGACGACCGGCGGTTCGTCGCTGCTGGCGATCGAGCGCGCCGAGGCGGTGGGACTGAAAGTGCGGCGGGTGCTCGCGATCGTCGACCGACTGGAAGGCGGCCGCGAGGCGTTTGCGGCGCGGGGGTATGAGCTCACGACGCTGTTCACGATTCGGGATTTGGGGATTGAGGCGCCTCGATAAATGTCCCTTGTCCGTGGTCCGTGGTCCGTTGCAAGGAACGACGCAAGCTCAAGTTGCAACGGACAACTGACAACGGACCGCGGACCAGCTGCTCATGGAAACCTCTCTTCACCGCCAACTGAAAGCCCACTACGCCGGGTCGGAGGGCGCGCAGGAGGTTGTCTGTGAGCGTTACCGCATCGATGCGGTGTGCGGCGACGAGCTTGTCGAAATTCAGCACGGTTCGCTGGCGGCGATTCGTGACAAGATTCGCCGGCTGCTGCGCAAACATCGCGTCCGGGTCGTGAAGCCGATCGTTGCCAGCAAACTGCTGGTTAAGCTCGACGCACGCGGCGGCGGCGAAGTGAGCCGGCGGCGCAGCCCCAAGCGGGGCGTCGTGCTCGACGTGTTTGACGAGTTGGTCTACTTCACGCGCGTGTTCCCGCACCAGCGGCTCACTCTGGAGGTTGTGCTCGTCGACGTCGAGGAGTGGCGTTATCCCGGGTGCGGCCGGCGACGGCGACGGCGACCGAAGAGCGACTTTCAGGTCGAGGATCAGCTCTTGGTGAAAATCGTCGCGTCGCACTCGTTTGCGACGAACGACGACTTGCTGCGGCTGTTGCCGAAACGGTTGCCTGCGGAGTTCCACACGGGGCATTTGGCGGAACGGTTGAAGGCGCCGCGGTGGACGGCGCAGCGGATGGCGTATTGCTTGCGGCAAACCGGCGCCGTGCGCGTTGTGGGGAAGAAGGGGAACGCAATTCTGTACGCACGCAACGGTCGACGGGCGGCGTAAACCATTGGTCGCCGCGGAGTCTCGCCGCAAGACGACATGCCGGACCCCTCGGCGGCCCTCGGGGTGACATGGTGTAAGCTGGGTGACTGGCACACGTTTCGCTCGCCCTTGCAGGTCGGCTGTCAAAGGCGTAACCTGCCCGTTGACTGGCGCGATTTCCCGCCCTGCCCCACTCCCATATTTTAGCGCGCGAACTGCGACCTCCCATGAGCGACTCCAGCATCGCGTTCGGCGGAGCGCCCGTGCGGAGCCTCACCGACGTGCAGATCGTCGGCACGGGGAGCTTCGTGCCTGACAACGTGGTGACGAATGAGGACCTCTCGTCGCTGGGGTGCGACGCGGAGTGGATCGTCCAGCGGACCGGCATTCGCGAGCGACGGCATGCTCCCGACGGCATGGCCACCAGCGACATGGCGGTGGCCGCGGCCGAGCGGTGCCTCGCGATGGCGGACGTCGAGCGGCGGGACGTCGATTTGTTGATCGTGGCCACGCTCACGCCAGATCGGCTGTTGCCGGCCACCGCGACGACGGTGCAGCATCGGCTGGGACTCAACTGCGCGGCGATGGATTTATCGGCCGCGTGTTCTGGCTTCGCGTACGCCCTGGCGACGGCCATGCAGTTCGTCGCTACAGCGTGCAGCCGGCGGGCGCTGGTGATTGGAGCCGACGCGAACTCGCGGGTGGTCGATCCCGGCGACGTGAAGACTTACCCGCTCTTCGGCGACGGCGCGGGGGCGGTGCTCCTGGCGCCGGGCAGTCCGGAGCAAGGCGCGTTGGCGTACACGCTCGGATCGGACGGCGGCGGCGCCGACATGCTCTGCCGCAGCGTCGGCGGCGCGGCGCGGCCATTCCGACCCGCGGGCCAGCAGGACGGGTCGTGGTACATCGAAATGGACGGCCGCCCGGTATTCAAGTGGGCCGTGCGCGTGGCCGAGGAGTCGTCGCGACAAGTGCTGGAGGCGGCGGGGTTGGGCGTCGAGCAAGTCGATTGCTGGCTACTGCATCAGGCCAACGTGCGAATTCTCGATGCGGCGATCACGGCCCTGGGCATCTCGCGCGAGCGCGTGGTGATGCACATGGACCGCTACGGCAACACCTCCGCGGCAAGCATTCCGCTGGCGATGGACGAAACGCTCCGCCGCGGCGGAATTCGCCGGGGCGACCACCTGGTGATGTCGGGATTCGGCGCGGGGCTCACCTGGGGCACGCTGGCGTGGCGGTGGTGATTGCATCACCGCGTTCTGTCGCTCGAGAGCTCTTAGCCCCCGGTCAATGACCGGGAGCTAAATGATTTCTGCAAACCAAGAGACGCACTTCATGAAGACTGTCGTGAGACCAAGATCCTCCAAGCCGCGCGCCAAGGCGCTGCCGCCGCGGGAGAAAGTGAAGGTTGAGGACCAGTGGGACCTGGGATCACTATTCGCCGGCGACGCGGAGTGGGATGCGGCATTTGTGAAGTGGAAGAAGCTGATCCCGCGATTCGCGAAGCATCGCGGAACGCTGGCGGACGGCGCGAAGCAACTGGCGGCGTGCCTCAAGTTCGACGAGGAATTTGACCGGCTCGGCGAACGCATCGCCACGTATGCGTACCTCAAGGCGGCGGAGGATCAGGCAAACAGCGTTTACCAGCGGATCCGCGGACTGGTGCAAAACGCCGCGAGCCAGGCGGCTCAGGCCGCGAGTTTCATTCGGCCGGAGATTCTCGCGATTCCAGCGAAGAAGCTCGCGGAGTTTATGGCGTCGAAGGAGCTGGCGCGCTATCGGCTGGTGCTGGAACGGGTCGAACGCTATCGGCCGCACACGCTCTCGGACGGCGAGGAGCGGCTGCTGGCGATGCAGAGTGAAATGGCCGAGGCGTCGAACCACATCTTCCGGCAGCTCAACGACGCCGACCTCACGTTTGGGATGGTCGCGGATGAGCATGGGGCGCAGGTCGAGCTATCGCACTCGTCGTTCTCGGCGCTACTCCACTCGCCAAGCCGCGACGTGCGGAAGGCGGCGTTCCATCAGTACTACGCCAGTTTTGCGTCTCACCAGAACACGCTGGCGGCGACGCTGAACGGCTCGGTGCAACGGGACGCGTACTACGCTAAGGCGCGCGGATTTGAGAGTGCGCGTGCGGCAGCGCTGTTCCCCGACAATGTGCCGATCGCGGTGTACGACAATCTCGTGGCGGAAGTGCGAAGACGGCTGCCGGCGCTGTACCGGTACTTCGACCTGCGGCGGCGGAAGATGCGGCTCAAGGACATCCATCACTACGACACGTACGTGCCGATCTTGAGCGACCTGGACGAGAAACGCACGTGGAAGCAGGCGGTCGAGTCGGTGATGGGGTCGCTCGAGCCGCTGGGCGCCGAGTACTGCCGAGTGCTGGAGGCGGGGCTGACGACCGATCGCTGGTGCGACCGTTACCCCAACCGCGGCAAGCAGAGCGGCGCGTTCAGCTCGGGCAGCTTCGACGGCGCCCCTTACATCCTGATGAACTATCAGCCGACGGTGCTCGACCATGTGTTCACGCTGGCCCACGAGGCGGGGCACTCGATGCACAGCTATTACTCGGCGAAGAGTCAGCCGTATGTGTACTACAACTACGTGATCTTCGTGGCCGAGGTGGCGAGCACGTTCAACGAGCAACTGTTGAGCCGGCACTTAATGCGCGAAGCGAAGACGCAAGCGGAGCGGGCGTACCTGATTAACCGCGACATCGACGCGATTCGCGGGACGATCATCCGGCAGACGATGTTCGCGGAGTTCGAGAAAATCGTTCACGAACTCGCCGAGGCAGGCGAGCCGCTCACCGTCGAGTCGTTCACGCGCGAGTATCGCAAGTTGCTGGAGACGTATTTCGGGCCGGAATTTGCGCTCGACGACGCGTTGAAGCTGGAATGCTTCCGCATCCCGCATTTCTACCGGGCGTTCTACGTGTACAAGTACGCCACGGGGCTGTCGGCGGCGATCGCGCTGAGCGAACGCGTGCTGAGCGGCGGAAAGCGAGAGCTGGACGACTATCTGTCGTTTCTCAAGGGCGGGTGCTCGAAGGATCCGCTCGACTTGTTGAAGGATGCGGGCGTCGACATGACAACGCCGACGCCGGTGCGGGCGGCGCTGGATCGGTTCGAGTCGCTCGTTGGCGAGTTGGACGAGTTGTTGTGACGGCGGCCAGCGATTGGCCCCCGGTCATTAACCGGGGGCTCAATGGGTTATTTCCGTGGGGCGGCGGTCGAGTCCGGTTCGATGGCTTCAAGTTGGCGGAGGAACTTGCTGATCTCTTCGTGGATTGCCTGTGTTTGGCTGATGACGAGGAACCTTCGGCCCAACGATGCGATCGTGCCTTCGCCCGTGCCGCTGATTTGCCACTGCGTGACCGCGACGGATTCGGGAATGAGCTTGACCAGCTCGTCGATGGGCACGGATGCGGCGGCCAGGACTTTTGTCACATCGTAGACGTGCGTCTCGATGGCCACCAGGGCTTCGTCTTCGGTCGTAATCACGAGCACGTCATCGCGGACAACATACGTCAGTCCCTCGACCTGGCTAAGCAGTAGCTTGAGGGCGGACTTGAGAGGGAGATCGGTCAGCTGAGCCGTAATTGCCTGGTCCGGGCTAACAGCGATGGCGTCGAGTGCGGGGAGGTCGAACCAGATCTGCATGCCGTGCTCTTCGCTGAGGACGCTCATAATCTCGTTGAGCGGCGTCTCGACAAAATCGAGCGTCGTCGCACCAGACTCCAACGCCGCGATGATATGCTTCTCGGCTTCGCTGCGGCGGACCAAATCGAATGTCGGGCGATCCGCGACGAATGTGTTTGGCGGCAACGCATCGCCAGCGTTGAACGCCGCAGGCTCAATTTGAGCATCGACTTCGGGTGCTGACTCGCCGGCGACGGCGGATTGCACGGCGGCGGTCAGCGTTTGGGATTCGCCGCTCTGGGCGACGGCGTAACCGCCGACGCCAACCGCGGCGGCGCCGAGGGCCGCCAACAACGCGAGGCTAGCGGACACGGGAGCAATCGTGCTGGTCATGGCATTCACCTCGTTCTGGGCGAGACGGGCGACGCCTTCGCCGCCTGTTGCGCTGGTTCCGGTTGCAAACGAAATACTTGCCGTCACGGTGGCGTTGACGAGTTCTGCCGACGCTTGCACGACACTGGTCGCCGCCACGGCCGAGACAGCCAGCGGCAGCGTCACCTTGCGCAGCGCGAGCCGGCGTTTTAACAATGCCTTGCCGCGGCGTTGGCGTCCCTCGATCGTGCGGACGCTGAGACCCAATTCCGATGCTACGTCGTTATTTGTCTTACCTTGAAGGTAGTGGAGGACGAGCGGTTCGCGATACTTCGCCGGCAGCGCGTTCAGCTCGTCGTCCAACGCACGCCGCCAGTGGCATTCCCACACGCCCTCGAGCGCTTCTTCAACCGACGCAATATCCACAGGCAGCGAGTCCATGTGTCGCCGCGTTCGACGCTCCAAGGCACGAATCGCAATGCGGTAGGCGACGCCGTACAACCACGATCCCAGGCTGCGTGCGCCGCGAACGCGCGCCGCCTTCCTGGCCAACACGAGGAAGGTGGCCTGGAACGCCTCCTCCGCATCGTGCCGATCTCGCAGAATGCGGAGGCAGACCCCCAGCACGAGCTCGCTGTAGCGGCCGACCAGTTCGCGAAACGCTTGTTCGTCCCGCGTGGCGACGAACTGTCGCAGCATCTGGTCATCCGCCGTGGCGAGCTGTTCGACGCCGTCTTGGCCGGGCAGTTGGTGGCGGTGGTCGTCCATCGCTCTACCAATATAATCCGGCGAGGGTCGCGGCTCCGCCGCGAATTCTGCGCGGAATATCGGGCGAGTCAGCGACGCCGTTTGGCGCACTTAGCCCCCGGTCGCTGACCGGGGGCTAACTAGGGCTTGCGAGTGATGAACGCGGTGAGAATGGCGCCGAGCAACAAGCCGACGCCGAGGATGGCGAGCACGGGTAATGGGGCGTACTTTTCGGCCCATGGCTCGAGGCCACTGCGGAGCTCCATGCCGAAGAAGGCCGCCATCGTGACCAGTGGGAAGAAAAACGCCGCGAGGATGTTGAGGCGGTGGCCGGCGGCCTCGACGCGGCGGTTCGATTCGACCTCCTCTTCGGCCCGCTGGGCGACGGCGAAATCGAGCGCGTTCTTGGCGTCTTCTTGCAGCAGCTCGGCGGAACGGGAGAGGGCGTAAGCGCGGTCGCGCCACAGGAGCAATTGGCGATCGTCCGGCACGGCTTCGCGCGCTTTCTGCAGAGTCTCGTGGAGATTGCGGGCGGCGCGGGCCAGCGGGGTGAGTCGATTGAGCAGGTTGAAGTAGTCGCGGGCAGTCTTGGCGGCGTCTTCGGATTGTTGGAGCGCGTCGATTGCTTTCTCGTACTCCAGCAGCAACTCGCCGAGGCCGGGTTGCGCCGGCGACGCGCCGGACGGCGTCCAACGGCCGGATGGATCGCGCCAGAAGAATCGCCCCTCGCGCGTGGCAGCGTCGGCTTTGGGCGGCGCATGAAGGATGACGAGCACGTGGCCTTCGGCAGTCATCACGCGCTGGCGGCCCGCCTGATCGCCCAGCCGGGCGCGAAACTCGGCGGGGGCGTCCCAGGCGGGTGGGAGCAGCGTGCTAGTTTTCGGTTCGGGCACTGTTGGCCTCCCAGGTTCTTATGTCACCCCGAGGACCGCCGAGGGGTCTAGCCGCAAGCCTACCTGCCGGACCCCTCGGCCGACCTCGGGGTGACAGGCGGCTGCTCGATGTTCGTTGCGCGGGGGCTGTCCTTGCTGAATTGCGTGATCCAATAGAACGGCTGGCCCGCTTCGTCGATGCGCAGCTCGCCGGCCAGTCGGCCCTGGCTGAGGATGCTGTCGACGGCATTGCGGACGAAGGTCTTGCCGCGCGGGTATTTGACCTGAATCGCGGCGAGGTCGATCTCGCGCTGGGCGAGAACGCGCTGGTCGAACACCAACGGCACGGCCATGTGCGGGGCGAGGGCTTCGAGCGCTTTGGCGAGGGTATAGTTTTCGATCTCGATATTGGTGACGCGGTACATCGCAGGCGCAGTTTGGCGGGGGCCGCCAAGCGGCTTCCAACCCACGGGCCAGCTTTCCGACCCAGAATCGAGCGGCGCGACTCGGAGCGTGAGCGGGCCGGCGCCGATCTTTTCGGGTACGAACTGCAGCCCGGCGGCGCGGAGCACCGCGGCGAGGGTTGTGCCGGTGGTGAGGCCTTTCATTTGGGCGCGGAATGGCGCCGCCTCGCGGAGTGCGGCCTTGGTCGCCGCGCTGCCGGCGACCGGCATGGCGAACTCTTTCGTGAGCGTTGCGACGAGCTCGTGCGGCGCCCCATCAAGCGTGGGCTCGGTCACGGGGCGGGAAAGGTCGGCGAAGACTTGCTCGAACTCCTCGCGGGTGAGGCTGAACCGGCCGCGCGGATTGCGCTCGTCTTCCAGTCTGCGGGGCAGGTCCGCGAAGAACTGCTTGAGTCGGGCGCGGTCGCCCTGGGTGAACTTGCCGCCGGGGAGGACAAGCTCGTCGCGGTGGTTGAGCATGCCGACAAGGATGAAGCGCTGGCCGGCGCCTTCCCCGTGGACTTCGAGCGATGGCACGTCGCCGCCGCGAGCGCCGCGCAACCGCACCCGAGTAAGGTTCATCTCGGCAAGGATTTTGTTCCACGCTTGCATGGCGCCGAACGGGGCATCAGCCTGGGCGGCGACCTCAAGCTCGACCGGCAGCTCGGCGTTTGCCGCCGCCGGCAGCATCGCCAATGCGGCGCCGAGAATTAATCGCAAATGTTTGAAGCAGAGCCGCATGCGTGTTCGCCCCCGGATTGCGACCGTGAAGTATAGCATTTCGCGAGGCACGTCCGATGCTTGTCATTTCGCCGCGACGCGGCGAGAATGGGCGGCTTGACGCTTTTCTGCCGCACGTGATGCGGCGGTCTTTTGACTCTTGCCGGAGCTACCGTTCATGTCTCGACCTGTGACGCTTTTCACCGGCCAGTGGGCCGATTTGTCGCTCGACGAACTGGGGAAGATGATCCGCGACTTCGGGTACGACGGCGCCGAGCTGGCGTGCTGGGGCGACCATTTCGACGTCGCCAAGGCGGTAAGCGACGCCGGCTACTGCGACGCGAAGCGAAAGCAACTCGAGAAGGCGGGGCTGGCGTGCCACGCGATTAGCAATCATCTCGCCGGACAGGCGGTGTGCGACGTAATCGACGCGCGGCACAAGTCGATTCTGCCGCCGCACGTATGGGGCGACGGAAATCCAGCCGGCGTGAACAAACGAGCCGCTGAGGAGATGAAGAACACGGCACGGGCGGCGCAAAAGTTTGGCGTCGACGTGGTCAATGGGTTCACGGGATCAGGGATCTGGCACCTGCTGTACTCGTTTCCGCCGGTGCCGGATTCGATGATCGACGCCGGGTTCGAGCAGTTCGCCGAGCGGTGGAATCCGATTCTCGACGTGTTCGGCGAGTGCGGCGTGCGGTTCGCGCTGGAGGTGCATCCGACCGAGATCGCGTTCGACCTCTACACGGCGCGGCGGGCTTTGGATGCGCTCGACAACCGACCGGAGTTCGGCTTCAACTTCGATCCCAGCCATCTCATCTGGCAGGGCGTCGACCCCGTGGAGTTCATCCGCGAGTTTCCCGATCGCATCTATCACATGCATGTCAAGGACGCAATCGTAACGCTCAACGGCCGTAGCGGCATCCTGGCGAGCCACATCAACTTTGGCGACCCGCGGCGGGGCTGGGACTTCCGCTCGCCGGGACGCGGCGGCGTGAACTTTGAGGAGATCATCCGGGCGCTCAACAAGGCGAACTACGCCGGGCCGCTTTCGGTCGAGTGGGAGGACAGCGGGATGGAGCGCACGCACGGGGCCCGCGAGGCGTGCGAGTTCGTGCGAAAGCTGGATTTCGCGCCGAGCAAGCTGGCGTTCGACGCGGCGTTTGAGAAGTCGTGACATCGAAACCTTTAGCCCCCGGTCATTGACCGGGGGCTAAGTGGCAGGCGCATGGTAAACTGGGAGTGTGAACTGCTGCGCCGCCATTCTTTGTGGTTTTGTTGCGACGATCGCAGCTGTGGCTCCCGCTGCGCGGGCCGCTGAAGCGGCCGCGCCTGCGGCGTTGGGTTCACTGCTGTTTGTGCCGTCGGACGTTTACAATTCCGCGGCGGGCGGGGCGGCGCCGGCGATCGACGCCAAGACTGCCGAGGCGACGTTTGCCAAGGCGCGCGAGGCGGTCGCGGCCGGCGATGTGAGCGCTGCGTTCCAACACGCTTGTGCGGCGGTCACGCTCGATCAGGACCACGCCAATGCGCGCCGATTGTTGGGCTACCAGCGCATCGGCGACGCTTGGGCCGGCGGGTACGCCCAGAAGATGCTGGCGAGCGGACATACCTGGCGGCCGAAGTATGGTTGGCTCAAAGCCGAGAACGTGGCGAAGTACGACGAGGGCTTGCGCCCGTTCGGCGGGAAGTGGATCTCTGCCGAAGAGGACGCCCGGCGACACGCGACGATCGAGCGCGGCTGGGCGGTCCGCACCGATCATTTCCTGGTGGTGACGAACATCGATCGCGCGGCGGGCGTCGAGCTGGCCACGCGATTGGAAACGCTCTACCAGCTCTGGCGGCAATTGTTTGGCGAATTCGCGGCGACGCCAGCCGAGCTGCAGGCCCGAATCGACGGCAAGGAAACCGGCGACGCCCAGCGGCGGCCGTTTAAGGTCGTCTACCATCGCAGCCGCGAGGAATACAACGAGGCGCTCGTGCGCCGGCAGCCGCAGATCGCGGCGACGTTGGGGATTTACTTCGACTCGATGAAGGAGTCGCACTTCTTCGCCGGACCGGACCAGGACGCGGGGACGATCGCCCACGAGGCGGTGCATCAATTCTTCTACGAGTCGTCGCCGCGGCCGACGCGGCGCCTCGCGGCGACGGCCAATGTGTGGGCGGTCGAAGGCGTGGCGTGCTACTTCGAGTCGCTCCAGCCGCGAGGCCGGAACGCCTTCACGATTGGCGGCGCCGATTCCGGGCGACTGCAGGCGGCGCGGCACCGGCGGATGGTCGACAACTACTACGTGCCGCTGGCCGAGCTGACGGCGCTGGGGATGACGGACCTGCAGCAGCGGCCCGACTTGCCGCAGTTGTACAGCCAGTCGGCGGGGCTAGCATCGTTCTTGATGGACGGCGCCGGCGGTCGACGCCGCGAGGCGTTCCGCGAGCTGTTGGCGTCGATCTATGCCGGTCGCGACAAACCGGATACGTTGGCGGAGGTGGCCGGCAGCAGCGACGAAGCGCTCGACGGCGAGTATCTCAAATTCATGCAAACACTGCCGGTGACGGCGGTGCTGGCCGCGCCGTAGTGCATCGGCCGGGCGAACCCTGTGGTTCTTTGGAGGCTCCTCTCATGTTGACGGTCTTGGCCCATGTGACGCCGACGGAATTCCCTTACGGCGTGACGCTGTTTTTCGTGGGGTGGGCGACGGGGATCGCTTCGGCGACGGTGTATCTGCGGTACTTCCGGTCGCGGTCGTGAGCCTGGGTGGCATGGCCCTGGAGGTCCTCGGACCTGGCCATGTTCGCGGCCCTTTCACATGCCCACGTGGACGTGGGCACGGCACGCATTGCGGATAGCCGCCCCATAGATGATCAAAAGTCGTGTCACGGGTGCGGGGCTGTTTTTCTCGGGTTTTCTTCCATAGATGATCAAAAGTCCCCACGGGGCGGCCCAGCGTCCGAGGTCTTCCAAGGCGGCCCTGTTGTTTGGCGTTTTGACACGCCCGCGCGGACGAAAGTCCGTCCGGGAATTGCGATCGGAGGCCCGCGGCTCTGCCGGTGGACTGAAGCCCGGCTGAAGGTCGGCCTTGGCAGCGGCCCCTCGGCAGAGGCGGTGGCTTACAGAACACTCAGTTTGCGGACAGACTCACGCCGACGAGGACATGTCACGCTGAGTCGCCGCGTTGACCGCTCAAAAGTCCAGGGGTACCATCGAGTGCTTGCACTACGGTGGCTATAGCTCAGTCGGTTAGAGCGCCAGATTGTGGATCTGGAGGTCCAGGGTTCGAGCCCCTGTAGCCACCCTCACCCGCTGTGGGAGCCGTGGTCAATCGTCGCTTCGTACTGCCGGCTCGACACCGTGGGCGCTGACGCGGCCGCCGGCTGTGGCTGGCCGCGGTCGTGACGGGCCCACCAGGCTTCGGCGTCGTCTTGCGTCCACTGGCCGGCGGCGGAGCAGCGTGCCAAGCGCTGGGCCAAGTCGCGCGCCGTTTGGGGCCGCTTCGCCCGAGACTTCTCCAAGCACGCCAGGATGGCGTTTTCTAGGTCTTCGGGCACGGGCTTGCCCAACCGCACGGACGGCGGCGTCGGCGTCTCCGTGACGTGCTTGTTGCACAGGTCGATGATCGACGACGCCTCGAACACGGGATGGCCCGTGAGCAGGAAGTATCCCACCGCGCCGACCGCGTAGATGTCGCTGCAGCCGTCGACCGAGTTGGGCAACTGAATCGCCTCGGGCGACATGTAGAGCGGCGTGCCGGCGAGCGAACGGTCCTCGCCCGGTTGCTGCTCGTCGTCGCGGGCTTTGACCAGGCCGAAGTCGAGCACCTTCACCACGTCGGCCTCGCCGCCGCGGCGCGTGAGCATGAGATTGGACGGCTTCACGTCGCGGTGCACCAAACCCATCGAGTGCGCTTCGTAGAGCGACCCGCACACTTGCCGAAGGATGTGGATCACGCGGCCCGCCGGCTGGGGGCCGTATTGATCGACGAGCTGCTGCAAGTCGATGCCTTCGAGGTACTCCATCGCGTAATAAAAGACATCCTCGGGAGTGCGGCCGAAGTCGAAGATCGCCACGGTGTTGGGGTGGTTGAGCTGGCTGGTGATCTGCACCTCGCGTTCGAACCGGGCGATGGACTGGCCGGTCACTTTGTCGGCGTTCAGCAGCTTGATGGCCGTGGGCCGGCGGAGCATGGCGTGGCGGCCCTTGTACACGACTCCCATGGCGCCGGCGCCCAGCTTCTGTTCGAGCTGGTATTGGCCGAGCTGCTTGGCTTCGATGGCCGCGGCGCGGGCCTGCCGCTGCAAATGGGCCACGCGGAGCGTAAAGACAAAGATGGCGATCGAGCTGAGGACCAACAGCGCGAGCAGACCCCAGAACGTGCGTTTGAGAATCGTGAGCGGAAGGAACGCCTCGGCTTTGTCAACTTCGACGGCGAGCCCGAAGTTGTAGTCGTTGAGCCATGTCCAGGCGCCGACGACGGGCACGCCACGGTAGTCGCGATAGCCTTCGACGTCGACGCCGGGCTCTCCCGCCGTCGCCGCGGCGACCATTCGCGTCGGCGGCGACTTGGAGGGGAGCTGCGGCCGGACGAATCCCTCCTCGAGATTGCCGCCGGGGTCGCGAATCAGCACATGAAGCATGGCGCGACCGCCTTCCGGCAGAATCCCCATGACCATTAGCTCCTCTTCGAAGCGGCTGTTGGAGAGCATGAGACCGTCTCTGTTGAACGCGTAGGTCTCGCCCGAGTCGCCCATCCGGCCGAGTTCGAGAATCTTCGTGAAGTCGCGTTCGGGTTGAATCCGCAATCCGAGGACGGCGACGACCTGCAGGTTGTCGTCGCGCAACGGCGCGGTGACGAACATCGTGGGGACGCCGGTTTGGGCAACGCCGTCGCCGACCTTGAGTGCAGCGACGCTGGCGAAGGGCGCAGACACGTTCGTCGCCCCGTCGAGCGATTTGTTGACCCCCGCCAGGTTCGTCGACGGCGTTTGCATGCCAATGATCTCGGACTCGGACGCGGCGACGACAATCTTGGTCCGGTCAACAACGGCGAAGCCGATATAGCCGTGGGACGTCATCGCGGGACCCAGGCTGCCCGCCAGCGACTTGATCAGCGCGGCGCGATCGGCGGGCGCGGCGCCGGCGTCGTTTTCGACGGCACTGAGCAACTCGGCGACTAGCCGGCGGACCTCGCCGTCGTTGGCCATCGATTCGGCGTTCCGTTCTTGGGTCTCCATCCACCGTTGGAGCATGGCGGTCTCGACATTGAGCAGCGTTTGCAGCTCGGAACGCATGCCGTTCTTCATCGTCGCTTCAATGGCCTGATTGACGCCCCAGCCAAGGGCCGACAGCACGACCACCGCGATGATCGGCCAGATCCACAGTTGCCGCTTGAGGAACAGCCTGGTGTTGGTCAGCGTGTGGGAGACGCTGCGCGAGGCCCACGTCATGTGGCCGCCGCCCGCGGCGCGCGAGTTGTGGCCGAATGAGCGGCGGAGTGAGTCGAAGAGCTTCATAGATGGAACGGCCCCGTAGCGACGAGGGGCTCTGGGTAGGAACCGCCGGGCCAATTCGAGTATAGTCACTGCGGTCGCCGCACTTCGCCGGCCGACTCGTGAATTTCGCCAGGAAAGGCCCGGGGGGGCATGGCCTCGGAGGTCTGCCGACGTGGCCATGTGAGTTGAGATCGAGCATGCCCACGCGGACGAGGGCATGGCACCCAGAAAAGGCAGGTCATGGCGGAAATCGACGAGCGGGGGTTGTTCTACCTGGGCCGGCGGCACGATCTGGCGTCGGGGCGGAACGACGATGCGCCGCTGCTCTATGACAGCGGCGATCTCACCACGCATGCCGTGTGCGTCGGAATGACCGGCAGCGGCAAGACGGGGCTGTGCCTGGCGCTGTTGGAGGAGGCGGCGCTCGATGGCGTGCCGGCGATTGCCATCGACCCCAAGGGGGACCTTGGCAACCTGCTGCTCACGTTCCCCGAGCTGCGCGGCAGCGACTTTCGGCCGTGGATCGATGAGAGCGTGGCGGCGCGGGACGGCGTGACGCTCGATGAACTGGCGGACAAAACGGCGGACTTGTGGCGCAGCGGGCTGGCCGACTGGGGCGAGGACGGCGAGCGGATTCAGCGGTTCAAGGACGCGGTTGATTGTGCGATTTACACGCCGGGTTCGAGCGCGGGGCTGCCGCTAACTGTGCTCAAGTCCTTCACCGCACCGCCGCAGGCGGTGCGCGACGACGCGGACTCGTTTGGCGATCGCGTGCAATCGGCGGCGTCGGGCGTGCTGGCGCTGTTGGGCGTGAACGCCGATCCGGTGAACAGCCGCGAGCACATCCTGCTGTCGAAGGTGCTCTCAGACGCTTGGCGCGCTGGACGCGACCTCGACCTGGCGACGATCATCCGTGAAATCCAGCGGCCGCCGTTCTCGATGGTTGGCGCCGTGCCGCTCGACAGCTTCCTGGCGTCGAAGGACCGCGATGAACTCGCGATGCGGCTCAACAACCTGCTTGCGTCTCCGTCGTTTGCCAGTTGGCTCGAGGGCGAGCCGCTTGACGTGCAGCGGTTGCTTTATACGGCCGAAGGGAAGCCCCGGCTGTCGATCCTGTCGATCGCCCACCTGGGCGAGCAGGAGCGGATGTTTTTCGTCACCCTGCTGCTCAACGAGGTGATCAGTTGGATGCGGTCGCAACCGGGGACGAGCAGCCTGCGGGCGATTTTGTACATGGACGAAGTGTTCGGCTACTTCCCGCCGTCGGCCAATCCGCCCGCCAAGCGGCCGATGCTCACGCTCCTTAAGCAGGCGCGGGCCTACGGACTGGGGTGCGTCCTGGCGACGCAAAACCCCGTAGACCTCGACTACAAGGGGCTGTCGAATGCGGGGACGTGGTTCCTGGGTCGGCTGCAAACCGAGCGGGATAAAGCCCGGGTGATCGAGGGACTGGAAGGCGCATCGGCGGAGGCGGGCGCGACGTTCGATCGCGGGGAGATGGAGAAGGCGCTCGCGGCGCTGGGGAAGCGCGTATTCCTGATGAACAACGTCCACGACCAATCGCCAACCGTGTTCCAGACGCGGTGGGCGCTGTCGTATCTTGCGGGGCCGCTGACGCGGGGGCAGATCAGCACGCTGATGGCAGATCGCAAGTCGGCAGCTGCGCAGGCGGACACAGTCGATTTCGAGCCATCAGCGCCGACGACCGCGACGCCCCAAACCTCGGGAAGTCAGCCGCTGTTGTCGGGCGATGTGACGCAGAGGTTTTTCGCTGTGGACGCCAGGGCGGGCGGAGATTCTATGACCTACCGCCCTGCCCTGCTCGGTCAGGGCCGATTGCACTATGTGCAAGCGTCCGAGGGCCTCGATGTGTGGCGACCCTTTGCGGCCTTGCAACCCGTCGAAGGCGAGCTGTCGCAGTCGCCGTGGGACAAGGCAACCGTGCTGGCGGAGCAGCCGCTCCTCGGAGATGTGCCGCTCGCGGGCGCCGCGTTCGGTGAATTGCCGGGTTCGCTCGGGCAGAAGAGGACTTACAACGCGCTCAAACGCGACCTCGCCGAGTGGCTCTATCAAACGCAGCGACTGGTGCGGTGGACGTGCGCGGAGCTGGGCGAATCGTCGCAACCGGAGGAGGATGAAGCGGCGTTCCGCCGCAGGGCCGCGCCGCTCTTGCACGCGCTGCGGAAGTCGCGGGCGATGGAGAAGCGCGCCGCCGACATGGCTCGCCTGGAGCAGGACGTCGAGCAGGCCGAGGCGGAGCGCGCGGAGCATCGCTGGTGGTTCATGTCGCTACTGGTCAATGTCGCGTCGCGGTTGACGGAGATCGTGATCACGGGGCTCTTCGGCCGGCGGTCGCGCAAACAGGTGATGACCGTGGGGGCGTGGAACCAGGCGATGCGCTCGCGTCGATTGGCTGGGCAGGCGAAAAAGGCTGTTAAGCAGAAGACGGCGGCGCTTGAGAAGCTCAAGATGTCGGAACAGGAAGATTTGAAGCAGTTCGATGCGCCGCTGCCGCCGGCGGTCGTGCCGCTCGTGAAGCTCGAGGCGGCGCCGCGGAAGAGTGACGTCGATGTTGACGATGTGCTGTTGGCGTGGCTGCCGTGGCGTATTTCGGCGAACGGCAGCGCAACGCCGGCGTACATCATGCCGTCAACAACCGTCGACAAGTAGGATTGGCTTCTTAGCCCGCGGCGGAAGCCGCGGGACATGTTGGTGGATATCCCCACGGCTTGTACCGCGGGATAGGATCAGTTGTGTTGGTCTTGCTCATAACACACTTCGGCGAATGCCATGAATGAACGCGAACGTTGGGTGGTTTATCCATTGTTGTTCCTCGCCCTGGGGGCGTCGCTGCGCGACAAATTCTTTCAGCAGGTGAAGACCGAGGAACTGGAGTGCGGGCGACTCGTGGCCGAAAGCATCGAGTGCAAGGGCGCCATGGTGTGCCAGGGCGTGGTCATGCTCGATCCGGCGAATCCAAACCAGCGGCTGATCGAGCTCGGCGCCGTGGAGCCTGGCGCCAACGTGCCGGGCCGGCCGTCGACGCGCTATGGCGTGCTGATCCTTCGCGACAGCAATGGCCGGGAGTTGTGCGGCGTGTCAAACAACGAGCTCTTCGTGCGGCGGATCAATTGCGAAGGGTTGTCGGTCGTCGAGCCGGACACGCAGACCCCGCGGGTGCTGGCCGCGCTTGGGTCAGCGGCGGCGCCTCCGGTCGAACCAGGGGGCGCGCCGCAATGGTTCGGCGTGCTGGCTCTCAACAATCAGCAGTTCGGGAGGCTGGTGGGTGTGCCGCCCGTGAATCGCCCCGCCGGCCCGGGCGCCGACGCCCCACCCCAAAACGCACCGGACGCGGACGGCCAGCAGGCTCCAAAGGAGGACTGAGCCCTGGCCAGCCGCGGAAAACGAGCGGACACTCCGGCGCTTGGAGGGAACAACGCTCGTCGGGCGACCAAGCGTGCGTTGCATTTGGGCAGGTTGTGACGCTACGTTAGTTGAGCGCTTTCAGGAGCGACTCGCGCCGCCGCGCCGCTTCGCCGGCCCAAGGAGCCTGTCGCAATGCGACCCGCCTGCCGCATTCAGCCCAGTTTGTCTCGCCCCCGGGCGCGCTTTAGCGTCGATTTTTTCTCGTTTGTGCGGAATGTCATGCCGTCTGCTTCGCCAAGGCCCCAGTGCGCGATTGCGAGCGTGAGCGAGTTGCTGCGGCGACGCGCTGCGGAACGACCGGATCAGACGGCTTTCGCATTTCTGCCGGATCCGGGCCAGGCGACGGCGGGCGGCGAGTTCGCGTGGACGTTTGCGGAGTTGGACCGTCGGGCGCAGGCCGTAGCGGCCGCGCTCAGCCGGCAAGCGGCGGTGGGGGACCGGGCGGTGCTTGTGTTTCCGCCGGGGCTCGATTTTCTGGCGGCGTATTTTGGCTGCTTGTATGCGGGCGTGTTGGCGGCGCCGGCGACATACCCCAAGCCGCGGCGACCGTCGGCGCGGCTTGATGCGATCGTCGACGACTGCACGCCGAAGGTGGCGCTCACCACGGCGGACACATTGGCGACGCTACGGCTAGACGAGCAAACGCCAGCAGTGCGCGAGTTGAGTTGGATCGCCGTCGACGAGTGCGTCGAGGCGCCGAGGTTCGAGCCGGTGGCCTGCGGGCGGGACGACGCGGCGTTTTTGCAATACACGTCCGGGAGCACCTCGCAGCCGCGCGGCGTGGTCGTGACGCATGGGAATCTGCTGCACAATTTGGAGCTGATTCGCGGTGGGTTTGGGTTGGCGGGGGCGGATGCTAAGCCGCAAGCGAGTGGAGAGGGGCAGTCCGGCGTGTTTTGGCTGCCGGCGTATCACGACATGGGGTTGATCGGCGGAATCCTGACGCCGTTGTACGTCGGCGGAACAAGCTACCTGATGCCGCCAGCGGCGTTTTTGCAGCGGCCGATGGCGTGGCTCGAAACGCTGTCGCGAACCAGGGCGCCGATCAGCGGCGCGCCAAATTTTGCGTATGAGCTGTGCACGCGGAAGGCGACGCCCGAGCAGATTGCGTCGCTCGACTTGAGCGCGTGGCGTCTGGCGTTCTGCGGGGCCGAGCCGATCGACGCGACGACGCTCGAAGAGTTTGCCGCGGCGATGGCGCCGGCGGGCTTCCGCGGCGAGGCGTTTTATCCCTGCTACGGCCTGGCCGAGGCGACGCTGATGGTCACCGGCGGCGCCGGCGCGGGGCTGCCGCGGACGGTGCACGCCGATCGCGCGGCCCTGGCGGCCCACAAGCTCGTCGACGCGGGCCGCGGCGCCGGCGGACAGCGACTGGTGAGCTGCGGCCGGCCGCTCGGCGATCAGGAGGTGGTGATCGTCGACCCGAAAACAAATCTGCCGCTGTCGACGGGCGCAGTGGGAGAAGTCTGGGTTCGCGGCGGGTCGATCGCCGGCGGTTACTGGAACAATCACGAGGCGACGTCGCAGACATTTGGCGCGCGTCTTTCCGATGGCCGTGGACCGTTCCTGCGAACGGGCGATCTCGGCTCCTTCAACGACGGCGAGCTGTTCGTCACCGGCCGGCTGAAGGACGTGATCATCATTCGCGGCCGCAACTTGTATCCCCAAGACGTGGAGCGCACCGCTCAGCAGTCCCACGAGGCGGTTGACTTGGGCGCCGCGTTCGCCGTCGGTGAGCCGGGGCACGAGGAATTGGTCGTCGTCCACCAGGTGAGCCGCGAGCATCGTCGCGGCGACATGGCGGCCGTGATCCGCACGATCCGCGCGAGCGTGGTCGAAGAGCACGAGGTCGACCCGCTGGCGATTGTGCTGTTGCGTCCAGGGGCGCTGCCGCTCACCTCCAGCGGCAAGGTACAGCGGAGTCGCACGCGCGAGTTGTTCGTCGCTGGCGAACTTGACGAACAAGAGCGGTGGACGTGCCCGGCGGAGGCGACCAGCGCCGGCCTGGCGCCGAACGGAGCCGAGGGCCGGCCGCAGCCGCCGAAGTTCCTCGAGCGCGTCACCAGTTATTCGCCGGCTGAGTTGACCGCCGAAGTGCAGACTTGGATGCTCGGCTGGCTGGCGGAGAAGGTCGGCATCGCCGCCAGCGAATTGTCGCCGGAATCGACGTTTGCGGAACTGGGGATCGATTCGCTAACGGCGGTCGAGTTGAGCGTCGAGTTCGAGAAGGTGCTGGGGCTGAGACTGCCGCCAGCGGCCGCCTGGAGTTACCCGACGCCGGCGGCCCTGTCGCGATATCTGGCCGAGACGTTGCTGGGCATCGCCTCGATCGGCGGTCCCAACGGGAACGGGGTCGATTCGTGGTTCGCGGCGATGGATGCGGACGCAAAGTGGTAGTGTGACGCACGCGCGTCGC
>JBIOVA010000224.1:0-29657 GCA_044867485.1 Lacipirellulaceae bacterium | reverse complement strand
CCTTGGTGCTGCTGGCCATGCCTAAAAGTGTTCCAGAATCGCCTGAATTGCTGCCGCCCCACCCCCAAATCGTCGCCGGCTTCGTCTTGAAACGTTTGGTCTCTCCACTTCTCTTGAGTTTTGGTCTTCGCCCGATAGAACCGTTCGCAGAGTTGGCAACCAATAGAAAGTGCGACGAAGGCACCGTCGCCATTCGGGATGGCTCGGAGTGTATTCAGCGGAATGACAAACCAGCGGACAAATTTGATGAGCGTGTCAGGGTTCATTTTGAATGCCTTCTCTCGCACACGGCGCGGTGCTCAGCACCGGGAAGGACGTGGGTGGGGTGCTGCAACCTTGGAGGTCTGCGAGCCGGCATGCAACCGCTGACTTCGGCGGAACATAAATGCTGCCCCGGCTCCCCCACACAACAAGATGCTGACCGAATTTGGCTCCGGAACGATTACGATTGACAGTACAGTACGCTCTCCACTAGCGAGAAACTGACTTATCGAGGTCCCATTTATCGAGTTCCCCAACGCCGCAAACGCATCCTCCCCAAGTCCGAATAGCTCTAAAGTGTATTTGCCTGCAATTGGGTCCAAGATAATAAACTGCTCCTCGGCCGCATCGCCGCTAAAAAACGCGTTGGGTATTTCCGACAAGTTCCCGTCAGTCGACGTGAAGCCAAATCGTCGTCCGCGTGGGTCCGTCAAGATGAAATCGACGGGGTCAAGAAAACCAGAGACCCAGTCTTTTGCATTTTGAAACGCGTTCTCGGACAAGGCAGCCCAATACAATAGCTGAGGCGATAACATGGGAAATACGCCGGGGATCTCTTCCATGCCGTTGGGGATAAACCCTTGTCCATTGTTGTGCCCGGCAGCCTCCGCAGACCATTCCATTAGGCCCACGCACGTGAACTCATTGAATCCACCACCACCCTTCTGCAAGTGCGGAGCTAAATTGTCTTTCATTTCAGGCAGTTCTTCTCCCAGATACCGAAACCGGGAATCAGCTCTTAGCTCTATCCGCTCTACCATTCGCCTCGCCAAGCTTGAATCAATTGGTACGTCTTTGAAATCTATGACCGGCACATTGTCCTGGGGTGCTTGATCACTTAGATGCCTGTGCGTCTGGAATGAGCCGACGGTGTGCCCCCATTGAACGCCGTCGTCAAGCGGCACGCGAACTCTTCCCGAAGGCGAATCGGCGTCAAGCCAATCGTCCTCCACGACGCCATAAGTTTCGCCAGCCAAAACCACGTCCCCTTGTGGAGGGTGCGACTCATAAACACGGCCTTGAAACCCCAAGCCGACATGGTCAAACCCAAATGGCACCTCATCGCGGAAAAATGCGACTTCGCCTTCCGAACGTAGCTCCCTAAACAGAAGGGAAGTTTCCCCTCCACCGTCGAATGCAACTTCGCGAAATTCGACGTGCGGCGTGTGTGACGATTCAACGCGAAGATTCGCTGTCTTTACGCCGGCATAGGCTTGCGGCAGACCAAAGACCTCGTTGTTGATGCCGGGACTGCCCACGCCTTGAAACGGCGAACCAATCAAAGACCCCGCCGAATCGAGAAAGCTCAACGAAAAATTACGGATTGCTTGATCTTGAAAGTCCCAGCCGTTGTAGAGATAGAAATTACCGTCAATGGTGACTGGCGAAACGAAGTCATACCGAAAGTCTGATGGGGAGTTGAAGCGATACGATATGCCGTCTCCGCTATTTCCCCACGGAGTGTTCGCGGTAAGACCGTTAGCGGTGTTCGACGCTGCCCCGACTAGCTCAGTGCCACCACCAAGTGACGCACTGGAGAGATTGAAGTCCCTGCCCCCAATGAGCGTCGGACCCTGAGCATGGACGACAGAACCTAAAGCGACTGCGGAGACAAACACTGTCGATCGGAATTGCCTCATGAGCGTTCTCCCTTGGATTGCGGCCTCGCTTCGTCGGGTCAGAATGCTTGATGTCCGCTG
Organism: Lacipirellulaceae bacterium; assembly: GCA_044867485.1. Taxonomy (GTDB): domain Bacteria; phylum Planctomycetota; class Planctomycetia; order Pirellulales; family Lacipirellulaceae; genus Lacipirellula. Next base: position 27,696 of record JBIOVA010000224.1, on the reverse strand, counting down.
CCAGCTGCGGGACCGCCGCAACATCACCAGGGTGGGCGAAAGACGAATTGGAATACCCTGCACAGCTTTTGTCAAATTTTGGTGGGAATGGCTGCGTCTCATGATATAGGGCATTCACCCCCATGGGCCGTTTTTCTCTGGCAAATAGGCGTGAGCTAGACTTGCTTTGTCTGCGACCGCCAACCCTGAAGGACATTTGTCATGGGAATGGAAGAGAACATAAAGTACGCGGTAGCCAATGTCCACGACGTGTACGAAGCTGAAAAGTTAGACGCCGGCTCCGACAAGTGGCACACGAACACGCGGACGTTTCGCCCGGTCTTAGTGCAGGATGTCATCACCTTCTGGTCCGCAATCACTAACGAGCCGGTTGACAACTTTCCGTTCAATGACGACTACGTGGGCTGGCTCTACGTGAGCTACCGCAAAGCGAAGCCGGAAACGCGGTCGCGTTGGTATCCCTTGCAAGAGGCTGAGAACGAGGCATTCGAGGAGGCAGAGTATGGCCGAGACTTCCAGTACCTTGCGAAGCACAACCCATACTGGCGTCTACGCTCTGAAGAAATGCAGGGAGCGTCCGAAACCTAGAGCTTTAGGCGACCCAAGTACCACGCCCTCACGTGCTCCCCGCACTTCTTGGAAAGAGTAAAGGGACGGGAAAGAGTAAACGGACGCAGCTCAATTCGCGCACGGCTCCGACCTCCTCCCCCAGAACCCCGCGCGGCCAAATCCGCCGCTTGATTTCCCCGCCGCCATTGGGTAGTATACAGGCGTTCCCATCGACTCCGGCTTTGCACGGAGATTGATCTGTGGGAGGCATCTGGAGACGCCGAGTCCGCACACCACAACGATGCCAACTCGGCCGACGCGACGAACCGCGGCCCGAGCGCGAGGTACCCGCGGAATGCCGTCCCTGCATCGTCAGATCCCCCAAATGGGGGAATTATGTCGCCAAAAATGAGCGCTGCGTCAAGACTCACTGCGGCAGAGCCTGCGACGCCGCGCGCCAAGGACGCCAAGGCGTGAGGGATTCACCACGACGGCACGACGGACACGACGAGGAATTCATGAAATGAACACGGGAAGAATCTCGAAAACAGCTGGCCATTCCACGGGGGCTTGGCTCGAAACGTCATTTCCCCTCTTCGTCGTGCTCGTCGTGCCGTCGTGGTGAGAATGCTTCTTCTCTTGGCGCCCGCGGTGTGCTTGGCGGTTCGCTCCGACGTTGCAGTTCTCCCGGCGCAGCGATGATCTCAAGCCGTGGCGGCGACGAGGGCCGGCGGCGCTTCGCTCCACGGATTCCCGCTGACGCCCATGAGGTGTTGCAACGTGTAGGCTTCGAGAGCCTCGTAGTCCCGCGCGGCGATGAACTGTTGTTCCAGGTCGCGGTCGGCCGTTCGCACCTTCTCGACCAAGTGCAGGAAGATGGCCCGGCTGTTCGCCAGATGGGCCAGCGCCTTCTCCTGCGGTTGGGTGCGCATCGCCTTCACGTCGAGCCCTACGAACTCGCCGCGGCGACCGAAGCCGCCCTCTTCCAGCACGCGGACCTGATTGTACGCGGCCCGCAGGTTGACCGAGCCGAACGCCTTGTCCTGGTCGTATTTCAGTCCATTTTGATCGTTGAGATGGACGCTCGCCAGCTTGTCGTGCGCCAGGGCGAACGCCATCTCGTCCGACGGATCGAGCCCGGCGAGCGACGCGTGGGCCGACTCGATGAGGCCGCTCACGCGCTGGGGATCGATCGACTGGTAGGCGAGCGCGATCGCGTGGCCGATCGTCGGCACGTAAGCGTGATCCATCGGCTCGTTGGGCTTGGGTTCCAGCCAGACGCGAACTTCCTTGTCGTATTCCAAGAGGGCGTTGATGGCGTCGAGAATCCGCGCGTACGCCGTTCTGGCGTTCTTCGACTCACGGATGTAACTGCCCTCGCGGGCGAGCCAGAGGACGATGTTCGACGTGCCGACTTCGCGGGCGACGTCGACGGCCCGGAGGCTGCGATCGAGCGCGTACTGGCGATCTGCCGCGCTGTTCGACGTGTAACCGCCGTCAATCGTCTGCGGGTGGAACCAGAGCCGCGGGGCGACGAACTCGGCGATCAGGCCGCGGGAGTTGAGGGCTCGCGAGACAGTGCGGGCTTGCTCGGCGATTTGCATGGGGCGCAGGTCGTCGATGTTTTCCACCACGTCGTCGTCGTGGAACTGCACGCCCTCGAACCCCAGCGGAGCGTACCAGTCCAGCTTTTCGACCAGCGAGTACGGCATGCGCACCTGCGGGCCGAAGGGATCGGCGCCTTCGCTGATGTTCCATGGGCCGAAGGAGAAACGGTAGGTGACGGGTTGGGACACGGCGATAGGTTCCTTGAGATTCGTTGATGGATTTCGCTAAAGCCGCAAGCGACTAGATGAAGTTGTCTGCGTCGAGCGTCATCGTCTTACCGCTGTACTGGGCTTCGGAGCCGAGTACGGTGAACGCGATGGCGTTGTGGCCGATCTCGCCGGTGCACGAGGGGGACGTGCGGTTGCGAATGCAATTGACGAAGATCCGCATTTCGTTGAGGTAGCTGAGCGTGCGGAGGCCGCCGCCGGCCGCGTTGGCCTCGAACTTCGACATTTCCTCGACGGTGAGCGGCACGCCGGCAATCTCGAACTCACCCACCCTCGCGATCGGCACGCGCGTTGCCTTACGGCTGCGGTCGTACAGCACCAGCTCCTGCTCGGCCGTGATCCGCATCGTGCCTTCGCCGCCTAAGAGCAGCTCGCCGTAGCTCCAGCCGAAGTTGAACCCCTGGTGGAAGTCCTGGTTGAACCGGACGATCGTCTCGCCGTCGAACATGTATTCGGCGGAGCAGAGGTCGTGCGTTTCGCGATCGTCCTTGTAGCGGATGGCGCCCATGCCGCAGACGCGGTTGGCTTTCTTGCCTCCCAAGAGCCAACTTGACGCGTCCATTTGGTGCGTGCCGTTCTCGGTGATCAGACCGTGGCCATACTTGCGATACAGCCGCCAGTTGATGAGGTGATCAAGCGACGGATAGCCCCACTTGACGAAGTCCTTGGTCAGCTCCGGCAGCGGCCGCTTCCAGTCCTCCCAGCGGTCCCAGAAGGCGTCGATGCGAAGCACCTCGCCGAGGGCGCCCTCCTGTTGCACCAGCCGCTCGGCGAGATAGTACAACGGATTCGAGCGGCGCTGCTGGCCGATTTGCAAGACGCGCTGGCGCCTATCGCGGGCGGCAATCATCGCCCGCGACTGGTCGAGCGAGAACGCCATCGGCTTCTCGCAGAACACGTCGAGCCCGGCCTCCATGGCGGCGATCGAAGCGGGGGCGTGCGTGTCTTCGGGCAGCGCCACGAGCACGGCCTGCAGGTCCTTCTCCGCGGCGTACAGTTCCTTCCAATCTTCGTAGGCCCGCACATCGGGAGCGAGCGTTTTGGCCGCTTCTACGCGCAGCGGGTTAATCTCGCAGACCGCAGTGAGTTTGACGCCGGGAACCTGCAGCAGATTGCCCATGTCGAACATGCCCTGCCCACCGGCGCCAACGAGAGCGACATGGATATTCTCGCTTGGCGCCTGAGCGGCTAGGCGGCTGCTCGCGGCGAAGGCCGCCGTGGCGGCCGAGGCTTGCAGAAAACCGCGACGATTGAATTGGGTCATGGCGCGCCTCGAGTTTTGCCTGGGGTTGGAACGATGAGACTATACGCGGGTCGCGGAACGCACGCCGCCGGGTGTTTGCCCCGTGGCCGCGCGAAACACAGCCGTGAAATACTGCACGGAGGAAAAGCCCGATTGGCGGGCCACTTCCTTGAGCGGCGTGTTCGTGGTGGCCAACAGCCGCCGTGCCGCATCGAGTTGCACGCGGCGGATTTCCGCGTGAATCGAGCGGCCCAGCGACTCGCGAAATCGCGCTTCGAGCGTCGACCTCGAAAGCTTTGCGGAGTCGAGTACGTCGCGCACGGTGATCGGATCGCACGCCCGGCTGCGGATGAAGCGAAGCGCGTCGGCCACGTCGGGGTCGTCGATCGCCAGCACGTCGGTCGAGTGGCGGGCGACAAGCCCCTCGGGCGGCACGGCGGTAAGCTGCCGCGGCGGCGCTCCGCCGTCCATCATCACATCAAGCAGTGCCGCTGCCTCGTAGCCGATGCGGCGGGCGCCTTGCTCGACGCTTGTCAGCGGCGGCGAGCCCAACTCGCACATCACGTCGTCGTTGTCGACGCCCACGATCGCCACATCCTCCGGCACGCGGAGCTGCGAGGCCCGGCAGGCTTGCAGCACGTGCAGGGCGCGGCCGTCGTTGGAAGCCATCATGCCGACCGGCGGCTCGAGTGTCCCTAGCCAGCGGCGCAAATCGCGTTGCGAACCGCGCCACTGCCGCGCCGCGACATATCGCCCGGCGTACACGTCGCACTCGAAACCCGCGTCGCGCACATAGTGCGAGAACGCCGCGGCGCGTTCGCGGGCCCAGCCGTTGGAGCGGTTGGGCGGCTCGCCGCAAAACGCGAACCGCCGATGCCCGAGATCGAGCAAATGCTGGGCGGCGAGCTCGGCGATAGCGCGGTTGTCGGTTCGCACGTAGGGGATCTTGGGGTTCTCTTTGTAGTAGCCGTAGCCGCCGCCGATGGCGACGACCGGCACGTCGGCGTTGCTCACCGCGGTGGCGATGCGTCGATCGTCGAAGTTGGCCACGATGCCGTCGCCAGCCCACGCCGCGAGGTGCGGCAACCGTGCGACGGGGTCTTCCTCCACATACAACGACCACTCGCGGCGATGCGCCCGCACGAACGCCGCCACGCCGCGGATGATCCTGCGATCGTACGGCTTGCTGGGATCGACGATGAGTGCGACTTCGCAGCGACGGGCCATGGCAAGCGACGAGTGGCTGATGACTTCTTAACTAACGCGCCGCGGCGAAAGACAGAACGGCTCTATCATGAGTCTTAAAAGATTTACAACATATTGCAACTCTCCGCGGCGGAGCGAATGCGAATTCAGACGAACTGCGCAGCAATGCAGCAGAGCAGCAATGACGCGCCAAGCACTGGAGGAAAAGGAAACCGTGGAGGAAGTCGCTGGGGACTGGCAGATGGCATCGAGAGCAAGTGTAAATCGAGACCGGTTTGATTTTCTTGTTGCAATTCGCACGAACCGCTATAGGTTACGTTGACGACGTTGTCGTTGACCTTGTCAGCACAAATCTCATATTGGAACCCTAAGAGGAGAGTCGTCCCATGCGCATGAGACCGTTGGCATGGAAAAGAACGCTCGCTTCGCTCGGATTCTTCCCCAATCGCTCGAGCTGTCGTCGGTTTGCGACGCGAATTATCAGTCGGCGCAATCGGCGAAAGTTGCGTATCGAAGCACTGGAGTCGCGATCTTTACTGGCCGCAGACTTTACAGTGACGACCCTTGTGGATGAATTCAATCTTGGCAACCAGCAACTGAGTCTTCGCGAGGCGCTTCATCTCGCGACGACCGATGGCTCCACGACCGACGGCGACATCATTGACTTCGACCTGACTCTCTTTCAGGGCGGAGTGCATAAGACGCTCACGCTTAGTTACGACGACTCCGTCGAAGCAGGCCAGGTTCCAGATGCACTAGCGATCACCAGTAACCTCACAATTCAAGGGCCCGGGGCGGAGCTCCTCTCAATCAGCGGCGGAGATCAAACTCGCGTCTTCAATGTGTTGACCGGCGTCACCGCAACAATCGCTGACGTAAGGATTGCCGATGGCAACGCAACCGAATCAGGCGCTACGACAGGTGGCGGAATTCGTAGTGCCGGCAATCTGACCGTTAAGGGCAGCGTCATCGAGGGCAATACATCAACCTTAGAAGGCGGGGGAATTCACGGTTCCGGCGGGACACTGTCTGTAGAGTCAACCGTGATTCGCGGAAATTCCGCCGGCGGCGTTGGAGGAGGTGGCATCTGGTATCAATACGGCTCCTCGTTGACGATTCAAGGGACCGAGATTGCTGACAACTTGGCATCGAAAGGAGGAGGAGTCGCCGTCTATTACGCGCAGGATTTCTTGATGCAGGGAAGCACCGTGGCCGGTAATCACGCCTCGACGTCAGCGGGCGGCGTTTGGGTCATGGACAGCGAGGCGGAAATCAGCAATTCAACCATTTCGGAGAACAGAAGCGACGGCTTGGGGCCCGGCGGCGTGTGGCTTCAATCATCCGTTGTTCCGGCGGCCGCGATCCTGACCAATCTCACGATTGCGGGAAATCAAAGCGGCTCGATTTACTACGCGGGCGGGTTGCAGAAGGATTCGCCGATCAATGCGACGCTGCACAATTCGATCATCGCCGGCAACGGGGACGCAAGCGGCCCAAACGATATCAAGGGGAGCTTCAACTCCTTGAGCTCCTACAATCTCATTGGTTACGACACCGTCGCTGGCAATGGGATCGACCACGATCCAAGCGGCAAGCACAACCAAGTAGGAGGCGAAGCAGAAGCCCCGGCAATTGATGCACGCCTTGCGCCATTGGCGAACTACGGAGGAGAGGTGCGAACGCACGCCTTATTGCAGGGAAGCTCGGCACTTGATGCAGGCAGCGATGCTGCGGCGGCCGCCGCCGGTTTGACCGCGGACCAGCGGGGGCGAAATCGCGCAGTCAGCGTTAACCTCGCTCTCGACGATTACGTCGATATCGGCGCCTATGAACAGTCGCTCATTGTCTCGACGGCATCCGATGCAACAGACGGCAACGATTACAGCTTTGGGCATCTAAGCCTTCGAGAATCGCTGGCTCTGGCTGCATCATTGCCAGGAAAGAATGAGATAGAGTTCGATTCGTCCACTTGGGGCGAGACGATCGTTCTCTCCTCGACAGGGCAATTGCTCGTCAATAGCGACGTGAGCATTCTAGGTCCAGGCAAAGACCTTCTCACGATTGACGCCCATGACGCCAGTAGGATTTTTGCGGTGTGGAATGCCTCCTCCACGATCACTGCATACATCCGGGGTATGACCGTCAAAAGAGGCTTCACCACGGTGGAAGCCGGAGGCGTCTACAATTCGGAGAATCTAACGCTTGAAGATGTCGCGATTCTCGATTGCAACGCTACGACATCGGGCGGAGGAGTCTTTAGCGATATAGGGTTTCTGCGCGTTATTGATTGCACCGTCGCCGGAAACTCCGCCATGTGGGGCGGCGCGATGTGGGTGCGGTCAGCAAATGCAGTAGATGGCATTAGGGTCACTGGCAGCACATTCAACGACAACCATGCAATCAAGGGATATAGCGGTGGTAGTTGGATCGCCGGATCAGGAACGGGCGGCGGAATCACGCTCGGAGCGACCGTCGCAAGCGCGCCGATTGTCGTCACGAACACAACGGTCTCCAGCAACACGGCCGAGCATCAAGGCGGCGGTCTGGTAAGCCCGTATTACAGTCTCGCCACAATAACCGTCGTCAATGCCACGATCGCCTACAATAGCGCGGACAACTCCGTTGGCGGCATTCTCAAAGGCGGCGCGGGAGGAAGTCTGGTTCTGCACAATACTATCGCGGCGGAAAACACCGCCGGCGACTTTGGCGGTGTAGCGCCGATGTCCGCAAGCAGCGCCCATAGCCTCTTTGGATTTGGAACGTCGACTGCGGGTTCCAATCATATTGTCCTTGCGCAGGGCCAATCGGCCGGACTCTTGCCGCTGGACGACTACGGCGGCCCGACGCCCACACATGCACTTGACCGAGACAGTTTTGCGATCGACCAAGGCGGCGTCGCCAAGGCGCTGGAATACGGACTCCGCCTGGATCAGCGCGGATTTGGTCGAACAGTTGATCTGAGCGACAGCAACGGTCCTGGCGGCGCCACAGACGTTGGGGCAATGGAGTTCGGGATCTACGCTTCTCTTGACGCGGAGGGCGAGTTAACCATCGACGACGAAGAGACGCGCTTCCATGAGATAACGCTCACGCTGGGCACTGTGGCCGCCGCGTCGCGGCTCTTTATCAATGGCTTGCCAACGCCGTATCGCCCTGACGAAATCACTGCGTTCACTGTGCTTGGCACAGATAATATCACGGGCGACAACGGCGATGACGTCATAAATCTTCGGGACATAAGTGCATTCTTCTTTCCCAATCTACAATCGGTGACCATTGACGGCAGGACGGGCGACGACACGATTGACGGCACATCCGAGGGAGATCGGATCATAAGCCGAGGTGGAAATTCAGTCCTCAACGGCGGCGCCGGCGATGATGTCTTCGTGATCGCGCCAGGCTACCTCTACCGTCTCGATGACTGGGGTGGTGAGGGGCGAGATATACTCGATCTGAGCGATTGGAATCGGCCTTCCGGCATATCCATTGATCTAGAAATCGTCGGCGAGGCTCAGGCGCTGGACGTAGATACGTCGATCACCTTGGGTCAGATTGGCGGCGTGGACGGCGTCATCGGCACGAACTACGACGATGAGATATACGGGAACAGCGACTCCAACATCGTCCTTGGCATGGGCGGCAATGATTCCATCTATGGACGAGATGGAAACGACTATCTCGACGGAGGCGAAGGCGAGGATACTCTCTTCGGCGGCAGCGGGGACGATGACATTCGAAGCGAAGACGACGAAGAAGATGATGTCCATGGCGGCGATGGCAAAGACCGCTTTGAACTTGACGGCGCGGATCGTTCGCCGCCGGAGATCGTCACGCCCGCCACAATCGAGATGCGCAAAGATCAAAGTAGACGCATTCGCATCGCCGCGATGGATGCCGACAGCGTCTTTGGTGATTGGGAGTACGAACTATTCATTCCAGAGGGTGAATCACAGCTTCCCGCCGGTGTATCCATAGGGACGACTGACGGCATCCTGACCATCACGTCTTCCGCCGAGCTCTTCGAACCGCGAGGCGCAGAGCGAGTGGGCGTTAAGGTGACGGACCCAGACGGGTTAGAGGATTCACAGGTATTCGAATTTGATGAGTATGACTCTAACGAGCAACCGCCACGACTGGCTACATATTTCGCAAACGCTCGTTTTGATGACGGGCCATGGTTCGGTGTAGCTTCCTGGCAGACGGATTGGCCGGGATGGGGCCCATATAACCATGTTATCGCCGTCGAAGCTGACGACACGACCTCCCCGTGGGGTTATGAATCCACATCGCTCGAAATCGTACTGAATTCCGAATCAGGTTACGCTGGCGACACTCAAACGCCTAACGAGCAGCTCCAGTATGAGCTGCTTAGCGGGCCCGGCGACTTGAACGGCAATGTGTACTCTTGGACAATGGATTACCACGACGCTCCTATGACACATATCGTGGAAGTCCTAATTACCGACGCTGGCACTGTCGACGATGGGGCAACACGATCACGGAAAGAGACGTTCTACATCAATGTCAGTCAAATCGGTGCGGACAGTGAAACGGGGGTATATGATATCGCCAGTCCCACTGCGGTTAATGGGTCATTCTGGACCCCCGTAGGCACTGCCTTCGAGGCGAGATTGGATAGTATCGGAGGTTTTCAGGACTTCCCTGAATTTGAAGTCGGCAGTCCAAGTGCTGGCACGCTTACGATGCTCGACGCGTCCACAGGAGCGTTTAGGTGGGAGCCGCCAACCGCTGACTTTCAGGGAGTGGTCACATTCGAGTATGAAATCGAGCATTCCCCGAATTACGCTCCTCTAGGTACTGGGCGCATCACAAGCAATACTGCTGTCGTGAAGCTTTACGTTGGCCCGTATGCCGAGGTAGACATTTCGACCGACGTTCCCGAGGAAGATGAGGACGAGGCGCCAGGCAAGCGGATTGTCTGGAATCGCGACGACGACAACCAAAACGGCGTCGCCGACTACTTGGAGATCGACGGAAATATCGAAGGTGAAGACGACCTTGTCCCGCTCAGCATCGATCTCTTTCTTCGTGACGGATTATCGCCCCAAGACTTCTTTGGCAAGTTCAGCGGCGGCGTGTCCATCTGGGACTCGCCGACGAAGGGACGCGAAATCATCGTCAACGACGCGATCCGTTTCGAGGACCTTCCAGCGACTGTCTGGCTTGAAGCGACGTCTGACAATGCAACTACCGTCTCGCTCCAGCTTCTGCCAGGACCTGGCGCTCAGTCGCCAGGTCCCGGAGGATCTGTTGGCGATAGCATTGTGATCAACATTGGAGGCGGCCTGACGGCTTATCGCCCAACTCCAGAACTAGGCACAATCGACTTGGGCACCCGTGTCGTATCAGATGCGGACGAGGACGACCCGGAGCGCGGACCAGGCATTCGCGTCAATTTCGACGATGACGATGGCAACGGCATCTACGACGCCTCAGTTGAACAAGGACCAAGCCTGACGGAAAACGACCTAATCCGCATTGACGTCGCACGAGCGGGTCTCTCGCAAGATTTTGTGCTTGAAATAGGGCAAGGCCTTGCGTTGTGGTCGAGCCCGAACAAAAACGCCGGTGCACCCATTGTCCTTGACTCGAATCGACGCACAGGAGACCTTGGATTTGTTGGCGACGAAAGCGTGCTGAGTTTCTGGGCTGAGTGGATCGACTATGATCATGGAACAGCGGACATCACGCTTATCGACCTGACGGAACCGGAAGGTGAGAACGTTCACGACGTACTTGAGTTCCACACTTTTCAGAGCCTGGTCATAGCGCTTTCGGGGGAAACTTTCTCGGGAACTGTGTTGGGCGCGGCTCCCATCATTGGAGGAATTAATGACCCGCGTGAGCAGGGCACTGCCGGCATGGTGCTTGACCTCATTGATGCAGGATTCGACGTCCAGTTTTTCGACAATCAATCCGTAGATCGGCTCGGATTTTACTACGGCGGCGGACGAGGGGCTCCGTATGACCTCGTAATTGAGTCTGTGAGTGAACGACATGTCCAGAAGTTCGGTATCTTCGGATACAGTCACGGCGGCGGCGCCACATACGCGCTTTCCTGGGCATTAAATGCTTATGCCGCCGAGGATGCGCCTGGACTACCGATCGTTATTGACGCCACAGCCTACGTCGACGCCGTTACGTTTCAGAATTACCTACTTTGGCCGCCGGCGCTGATTCCAGTGTCCGGAACGTATAACTGGTTCGCAGAGCAACGGCGACCACTACTGAGCGGTGCGCATGCGAATTGGTATCAAAGCAACGGTGGCTTTCATGGCACCAGAGTGCGCGGAAGTGCAGTGGAGTCAAATCTTACCGAGGCAACAGTGGAGAGTGCAGAGATGGCGCATGACCTAATCGACGATTTCGTGGAATCCGAGGGCTATCTTGCAAGTTTCATGAAGAACAACATGTCTTCGAGGTGACCGAGCTCAGCTGCGATTGCAAGAACCTTAATACTATTTTTGGCTGCGAGAATGTATCAACATGTCGGGTATCGCACGTGCATCGCTGAGCAAGTGGGCACTTCTTCTGGTCGCTGCCGTTTTAGTACTCTTGATTCTCGTCTTTTTCGCTGATAGGACGCTCAAACGCTTTGTTGGAATCGGCTTGTGGGATGCTCGAATCACGCGAGTTCTTGCCACCGGTCAGGTCCTTGACGACCAGGGGCGGGGCGTGCCTTACGCGCATGTGATCGTCATTGCATGGCGGCCAGGCGTTAAGGCGACGCAACGATGCTTCGGTCTTGTTGCTGACGAGACGGGTTACTTTCAAGCAAAGATTCAGTCCAAAGAGCCGCTGCAGCAACGCTTGATGATCGTGGCTGCCGGTCAGGGCGACATGTACGGCGCCGCGCAGAATGTATCACCCTCAGTTTCCGACGGAGTATTAAGGGCGAATGTCACGGTCACCGTGACGCCGCTGCCAATGGAGAAGAGTCGACGGAATCGCTATAGGTACGATACGTTCTGTCCCCTCTGCCCTCCGGAATGGGCACTGCAATTCCTTGACGAAGGATGGAAACCGGTATTCCGAGATTCACGGTAGCGGCGTCAGCCGGGCGACGAACCCGCCGTCGGCGGCCGTCGTCACGTCGAGGGTTTCCCCCGCCGAGACTACTTGCTTGCGAGTCTGGAGCGCCGTGGCGCCGCGGTCCGCATCGTCGAGCCACAGCTCCGCCGAAAACTTGCCGGTCGGCAGGAACGACAGCGGCAGCTTCAGCTCCTGCGGCTCGCCCGCCGTCATGGCGCCGACGTACCACGCGTCGCCCTGTCGCCGGGCGATCGCCACGCACTTGCCGAATTCCGCGGCCAGCACGCGCGTTTCGTCCCAATTGGTCGGCACGCTGGCCAGGAAGTCAAGTCCCGGCTGACCGCGGTACGCGGCCGGATAATCCGCGACCATCGGCAGGTGATTTTCGAGCACGACGTACGTCGCGAGCTGGTGAACCCGGGTCCCCAGCACCAGCGGCGCGTCGTTGCGCGGCTGGAAGTCGGCGGGCGCCACGTTCCGCATGCCGCCCTGGTGGTAGTCGACAGGTCCGGCAAGCATCCGCACCAACGCGATATCGAGATTGTGCTTCGTCGAGATTCCTCCCTCGTTCCACTTGTCGTACTCCTGGTTGAGCGCCGCCTCGTAGCTGAGTACGTTGGGCCAGGTGCGTTCCATGCCGGTGGGTTTATAGCAGCCGTGCCAGGTGACGGTCAGCTTGTGGCGGGCCGCCTTCTCGGCCACTTCGTGATAGAACGCGACCATTTCCTGGTCGTCGCGGTCCATAAAGTCGACCATCACGCCGTGGACGCCCCACTTCTCGTAGAGCGGGAACGCCTCGTCGATCTGCGGCTTGAGCGCCTGCCAGTGCATCCACAGGCGGATGCCGACGCCCTTCTGCCGGGCGTAGGCGAGCACTTCCGGGAGGTCGATTTCGGGAACCGCTTGGGTGATATTCGTCGGCCCGTCGGGGACGATCGGCCCGCCGTACCACGCCGTGTCGGCGCCGTCGAACGAATGAAACTCGATGCCGTGCTCGGCGCAGAAGTCGACGTAGTGCTTGTACGTGGCCGTGTTGAGGCCAGGCTTGAAATCGACGCCCTCCAGCACGTAACCGTTCCACCAGGGGAACATCGTCTTGCCGGTTTTGATCCACGACGGGTCGGCGATCCGCGAAGGGTCGTTGAGATGCCGGACGAGTTGCGACTCGAGCAACCGGCCCGGATCGTCGCCAATCATCAACACGCGCCACGGCGAGGCGTGGGGCGCCGCGGCCAGCACCGCGGCGCCATCGTCGCGGCCGGGGAGCGGCGACAGCCTAGCGCCGAAGGCGCCGGGCGAGTCCGCGACTGGCGACAAGTACATCCCGGCGTAGTCGTGCAGGTTCGCTTCCGTGATGGCGACCCACGCTGGCAAGTCGCCGCCGCGTAACTGCAGCAGCATCGGCAGCGCGATCAATTGATCATGCTTGATCTCGGAGGCGGCGCGGGTTTCGTAGAAGCCTTCATAGGACGTGGTAAAGCCAGCCAGCGGCAGGTAGTGGGCCGTCGCGTCGGCCGGGAACTCGAACCGCGTCAATTCCTCGACCAGCGCGAAGTCAACCTGCTCGCCGGCCTTCTTGAGGACATAGCGAAACGCGACGCCATCGTCGAACGCCCGGATGACAACGTCGAACCGCCTCCCCGGCGGCGCCGTCTCCTCCAGCGAAACGACCAACTCCTCGTGGCGATCGCGCGCCCGCGACGCCTTGCCCACCGGGACCGCGTAGGTCTCGTCGTGGCTCGCGGCGCGGATTTCGATGACGCGGAGATTCTCTTGAACCGGCCCGCCCTCGAGAAACTTGAGGCCAAACTCCACCGATGCGATCGGCGCGTGGCGGTAAGATAGGTCGCACAACGGCCGCCCGCGCTCATCCAGACGAAAAACGACTTGCAGCCGGCCGTCGGGCGACTCAACCGAGTGCGAATCAGCGGCGTCCTGAGCCGTTGCCAGCGCATGGCACCCCAGCGCCGCGACCAGCGCGGCCAGCCCGCGGCAAACGCCGTTAGCGGCGCGACTTGCGAAACGCATTGTGAACCACCGCGGCGGCGACGATCAGCAGGGCTCCCGTCGCCGGCTCAGGAATGCCGAGCTGCGCCGCCGTAATGAGCGGCAACCCGGCGGCCGGCAGCAGATTCTGGATGATCACGAGATCCTTGATGTCGGTGAGGCCGTCGAAGTTGAGGTCGCCTTTGCCGTGGGAGACCACGTCGGCCACGCGGACGCCGTTGACCCGGTTATCGAACCGCCAGCCAGCGATGAAGGCGGTGACGTCGGCCGCGGTGAAGCCGCCCACGTTGTTGACGTCGCCGGGAACGCCGCTGAGGTTGAACGCCGCGAAGCCGTTGTCGACCGGAAAATCGAAACTACCGTACGCCGTCGGAGGCGCGCCGTCCGACGTGCCCATGACGAACATTTTAAGATCGTCGATTGTACCGGTGAAGAACTCGGCGGTGCCGCCAGTGAAAGTGACTTCGTCGCCGCCAGTGTTGGCGCCGACCACCAGATCGCTCCGCAGTGCGGGGTACGCGGGAGACACGCGCACGGCCCGGACGACGCCGTCGACGTACAGCCGCGCATGGCCGAAGGCCTCGGGCGCCGAGATCATCTGGATGTGCCGCCATACGCCGGGCGTGGCTGCGACGCCGGAATCCGTCGTGAACCCGGCGTAGGTCATGCCGTAATTGCCGTTGGCGAGAATGCGGACGCCGTGGGCTTCGGTGTCCATGACAAGCGATTGTGCGGTCGCGTTGCTCACCGGACGCACCCAGAACTGAAATCCGCGGTCGGTGATCCCGTCGTAGTCGAGCGTCCCGCCGGTCGTCGGGTTCAAGATCGACGAAAAGGAGATCTCCGGAAAGCCGAGAAACGGCCCGCGCAGATATTCCTGTTCGGCGGCGTTGAACTCGATGCCCAAGCCGCCGACGCTGTCAGGGCGGCCGGTGATGGTAACGTAGTTCGGCGTATTGACGGGATTCAAAAACGGAAGCTGACTCATTCCCGGCACGCCGGCGCTGTCGAGCGTCGCATTGCTGGCGTTGCCGCTGCCGACGTCGGCGCCGTTGGCGGCGCCTTCACCGGCGAGATCGCCAAATCGGTAATCCCGGTCGAGAGTGACGGCGGCCGACGCGGCGGAGACGGCCAACGTTCCGGCCGCCAGCCAGGTCAATGACGCAAGTGTCCTTCGCCCGAGTGTCATGGTGATCGATCCTCTGCGTATCGAGTGTCTTGCTTTGAGTTCGTAAGGTCGCCGGCCTCAGTGATCGGCGCCGTCGACCGGATCAATCCATGCTCTCGTCGCGCCGTCGCCGCAGCATGAACGAACCGAGCCCGAGGCCGGCCAGAATCACCGACCCTGGCTCCGGAACCGCGGCGGCGCCCGACGTGACGTAGCGGACAAACCCCTGGACAAGCGTGCTGGGCGCGACAGGCGGCGTGGAACCGAATTCTGTTCTCCAAATCGCTAGATCGGCGCCATCGACGTCCATGTCGCCGTCGGCGTCACCCTGCGCCTTGGAATTGCCGGCGCCAAGCCCTCGCTGCCAACGCAGGAAATCAGCCCCGTCGACGTCGCCATCGGCGTCGAAATCGGCGTCGAAATCGGCGGTGAGCGACTGGCCGACCACGCCGTAACGGAAAACAAGATCGTGAGCTCCGGCCGTGTTGAACGCGGCTCCCAGGCCAATATTAGCGGCATTGATCACGGGACTATTGCCGGTGAGGTAGGACTCGCTGATGGCGCCATTGCCGCCGCCGCCGCCTTCCTCCCAGCCGTTGCCCGTGCCGTTGCCGGAGGGAAAGCCGGCGAGATTCTGGTCTTGCAGGCTCGTCCAGTTCGACCGGACCAGGGCGCCGCTCGCGCTGGTGATCTCGTAGTAGTCGACGGACACGGGTTGGCCCGTCTGATTGCGGATCGAGACCTGACCCGTCGTCGTGTTGACTTGCGCGAACAGGAACACGTTGGCCGCGTTGGTCACCTGCACGTCGACGTTGTCGATGTACCCGTCCGTGCCGCCGTTGGCGACGCCGCCGAGCAGCGAGACCCGAACGCTGGTCGTGGCCGCCGGAATCAGCGCGGCGCCCGAGTTGAGGTTCCAGACATTGTCGGGCCCAGGATCGGAATCCGCGATCTGCACTGTGCCGATGGTGGTCCCGCCGGCATTCTTGAATTGCACGTGAACGATGCCGAAATCGTTGTCATTGAGGTAGCTGCTCATGTAGGCGCTCAACCGCACGGCCGCCTCGCCGGAGGCGATCTGCGTGCCAGTGGTCCCTGCGTTCAGCGCGACGTCTTGATAGAAGAGGTCCGGTTCGCGGATGTCGCCCGTGTCCGACCCCGGGTTGTTATTGGCGCTGAAATACCAGTTGCCCGCGCCCGGCGGATCGACGTCGCCGCCGGCATAGTCGGGCACTGGGGTGCCTCCTCCATTGAGGCTCCCGTTATGGGAATAAGCGAATCCGTCGACCCCGGTCCAATTCAACACCTTCACGGCGTTGTAGTCGCCGATCACGTTGATATCGACCGTCTCGAATCCCGGATTCGCGACGAGATTTGTATCCAGGTTCGCCGCCTGCACCGCCGCGGGGGAAATCAACCCGCCGGCTACCAGCGTCGCCGCCAATTTTCTGCGCCAGTTGTAAACTTTCATGGGGTACTCCGCGATAAAGCGCTAGTGTCTTAGTTGAATTGGGAGTTGATTGGGTCAGCGAGACATACTCCGGCGCCGAGCCTGACGAACGACCGCGGAACTGCAAGTTCCAGCGAGCATGACAAGGGCGAACGCCGACGGCTCGGGCACGCTCGCCACCATCGCGGCAAACGCGCCCACGCCATTGGCCGCGTCGTAAAGCTGCTTGAACAAGACGAAGTCGGCGTGGTTGTTGGCCAGGTCCGCCGTCACATCGCCCATGGCGTAGGCTTCGGCGAATGTCTTGCCGCTCAGGTCGGCAAGCTGGTTGTTCCGCAGCACGACCCAGTCGGCGCTCGTGATGTTGCCGTCCGCCGTCAAGTCGCCCAGCCGCATCGACGGCGTGGACACCGTGATTTGCAGGTTCTTGTAATTCGTCCCGTCGTCGCCGCCGAAATACACCCGCCCCGGCTCCGTCGGCCAGCCGTCGGAGCCATACAGGTCGAGCGTGCTCACCGCTGGAGCCGTGACATCGGCCACGAACGCCCCACCGGCGTAGTCGGCGTCGATGCTGAACGTCGCCTTCTTCTGAAACCAGTCGTACGACAGGCGGAGCCGATGCGTGCCTGCGCCGCTGGCGAACGGCGGCGCCTCTGTCCCGTTATCGAAATCGTTGAAACCGTTTTTGTTCTTCGCCGTGAAGACAAACGGGTTAATCGGATCGACCTCCAAGAACAGCTGCACGCCGGAAAATGGCGTCCCCCAATCCGCAATGCGGAACGAGCCGAACTCAGCCGCTCCGAGGCCGAAGTACCCCGCTTGCGAAAACATATCGAGCGTGGTCCAGGTGACCTCCGCCGTGAAACTTACGTTGGCGTAATCCTCGTCGATCGTGCGGATGTAATTACGGCCGTTGTCGCCGCCGGCGAGGGCGCCGTAGTTCGCTCCGCTGGAATCGAACTGGATCGTGGGGTCAAAAAATGTGCCGGAGCCGGGCGGGTCCTCGAACAGGCCCATGGTGCTCGAGAATTCCAGCCCGACCCCCCCGAGCGCCGTCTGCGTGGCCAGCTGCGTGGAGTTGCCGGTAAACCCGGTCAACGCGTCGGAAAGCGGGCTTGCTCCCCAGGCGAATGAAGCGGCGTGCGTCAACGGCAACAATGCGGCGATGAGGCTCGCCGCCTGTGTCGTGCGCCAAGTAGAGAATTTCATGGGGATGCTCCGTGATGGGTCCTAGTTGCTGCTGATGTGGTCGGCGTCGTGCGTGGAGCGTGGCTGGATGTTGGAGTGTCGGAACGATCAGTGGCGGCGGTTGGCGCGGCGTCGCAACGGGGCGAGCAACGTGCCGGCGGCGAGCACCAGCAGGGAACTCGACGCTTCGGGGACGCTTTGCAGCATCGCGGTGAACGCCCCGACGCCGTTGGCCGCGTCGTAAATTTGCTTGAACGCGATGAAGTCGGCGTGATTGTTCGCGCGGTCGCCGGTGAAGTCGCCGAGCCGATAGGCCTCGGCCAGCGACATCGCCGAGAGGTTGCCGTTCTGGTTGGTGCGAACAATGACCCAGTCGGCGGCGTTGATGGCGCCGTCGAAGTTGAGGTCGCCCTCCGCCGCGGGCGATCCGCCCGTGTAGCTCACGAGTCCCTGGACGACCGCGCCGTTCGAGACGTACTCGAACACCAAATCCTCGCGGTTGGTGCGGATCCACGTTCCGGCGTTGCCGAGATTGACCGTGCGGCCGGAGGCCAGAGAAGCGCCGTCGCCCGACGCCAGATCGGCTTCGCTGAGGTCGCCGTGAGCGGCGGGCGCCGTCAGTTCCGACCAGGCGTGTGCGGCATCGACCTGATTCGGCCCCGGGTTCCCCGAGTCGTAGTTGTCGGCGATCGACAGCCAATTAGCGGGCGCCAGGCCTTCGAACTCCGACGTGATCGAGTACGACGCCAGGTTCTTCGCGCTGCCGGTTTGATTGTTCAGCGTGATTGCCCCGGTCAGTCGATTGACGGTGATCGACAGCGCCGGTTGAGTCGCGACGACGCGGAAATCGATGTTGTCGATGTAGCCGTCTGGCCCGCTGGTGACTGCCGTGCCATAGAGCGAAACCTGCACGTTCGCGGTTCCCACGGGAATTCCGCCGCCGGACGACGCCTGTTTCCAGCCGGTCGTGGGGCTGGGGTCTGACAGGACCGCCGTCCCAAGGCTGACGTTGGAGGCATTCACGAACCGCAGGTGGACGTTGCCGATATCGCCATGAGTTAGGTAGGAGGTGAAGAACGCGCTGAGATTGAATCCCGCCGAGCCGCCGGCGATGGCCGTCGCGGTGGCGCCCGTGGAGAGGTCGATCACCTGCATGACCTCGCCGGGAGCGGTGACGTCCGTTCCCGTGCCGCCCGACTGATTGGGCGTGAAGTAGTAGGTGCCGCCGCCGGCCAGCGGTCCGCCCAAGTCGTAGCCGAGACTGTAGTCGTAGGCGAACCCAGTCCTTGTGCCCGCGTTCCAATTCAGCAGGAGAACGGCGCCGGCTTCGCCCGGAGTGCCCACGTCGACGGATTCAAAGTCCGAGTTAACGACCAGGTTGGTATCGAGATTGGCCGCGTACGCCGCCGAGGGCGCCAACAAGCCGCCGGCCGCCAAAGCCGCAGCGAGCTTTCGCCGCAGGTCGGTTACCTTCATGGGTCGGTCTCCAAGGAAAGTCGTTCAATGTCGGCGGCGTCGTATCGTCTGCGGCAAGCTTCAACGGCCTGATCGAAACGGCGCAAGGCCGCTGCTCACGCGGCGCGTGGCTCGGTCACGGCGAGCGCCGCGACGTCGGTTCGCCGAAGGGGGGCGCCGCCGCGAGCGGATCGGTTCGCAGGCAACCTCTTGGGGTACGTCAGGGGGATTCGTCTGGTGCTGGAGCCAACGTCAAAACGGTACGGCGGCGGCTGCTTTCGGCAGTGGAGCAATGAGCGCCGCAGGATCGATCGGCGGATGATAAGGGAGAATTGTGAAAGTCGTGTGTCGTTGTCGTGTCACCTAGCAAGCAAGCGGTCTCTTCATGGGAGGGCGCTACAGGCTGCCGCCGGTTCCCGGCGGGGTGTACTCCTGACCCACGCGTTCGTCATTGCGACCGCCAAGGTTGGCGAACAGCGCGGGATGGATAAAGTCCTCCAGAAACCTCACCGAGCCGTCGGCAAACAGGAAGTAGGCCCCGCCGACATGCCGGCTGCGGAAATTGCAGCCAGTCAGGTAGTTGTAAAGTTTGTGTTCGTTCACGTCGAAGCCGAGCCGTGCCACGTAGTCCGTATTGATGCCCCAAACTGTCGTCGCCACGGCAAACGTGGCCATCCATTGCATGTTGCCGAAGCATCCCGGCTCATTGGTGTCCGGGTCAGCCCAATGCGACTCGCCGACATGAAGAGTTTGCGAGGTACCGTCGGGAACGTCTTTGGTCGAATACTTGCTGGGCCACATGTCGAGCAGTCCCGGTCCGTTCTTCATTTGCCCGTGGAGGAAGCCGCGGGGATTGGGCGTTTCCATCGGCACACAGGGGCACTCGCGCTGACCGACGCAATCGCCGCAGACAACGGTGGGTCCGCCCCACGAGGACGCGGGACCAGAAGCGATGGGCCCGCCGACGCCAAAGTAGGATGAGATCGCGGCCGTCGGCGGACCAAACCAGGTGTCCATCCGGTCGCCGATTTGCACCAACTCGCTGGGGCAAATGAGCGTCGGCAGGATGTGCAGCTGGAGCGGCGTCTTATCCCAAGCCCGGTTCTCGGGATTCCGGCAGGCGGTGCCTTCGCTCGCCTTGGCGATCGGCTCAAGCTGGTTGTACAGCGCTTGTTGCTCCATGTAGGGCAACAACAAGGTTCGCCACGTCCAGACCTTGCGATCTTTGGTGAGCTGCGTTGTTTCACAATCGCCGTCGTGGGCGCCGTATGGGAAATATCCCTTGGCGGAGTGGTGGTTTTGCATCGCCACGCCGATTTGCTTCAGATTGTTCTGACAGCTCGCTCGACGAGCCGCCTCGCGGGCCGCCTGCACGGCCGGCAACAGCAGCGCCACCAGGACGCCAATGATGGCAATGACGACCAGCAGCTCGACGAGCGTAAACGCGCCGCGCCGCGAGCCAGTAGGGCCAACCATCATGGTTCGAGCTCCGTTGAGGGAGATGATCTCAGTCGGTTAATTCGATCTTCTTGAAGCCGGAATGCTTTTCGTCGACGTTATCGGTAAGACCGGAGGTTTCCGGCATCACGTATTTCTGTGGAACCACAGACTTCATTTTGGGTGCACTGCTTCCCTGGGCCTCGATTTCTTCGCGTGACTTTGGTTGAGAGTCCTCTTCGTAGGAGTGAATAACAATCCGATAGTCGCCGCGCATCACGCCGTCGTCGCGCGTCTGCGTCGTCATCGTGAACGTGCCGTCCGGCTGGAGGGGGCCGTTGGCTGTTCGCCCCGCGCCTTGCTGGGCGGGCATGTAGGTGACAATCCCCCGGGTAAGCGGTTGGCCCTTGTAAGTCACTTCGCCGCGCACGGGATACATTTCCTGCCCGCTTTTTAGTTGGCAACCTGTGACGGACGCCAGGCTCAAGGCGGCGGCAAACAGGCGGCGAACGTATGCGGAACCCATGCGGGCGATCCCAGCGGGCGATGCGCCCAGAAGAACACGACGCGGCGGCACGGCTGCGCTCACGCCCCGCCCATGAGGAGGGGCACGATCGCATCATCTATCCTAATTTTTCCGCGGAGATTCTGGTACGTTTTCCCTGCGCAAAAGATTTGGCATTTTTTGGCGCAGGGGTCTTGGCGCGCCCGAAATCTTCATGTTTTCCCGGCGCCGCCCCGACGTTGCCGGCGGTAGTCGCTGGGCGGGACGCCCACGCTCCGGCGGAAGGTCCGCGAGAAGAGATCCTGCTGGCTGAAGCCCGACGCACGGGCCACCTCCGCAATCGACTGGTCGGATTCCATCAGCAGCCGTTTGGCTTCCTCGATTCTCACGCGGCGAATCTCGGCCGCCGGCGTGCGACCCAGCAGGCGGATGAATCGCTGCTCCAACGTGCGCCGCGCGACCGACAATTGGCGGACCACGTCGGCCACGCAGATGCCCTGCGGCGCCCGCGCTCGAATCAGCTCCAGCGCTTCGCGCAGCAGCGAGTCGTCGATCGCTAGCGTGTCGGTCGAGTGCCGCACGCTGATCCGCGTTGGCGAAAAAACGATGGGATCGGCCGGCGGCTTGCGGCCCGCCATCATGTGCGCCAGCGCCTCGGCGGCCGCGTAGCCAATCTGCTCCGACGGTTGGTCCAGCGTCGACAGCGGCGGATTGGAGATATTCGACATCAGCTCGTCGTACTCGCCGCCCAGCACGGCCACCTGATCGGGCACGCGCAGCCCCGCGTAGTGACACGCTTCGGTCACCTGCCGGCCGCGAGCGGCGCTCCACGCCAGCAAAGCGATCGGCTTCGGCAAGCCCTTCAGCCATTTGACGAGGCTCGCCAGGTGGACGTTCCAAGCGATCGTGCGCTGCTGGCCTGTCGGCGGTTCGTAGAGCAGGCACTCATGCCCCGCCTCTTCGATCACTCCCTTGTAGGCCGACGCGAGCATGTCGACGTATCCCGGACGATCGAGCGGCCCGCAGTAGGCGAAGCGCTCGAATCCGTTGGACAGAAAGTATTGAGCCGAGATGCGTCCGGACTCTTGTTCGTCGACCGTGCAGCGGACGATCCGCGGGCCTTGGAACGGATACCAGGAGACGTTGACCGCGGGCAGCCCGGTCGCCACGATCTCGTCGGCCAGCGCCTTGCGCGTGATGCGGGCGATGATGCCGTCGCCGCTCCAACCCGTGGGCACGCCGAGTTTCTCGTACCGTCCGCGGGGCTCGACGTAGATCAGCCAGTCGCCGGCCTCCTGGGCGTACTGATTGATGCCCTGAATGATTCGGACGCCCCACGACGTGGAAGTGTCGATCAGCAGGGCGACGCGACGGCTTTTGGGCATAGCGGGGGGCTTTCGCGGGAGTCGTCTCCACTATAACAGCCGCCGGAAGTTGCGCAACGGCGAGTCAAACACGTTGCCGCCGCGGGACGCCAAGTCACCCCGAGGTCGGCCGAGGGGTCCGGCAAGAGTCCTCGGAGTACCTCGGAATGACATGAGATTCCGCACGACTCGGCGGTTGCCTACGGCGCCAAATGATTTGCGCGTTGTTATGTTGCGGGAACCGTAGCGGCGAGAAACACTGAGGGAGGTCCCCGAGGCGGTTTGTCGCGGGGGGCGGGCCCTACGGAACGGCGGAGTTGGTCATGCGCGGCTTGCTTCGGGCGGCGCTGTTGGCGTCGATCGCCCTGTCACTCGGCAGTACCGCGTCGGCCGCGCTCGACGCGGTCAGCGTCATGACGTTCAACGTCTGGGCTGGCGAAGATTCTCAGGCCGGTCGGAACAAGCTCGCCGAGATCATCCAGGCCAGCGGGGCCGACATCATCGGCGCGCAGGAGCTGGGCAATAGCGCGGGCATTTCGATCGCCGCCGCGCTTGGTTTTCACTACCACCAGCAGTCGGGCGGCGACATTCAAGTCATCAGCCGCTATCCAATCGTCGGGCAATCGCCAGGCAATCTGGGAGTCCGGATCGCCCTCTCGCCGGGGCAGGAGGCGTGGCTGTTCAACGCCCACCTGTCGCCGTATCCCTACCAACCGTATGACCTCCGGGACGGCGTGCTGCCGATGAACGAGGCCGCCGTGATTGCCGCGGCCGACGCGGCCCGCGGTTCGCAAGTCACGGCCTATCTCAGCGACATGGCAATCGCGCTGGCGTCGGACTTGCCGGTGTTCTTCACCGGCGATTTCAACGAGCCTTCGCACCTCGATTGGACCGCCGCCTCGGCGGCGGCCACGCCTCGGCCGTATGACCTCAAGGTCGAGTACCCCACGTCGAAGCGCATCGTCGACGCGGGAATGACCGACTCGCTGCGCGCCGTGCGGCCCGACGCGACCAGCGACCACGCGTACACGTGGACGCCGGGCGCCCCGCCGCCGGCTCTCGATCCCAACGAAGTCCACGACCGGATCGACATCGTCTATCACGAAGGGTTCGCCGTCACGCCGACGAGCGCGATGACCGTGGGTTACCCCGATGGCGACCCCAGCACGGACCTCTCAGTCCCGGGCTACAATGCCGATCACCGGGCGGTTGTCGTGTCGTACGACGTGTTGGCGAGCTTCCTGGCGGGAGATTTCAATGCCGACGGCGCGCTCGACGTGGCCGATTGGCACATTCTGCGAGACGACCAACTGGCGAATCTCTCGGGGTTAACGCCTCAGCAGGCGTACCTGCGGGGCGACATCAACGGCGATTTCCGCAACGACCACGCGGACTTCACGGCGTTCAAGTCCATTTTCGACGGGCAGAATGGCGCCGGCGCGTTTGCCGCCATGCTGGCGGCGGTCCCCGAGCCGTCGACGGGCGCGATGCTCGCCTTGGCGATGGCGGCAGGACTCGCGCGCCGGCGGCGTCAGCCCGCGTAACCCAGCGCACGGATCACCGGCGTCAGCCGGTTCAACAGCGGCGCAAGTTGCCGCTCGTAGCGCCGCCAGCGACCGATGGAACTGCTGAACACGGGCTGCGCCACGGCTTCGTATGTGGGCGACTGGACGGGACGCGCCTTGTCCCGCTGTCGGTAGTTCAGCACCGAATCGTCCCACGGAACCTCCAGCGCGGCGAGCGTCCGCCGCGCTTGCCCCGGCAAGTCGGCGACCAGGGCCTCGTACCGCACCTCCGTCCAGGAGCCCACGATGTCGCGGAGCCGGAGCCAACCGGTAAGGTCCATGACATAGCGGTCCACGGTTCGCTCCAGCGTCAGGAACCACGCGCTCATCGGGTTGACCGGCAAGTAACGCAGGAAACAGCTCACCACCACGTCGCGCGGATCGCGGAGGGCAACGAGCAGTTTCAGCTCGGGAAACACCCGTCGCATGGCCGGGATCATCGGGTTCATCGCCGGGTTCTTGTCGAGGTGCAGTCGGGAGCCAATCGGCTCGCCCAGCATGGCTTGCATTGCGTCGAGATACATCTGGCGGGCCGTTGCGATGCGGTTCGACGGCAGAGAATCAAGGAGTCCCACGAGCGGCGCGTCGGGCGGCAAGCCCTCGCCCAGCCAGGGGAGAATCTCGCCGCCGAAGACCTCCTTCTCTTCGGAGCTGACGACGTCGGGATGGGCGTCCAGCACCTGCTCCAACAGCGTCGTTCCCGAACGCGGAAAACCGGTGAGCAGCGCCACGCGTCGTGACTCGCCGAGGTCGGCTTGCGCCGCCCAGCGGGTGACGTGCTCGGCGGACAAGTCGTCGTACATCTGCGTACAGCGTCGCATCACGAACTGGGCCGCGTGCCAAGCCGTGGCTTCGTTGACTTGTTGGAGCCGTTTTCCTTGGAGCATCGCGTCCCACGCCGCGTCGTACTGTCCGAGGCCGTCGAGCAGCGTGCACAGTTCGCCGTACAGCTCAGGCAGTTCGGCGGACGCGGCGTTGGCCGAGTCGATCGCCTGCCGCAGCGTGGCGTAGGCCCTGCTGGTGTCGCCACGACGGCGGTCGATGCGTGCCCGCAGCAGCCGCGCCGGCAGCGAGCCCGGCGCTACATGGAGTGCGGCGGCGACGCGCTCGTCGGCCTCGTCGAGGTCGTGACGGCGCTCGCAAATCTTCGCCAACTCCAACTGGGCGACCGGATCGACCGAGAGCCGGCCAGCGCGGCGGAAGCAGGCTTCGGCCTCGGGAACACGTCCAAGCTTGAGATAGACCAGCCCCGCCTCCCGCTGGACGTCGCCGCGACGAGCGCCGAGCCGCAGGGCGCGTTCGATCAGCGTCGCAGCCCGCCCCATTTGATACCGGACCCCGAACGCGCGGCCGGCTTCCAGCATCACAGCGAGGTCGTCGGGCGCGTCGCGCACCGCCTCATGGAACGCCCGCAGCGCTTCGTCGTAGCGCTGCTTCCGCCATAGCGTGCGGGCCGTCGCCAGCGCCGGGGCGCCGCCGCGACGCGTGGGCTTTTCGCGGCGCCCCATCGCGTACTCCGCTGGAAATCCGTGGATCGGGGCCGCCGCCGACAGGCGTGCGGCACCTCTGGTTCATTCAATCTAGTCGAGTCGCACGACTGCAAGAACGGGAGGCTGGGGAAAGATTGCCAGGCCAGCGGTCAGGCCCGGCGACGGCTCGCGGGCAGGTGGTCGTTGCTGCCAGGTCTCCAACAAATGCCCGGAAATCTTCATCGCGACATGAAAAAACAAACCTCTTGCGCAGAAAAACATGGCGGATTCTGGAATCGTCAGCGAAAGTGGGAATGGGGAGTGAGCCTCTGGCTGAACCGCTCGTCGCGTGTCGGAGGGGCGCGCACGCCCCACGGGTCAAGCATCCAGACGTCGGCAGGGTGTGCCCGGCGCTCGCGTCGCGGCAGCCCTACGCCAACACCTCAGCGGGAGAACGGCTAATGAAGATCAACAACTGGTGTCGAAAACTTTCCGCCACATTGGTGGCGGGCGGGCTTCTTTTGCCCTGCGCCGCCCAAGCGGCTGACCTGGGAACGAACCTTGTCCAGAACCCGGGCTTCGAATCGGTCGACGTCGCCACGCCCGGCGTCTATGGCGCCGTGGCCATCCTCAATTGGGGCGACGGCTCCTCGACGGGCTTCGCCTACAATTATGGTCAAGGTTATGACTTCGGCGGCCCCCTGGCTGGCGGCGGCACGTATTTCTTCACGCCCAACCAGTCTGGCGGAACCGGCGCCGACGTAACCGCCCCGGCGACGATCATGCAGATCATCGACGTCTCTGCCGGCGACTCGGCGACAGTCATTGCCAACGGGACTGGCACGTACAATCTGAGTGCGTTCTTTACCTCGTATAAGCGCGGCACGGGCACGGACGCGGACATTGGCAATATCGAGCTTCGGTTCGTGGACTCGTCCAACGTCGGCATCTCGGCGGTGATTCTCTCCGACCCCGATCCCACGATGGGTTGGAAGCAGGGCTCGACCTCGGGCAGCGTTCCCGTCAACACGGCGAAGTTATTCGTCTCGCTCTACGGCACGCCCGTGGTGTCAGGTCCTGACGGCTACATGGACAACCTCGACCTTCGGCTTGACGGAACGATCCCCGAGCCGGGCGCGGGGCTGCTGGCCACGATGGGCGCGGCAGCGATGGGCCTGTTCCGCAAACTCGGCCGGCGGCGGCGGTCGTAGCCAGCAGCCGGAGAATTCACGGGATCTTCGCAGCGATTCCCCGGTTCCCCCGGGGGATCGCTTTTTTGTTTGCGGCGGCGATCGACTAGACTGAGGGCATCGCGCGGCGTCGAGCACGTCGCCGCACACGCCGAGATCTTGTCGATGGCCAAACGCCGCAAGCCGGGCCCCCCGCCCCAGCGCCACGCCTCGGCCCATGGGGCGCCGATGGTCGACGCGCCGTCGCGTCGCGTTCAGGCGGCCCATCGCCTGTGGAACCAGGGTCGTCGCAGCGACGCCTTGGCCCTGTTCGCCGAGGCCATTCGGCAGGAGCCTGACAATGTGCGCACCTACGTCATGGCGGCCCGCGCCCATGCCGAGGGGTACGACTTCGCCCGCATGGAGGATATCCACGAGCGGCTCGTGCGGCGGGCGCCGCGACATCCCGGCGTGCACCATTACATCGGCGAAACCTACGCGCTGCTGAAGCTTCCCGCGCGGGCGATGGTGAGCTTTCGCAAGGCGGCGAACCTGCCCGGCGGCGGCGCGCCCACATGGATGGAGCTCGCGTCGCTGTGCGAGCGGGCCCATCAGCTCGACGAGGCCCAGGAGTTGATCGAGCGCACGGTTCGCACGGGGTTCGACTTGCCGCTGGTGGGGCTGGTGCGCGGGCGGATCCAGCGGCGGCAGGGGCGACTCGAAGAGGCCGAGGCGTCGTTCCGCACGCTCATCGAGAAGCTGCCGGCTAACTCCGAGTGGGCGGCCCAGGCGTGGGGCGAGCTGGCGCTGATGCAGGACGCAGCGGGCGACTACGACGGCGCCGTCGAAGCCATCGAGCGATCGAAGCAAGTCCACCGGCTGCGCGAGGAGCCGTACCTGAACGCCTCGGAGCGCGTCCACGAGGCGATGCGGACGATGCTCGCCACGATCACGCGGGACGACTTTCGCCGCTGGCGGGACGAGGCGGCCGGTCTGCCGCCGGTGCGGACCGCGCTGCTCACCGGCTTTCCGC
>JBIOVA010000223.1:0-78399 GCA_044867485.1 Lacipirellulaceae bacterium | reverse complement strand
ATGACGAGGTGATCCGGGAGACGCTCGCCGCGAAGGATGGGCAGGTGCAGAGCCCTCGCCTGCGC
This sequence comes from Lacipirellulaceae bacterium, assembly GCA_044867485.1. Classification (GTDB taxonomy): domain Bacteria; phylum Planctomycetota; class Planctomycetia; order Pirellulales; family Lacipirellulaceae; genus Lacipirellula. Next base: position 78,334 of record JBIOVA010000223.1, on the reverse strand, counting down.
GACATGCTTGGGCTGGGGCCGTTGGCGCTGCCGGCGGGGCAGCCGGCGATGGAGCATTTGGCAGGTTCGTAAACGAACCCTGAACCCTGAACCCTGAACCCTAAATTCCTCGGCTGCGATGATCAATCTCGAACCCAAGCTCTTCGTATTCCTCCTCGCCACATTTTTGGGGCTGGAGGTGATTCGGCGCGTGTCGCCGCTGCTGCATACGCCGCTGATGTCGCTGACCAATGCGATTTCGGCGATTGCGATCGTGGCGGCGATCCAGGTCACCGCCGGCGGGCATTCCACGACGAGCACGGTGCTGGGAACACTCGCCGTGATTGCGGCGACGATCAACATCGTGGGCGGGTTCATGATCACCGATCGCATGCTCAAGATGTTCCGCCGGGAGAGCCGCCGCCGTGATTGACGCCCTGCCCTTTCCACTGCTTGCCGCCGTCACTCCGGCCGCCCAGCGCGCGGTCGTGCCTGTCAGCGAAGCCGTTGCGCTCCACGGCGCCGGTCGCGATTCGATCGTGGTCTGGGGCGCCTATCTGATCGCAGCAGCGTTGTTCGTCCTGTCGCTCAAATGGCTCAGCCATCCCAAGTCGGCGCGCCGCGGCGTGCTGGCGGGCGAGATCGGCATGGCGATGGCCGTCATTGGTACGTTGCTGATGTACAACGTCGTCGATACGCGGATGGTGCTGCTGGGCATCGTGGTTGGCTCGGCCATTGGCGCCCCGATGGCGATCTGGATGCCGATGACCGCCGTGCCGCAACGGACGGCGTTGTCCCATGCGTTCGGCGCCCTCGCTGCAGCGCTGGTGGGAACGGCTCACTACTTTGAGGAGCCGACCATCGACCGGCTCACGATGGCCATACTGGCGATCGAAGTCATGCTTGGCGCCCTGACGTTCACGGGCAGTCTGGTGGCGTTCGGCAAATTGCAGGAACTGATCCCCAGCTCCGTGAAAGGCGCGGTCAACCAGAATCTGATCAATTTCACTTTGCTGGGGACGGCGCTGCTCATGTGCGTGTGGTTGGTCGTGTTCCCGCACCATGCGTTCATGTTCTTGCTGTTGATCCTGGTGAGCCTGGCCTTCGGCTTCTGCCTGGTGATGCCAATCGGCGGGGCGGACATGCCGACGGTGATTTCGCTCCTCAATTCCTATGCGGGGTTGTCGGCGAGCCTGATGGGATTTGTGCTCGACAACTACCTGCTGATTATCGCCGGCGCCTTGGACGGCAGCTCGGGCTTGATCCTGTCGATCGTCATGTGCAAGGCGATGAACCGCTCGTTCACCAATGTGCTGTTCGGGCGGATGGAGCCGACCAGCGCCGTGTCCGGCGACGACGTGTACGCGGGCAAGGTGAAGAGCGCGACGCCGGAAGACGTGGCAATGCTGCTGGAAGGCGCCCAACGCGTGATCTTCGTGCCGGGCTACGGGCTGGCCGTGGCCCAGGCGCAGCACACGGTACGCGAGCTGGCAAGCATTCTGGAGCAGCACGGCACGACGGTCGAGTACGCTATTCATCCCGTGGCGGGGCGGATGCCGGGGCACATGAACGTGCTCCTGGCCGAGGCTGACGTGCCTTACGATCAACTCAAAGAAATGGAAGAGATCAACCCGACGTTCGCGCAGTGCGATGTGGCGGTGGTGATTGGCGCCAACGACGTGGTCAACCCGCTGGCGAAGACGGACCCGACGAGCCCCATCGCGGGGATGCCGATTCTCGACGTGGCGAACGCCCGGAACGTGGTGGTGGTGAAGCGGAGTTTGAGCCCGGGGTTTGCGGGGATTCCGAACCCGCTCTTCGCGGCGGACAACTGCCTGATGCTGTTCGGCGACGGCAAGAAAGCGCTCGTCGAGTTGGTGGCGGCGCTGAAAGAAACGTAACGCTTCGCAAGCGAGCCGGGGCGCGAGCGCCCCCGGCGTCTCATGGCAACGGATTGCTCATCTTCGGCGCCGCTTGACTCAAGGTCGAAGCAGGCGTTTCGTCGGCGACTTCTCGCCTGGTACGGCAAGCACGCCCGGGATCTCCCTTGGCGGCGCTCGCGCGATCCTTATCGCGTGTGGGTCAGCGAGGTGATGCTGCAGCAGACGACCGTGGCGGCGGTGAAGCCGTATTTCGAGCGGTTCGTCGCGGCGTTTCCGACGGTCGAAAAGCTCGCCGCCGCGGACGAGCAACAGGTGCTGCGGTTGTGGGAGGGGTTGGGGTACTATCGCCGCGCGCGAGGACTGCACGCCGCGGCGAAGCAGATTATCGGCGAATACCGCGGCAAGTTTCCCCGCGACGTGCCGACGCTCATGACGCTGCCCGGCGTGGGGCGATACACGGCGGGCGCCGTGGCGTCGATCGCGTTTGACGTGTCGGCGCCAATTCTTGAAGCGAACACGATTCGGCTCCTGAGCCGGATCGTCGGCTATCGCGGCGACCCGGCGAAGAGCGCCGGGCAGCGGCTGCTCTGGCAAACGGCCGAGGAGCTGCTGCCGCGATCGGACGTGGCGCGGTTCAACCAGGCGCTCATGGAGCTAGGTTCGCTCATCTGCACGCCGACGGCGCCGCGATGCGAGGACTGCCCGGTCACCGCCCATTGCGTGGCCTACGAACTTAGTATGCAGGAGAAGATTCCCGCCGCTCCGCGCAAGGCGGCGCTCACGGCGGTGCGCGAGGCGGCCGTCGTTGTGCGGCGAAACGGCGCCGTGCTGCTGCGGCAATGTCCCGAGGGCGAACGGTGGGCGGGGTTGTGGGACTTCCCGCGGTTCGCCTTGGACGGCGAAGGTCCGCTGTTTGTCCGTGACGAACTTATGGCGAAGGTTCGCGGACTAACCGGCATTACCATTACGCATGTTTCGCTCCTTACAACGCTGCGACACGGCGTCACCCGTTACCGCATTACCCTGGAGTGCTTCGAGTCTCGGTTTGCCGCAGGCCGGCTGCGGTCGACGGCGCTCCGGCCGGCGCGCTGGGTTCGATTGGGCGCGCTTTCCGAATACCCGCTGAGCACGACGGCGCGCCGGCTCGCGTCGCTGCTCCGATAATTCCTCGACCGCGCTAGACGCATCGGCTTGGCGCTCGTAAGGTTGCGGAGTCGCGCGGCGCGGCCCGCGACGAATGTTCTTGTTGCTCCAGGCATGAGGAAGGCGGACATGCAGAATTCAGAACTCACCAAACGGCAGATTGAACTGATCGAACAGAGCTTCGCAGCGGTGGCCCCGCGGGGCGAGGCGCTGGCGGCGCGATTCTACGATCGCCTCTTCGCCGACTTCCCGGACGTCAAGCCGCTCTTCCGATCGGAGCAAAAAACGCAGCAAAAGAAGCTGCTGGCGTCGCTCGTGCTGGTCGTCAACAATCTCCGCAACCCAGAGAAGTTGGAGGAGCCGCTCGAGCAAATGGGACAGCGCCATCTCGACTACGGCGTTCAGGACGAGCAGTATGGCGCCGTCGGCGCCACGCTGCTGGCGACCCTGGCCGAGTTCGCGGGCTCGCTGTGGAACGCCGAGTTGGCCAAGGCCTGGACGGCCGCCTACACGCTGATCAGCCAGCGGATGATTCAAAGCGCCGCCGGCGCGTCGGTCTGAAACCTGGATCGCGGGATGCGGCGGCGCCCAACCGAAACAACGCCTCGGCTGCGGGGCTAGTCGAACCATTCGTCGGCCGGGTCGAACGCGGGGATCGGCACGTTCAGCACGCGCAGCTTGCCGATGGCGCGATGGCGACAGAGCGGTTTGATGAGAATCGCGTCGCCCGGGCGCACTGCATGGCGCTCGCCGTCGAGTTCCATCGCGCCCTCGCCTTCGAGAATGTAGTAGATCTCCGTGAGCCGCTTGTGGTAGTGCGTGCGCGAGTCGGCGCTGATCTCGATGATATGCAGCGAGGCGACGCCGTCGGCGGCATCGAGGAACGCGCGGCGCGTCTCGCCGCAAGGGCATTTCACCGCCGGAAGCGCCGCCGGGTGGACGATTTGGAAGCGGCGGTCGGCGGGCGAGTCGCTCATGGCAGTGGAACCTGGCCCCAAGTCGGTAATGCTTGATCAAAAGCGGTCCGCTTCCACGCCGTACGCGAGCGGTCATTTTGACTCGTCCACGCGCGATCTTCCTCCGTTACGCCTCAACGGCCGACCCGGCGCTTGGCTGACCGACTTATGATCATCTTTGGAGAAAACCCGCTGAAAACGGGCCTTCACCCCTCACATGACTTGTGAGCATCTATGTGGCCGTTTCGCGGCGCGCACTAAATCAATTTGATCCGCCGCGAGACATATTCGCCTGCGCGCTTCGTTAAAGACTAATACTCCACGTCGGTCCACCGCTTCTCGCGGTTGCTCTTGAGCACCGCGTCACAGATGGCGATTTCGTTGTGGCCGTCGACGAACGTAGCGAAGTCGCCGCCCTTGCGCTTGCCCGCGATGAACCCGTACACGTTGCGGAACAGGTTCTTTGGGCCGTCGGGGTACGCCTCGTTATGCCCGCCGGGGTAATGGGCGTATTCGCGGGCCTCGGGCGCCAGGAGGCTGGGGTCCTTCATCAGCAGCTCGTTCGGGCGGTCGCGGCGGCCGATCCACAGCTCGTTCGGCGTTTCCTGGTCCCACGCCAGGGCGCAGTTGGCGCCGTCAAGTTCGTAGTACAGGCGGTTCTTGCGGCCCGCGGCGCACTGGTTGACCGTGAGCACGCCGTGGGCGCCACGTCCGCCAGAACCGTCGTCGAATTCCAAGAGCACCGAAGCATAGTCTTCGGTGCCGATCTTCACGTCTTCCAATTGCTCGGGCGTGAGCACCTTGCCGGCGTAGGTTTCGACCTCGACCTTGGGGCGCTTGCGCACCGGGTGGATCGTCACCAAGTCGGCCATCACGCGGACGATCTTGAGCCCCGTGATGAACTGGATGAGGTCGCACCAGTGGCTGCCCACATCGGCGACGGCCCGTGAGTCGCCGGACAGTTCCGGCACGAGCCGCCAGTTCCAGTCGGTCTCCTTGAACAGCCAGTCCTGCAAGTAGCTGCCGTGGACGGCGAGGACGCGGCCCACCTCGCCGTTTTTGCACATCGCGCGGGCCTGCTGCACGAGCGGCATATAGCGGTAGTTGAAGTCGATGGCATGGACGACGCCGGCCGCCTGGGCGAGCTTGACCAGCTCCCGCGACTCGGTGGAGTTCATCGCCAGCGGCTTCTCGCTCACCACGTGTTTCTTGGCGGCGAGGATGTCGCGGTTCACCTCGAAGTGGAGGTGGTTGGGGGTGCAGTTGTGAACAACTTGGATGTCGGGGTCGGCCAGCAATTGCTTGTAGTCGCCGTAGGCCTTGGGGATCGACAGCTCATCGGCCTTGCGTTGGGCGAGTTCCTGCCCGCGCTCGGCGACGGCGGCGACTTCGACGAAGCCCAAGCGGCGGAGCGCCTCAACATGCGCGGGGCCGATGAAACCAGTGCCGATGATACCTGCTTTGATTTTGGTCATTGCGTCTATCCCGAATAATTGCCGCAGAGTACGCTGAGTTCGCAGAGGCAACTCCCCCCAACTCACTCTCTGCGTCCTCCGCGTTCTCTGCGGTTCACTCGATTTTCTCTACCGCGGTCCATTTTCCGGCTTCGATCGACTTGTCGACTGCCTCCAGCACCGCGACGCAGCGAGCGCCGGCGCCGAAGCAGGGGCTGCAACTCTTGTCCGTGGCGATGCAGGTCACCAGGTCGGCAGCGGCGTTGATGAAGCCGTGGTCGTAGCCCAGCATGTGGCCCGGCGGCCACCAGTTGCCGGCGTAGGGGTGCACGCCCTCGGTGGCGATGATGCGGCGAAATCCCCGGCGGTCCTCCGGGTCGTCAGTCGAGTAGTAGTCGAGATAATTGAGGTCCTCGAAGCACCACGCGAGCGTGCCCTTGGCGCCGTTGATCTCGAAGCGATTGTAGTTCTTGCGGCCGGGCGCCATGCGGGTGGCCTCGAACGTGCCGAGGGCGCCGCCGGTGAACTTGGCGAGGAAGATCGAAGCGTCGTCGACGGAGACTTTTTCGGTGCCCTTGCCGGCGGTGGCCGTGAGCCCGCTGGAGGTGCCCTCGGCGGGGCGCTCGGTGACGAAGGTCTTCTTCATGCCGACGACCTCGCCGATGTCGCCGACGAGGTGGCGGGCCAGATCGATCGAGTGGGCGCCCAAGTCGCCGTGGGCGCCGCTGCCGGCCGCCTCTTTGCGGAGCCGCCAGTTCATCGGAAACTGCGGGTCGATGAGCCAGTCCTGAAGGTAGGTGAAGCGGGCGTGGCGGATTTGGCCAATGGCGCCGTCGTCGATCATCTTCTTGGCGAGGGCCACCGCGGGACAGCGGCGGTAGTTGAAGTTGACGGCGTGCTTGACGCCCGCCTTCTTCACCGCCGCCAGCATTTCCTTGGCCTCGGCGAGCGTAAACGTGAGGGGCTTCTCGCACCACACGTGCTCGCCGGCCTCGGCGGCGGCCACCGCGATGTCGCGGTGCGTGTAGCCGGGAGTCGAGATGTCGACGACATCAACGTCCTTGCGGGTCACTGCGTCATGCCAGTCGCTCGAGGAGCTTTCCCAGCCCCAGCGCTGGGCGAAGTCGCCGACCGCCGCGGCGTCGCGTCCGCAGACGACTTTCATCACTGGCTCGACGGGCAGGTCGAAGAACCGGCCCACGCTCCGCCAGGCCTGACTGTGGGCTTTGCCCATGAACTTGTAGCCGATGAGTGCGACGTTGAGAGTCTTGCCGGGCATGGCGATTCGCCTTCCTGAGAGCGAAGGTTTCAAGTGTTCCGTGAGTCCGCCGAAAGAGCCGCCATTCTATCGGGTGGTCAGAAGACTCGCAATTTGCCGCCAAACGCCGGAGCCCGCAACGGCGGCGACGACCAGGAGGATCGCCGCCGAAGCGATTCCCGCGGCGAGCATCCAGGGCCGCGTGCGGTACGCGGGTGGCAGTTGGAAGTTGAGCCACAGTCCTGCGAGCATGGCGATGGCGACGCCGAGCGTGGTCGCGAGAAAATTTACCGTGAGCGTCATCGTGTTGAAGTTCAGATCGCTCCAGATGACCGCCGTGGCGGTCACGAAGACATACGCACAGATCACGAGTTGGATCGTTCGTCGCCGCCAAACGCGCGAGGGCCAGATTGCCTGGAGGTACTCGGTCGCGCCGCGGGCGTACACGTCGGGATACGCTTGGAGCGTGCCCCACAGCGCGGCCAGGACGCAGATGTAGTAAACCCACACGAGTGACGGGTGGATGGCGTTCCAAATCTGGGCCTGATCGGTGAGCAGCGACCACCCGTCAAACGCGCCGAGCTGTTCGCCGGCCTCCCGGCGCGGGAACAGCACCGCGGCGCCCGACATCATGAACGACGCGGTGACGATGAGCAGTACCGCGGCGCCGCAGGCGACGTCCCAGCGGATCGGCGCGGCGGCGCGGCGGACGGCGGCGACGGCCGCGAGCTCCGTCGGCAGGTAATCGGAGGGTGAACCTTGGGCTGCTCGGCGGCGAATCTCCTCGATCCGCGGGTGTCCCGTCATGCCCCAGCGATGGAGCGAAATGAAGTCGGCGTACACCAGATAGGTCATGACGCTCCCGCCGATGTAGCCGAACGTCACCGCGATCAGCGGCAGTGCGTTGAGCCTGAACTCGGGCGGCGCCGAGTCCGGAACTGCGGGAATGTTGCCGAAGGCGAACAGTCCCTGGGCAGCCGCGGCGAGATCGGGTCGCACGAGCGCCGTGCCGACGATCGTTCCCAAGACGAGGATGCCGCAGATGACGAGTTGCTGTATCTCAAGCACGCGGTAGCTCGTCGGCAGGCTCAAGCCGAGCGCCACGGCGATGAACAGCGTGGCGATCCACCGCGTGGCGTCCCCAGCTTCGCTGCCGTAGAGCAGGTAGCCGATGAGCTCACCCGACGGGCGCGCGATGGCGGCCCACAGCGGCGGGGCGGCGGCCAGTTCCAGGAACACCAGTAGGATGAGCACCCAGCCCCGCGGCCCGGGTAGCCGCACGAGTCGACTGCCCAAAAGCTCGCCGCTGACAGCTGTGTAGCGCCCCAAGAAGTAGGTGACGCACATGCCTTTGGCGAGCACAGCCAAGAGCACGAGCCACAAGACGCCATAACCCCACCACGCGCCGGCGCGGACGACGATGATGGTCTCGCCCGCGCCGATGGCGACCGACGCGACCACCGCCGCGGGGCCGAACAGCCGCAACATGCGGGCGAGCTTGCCCAGGGACCACGGCTCGGCAAACGCGGGTTCGAGCGGCGGCGGGGTGATGGGGGCGGGCATCGCATTTAGCCCCCGGTCAGTGACCGGGGGCTAAGTGGTCGAAAGAAAAGTTCATGTCGACGACGCAAGCCATCACCACTTGAGGCCGAACTTCTCGCCGCCGGTGGGCGTGCTGATGCCGCCTTTGAGCTCCGCCTCCGCTTTGCGGCGGCGCTCCTGGCGTTTAAGTTCCTCGGGCGTCGGCTCCGGCGGGGGCGGCGGATCGGGCCGGCGCTGCTGCGGCTTCTCCGGCGGCGGCAACAGCGCCTTGAGCGACAGGGCGATCCGCTGCGCGTCGACGTCGACCGACAACACCTTCACCTCGACCTCTTGCCCTTCGCTCAGCACGTCGCTGGTGCGGAAGACGCGGCCGTGGCCGAGTTCCGAAATGTGGATGAGTCCCTCGACGCCGGGGGTGAGTTTGACGAACGCGCCGAACTGCATCAGCTTCGAGACTGTGCCCTTGGCTTTCGAGCCGACGGGGAACTTCGTGGCCGCGTCGTTCCACGGGTTGGCGGTCGTGTCGCGGTAGACGAGCGAAATCTTGCCGGTCTCGGCGTTCACCTTTTCGACGCGCACCTTCACCTTCTGGCCGACTTGCAACACCTCGCTGGGATGGGCGATGCGCTCCCAGCTCATCTGGCTCACGTGGATGAGGCCGTCGGCGCCGCCGAGGTCGACGAAGGCGCCGAACTCCTGCAGGCTGCGGACGATGCCGTCGCGAATCTGCCCGGGAGCAATCTCAGCCAGCAGCTTTTCCTTCAGTTCTTTCCGCTCGCGCTCCATAAACGCGCGATGGCTAAGCACCAGGTTCTTGCGGCGGCGATTGGCTTCGGTGATGACGCAGGAGAGCCGTTGGCCGACGAACTCCTCAGGGTTCTCGACGCGGTACGTGGAAATCTGCCCCATGGGGATGAAGCCGCGGATGTTGGCGACGGTGCACTCGAGCCCGCCCTTGTTGATGGCGGAGATCGTTACGTCGACGATCTGCCCCTCCCGCACTTCGTCCCAGTTGCCGACGTCGACCGCCGCGGCGGGGAGCGACAGTTCGTAGAGTCCCTGGTCGGCGTCGAAGTTGACGACCATCAGATCAAGTTGAGCGCCCACCTCGGGAGGCTTCTCACCGAACTGTTGGGCATTGACGACGCCTTGGTTCGGGCCGCCGAGGTCGACGAAGACGTCGCCCTCGCGAATGCTGGCAACGCGGCCGCTGACCCGCGCCTCGGGCGCCAACTCCGCCGTGGCGACGATCGTGGCGGATTTCTCCATGAGGTCTTCGGCGGCGCCGCCAGCCAGAGCGGCCTCGAATTCCTGCTGCAGCTCGGGCGACAATTGCGTGCGCACGTTCGGCGGCGGATAGTTTTTCTTTTTTTGCTCAACGCGCGGCTGTTGCGGCGGCGGGCCCGGCGTGACGGGCTTGGGCTTGGGCGGCGCCGCAGTCGATGCGCCGCCGCGCTGCGAGCCAATCTGAATCCGCTGGCTGGGTCGCGCGGCGTCGGCGCCGGTAGTGGCTTCGCCGTCGATCGTGGACTCCGCGCTGGTTTCGGCGATGGGCGCGACGGCGGCAGCTTCAGAATCGCCGGTCGCGAGCGCATCGGGATCGTGGTGGATCGGCGCGGGCGACGCCTCGACAATGGCGTCGGGCTGCGCGTCGACTCGCGACGCAGCCGGGGGGTGCGACGAGCTCGCAACGCTTTGCGACTCCGTCGCGTCTTGTTCGGCGGACATGATCAAGCGGACCCAGGGGAAAAGAAAACCACCCCTGACGGCAGGGGTATTCCAGCCGCGCAAGTGTAACCACGGCCGTGCAGGGCTGGCAACAGGCGGAAGGGGGGAATGGGACGCGGATGCACGCGGATTGAGCGGATTGGCGCGGATCAGATCCGCGAGAAAGGCGGCCAAGCGAAAGTTGCCTTTGTGTTTATTTACGATCCTCCTTTCCAAGAATTCCAATCCGTGGCAATCCGCCAAATCCGCGTGCATCCGCGTCCTATTCCGAAATCGTCCGCAGGTGGAAATGGAACTTACCCAATTTGCCGCCGTAGTTGCCGGCTCCGATGGCCAGGACGCCTTCGCCGGCGGCAGTTTCCATGGCGGTTTTCATCGCCTGGGCGATGGTGGGCTCGTCGATGCCGTTGATCACGATTTCATACGCGCAATGGGCGCCTTCGACCAACTGCGACTCCACGCGGCCGCGGAGCATGGGGCAGAAGGCTTCGTTGGTGGATGCGCGAAGGGCCTTGTAACGGGAGCCCACCTTGCTGCCGCTGCGGACGACGCCGCCGGGAAACGGGGTGATTACGCCGGGTAGCTCCGCAATGGCGTCGACCGCGCGGCGGGCGGCGGCGAGCGCCGCGTCCTGCGTGACGCCCTGCAGGATGATGTTGCCGCCGGCGATTCCCTTGGCCACGCCGATTTGCTCCTCGACCAGGAACTCCCCGTCCATCACCGGGATGCGCCAGTAGCGGCGGTCGCCGAACACCTTGCTCTTCTGAAAACCATCGCCGAAGAAGCGGAGGTGCTTGCCGAGCGGGATGAACTCTTCGGCTTCGGGCAGGCCATTGAACGCCGCGGTAGTGGGGCAAGTCATGAGACACTGGCCCGTGCGATTGGGGACGGCCTTGGCGAGCGCGTCGGTCGAGAAGCCGAACAGCAACACGGCGGAGGCGGGGCGGCCGTCGGGCGATTCGTCGGCGCCGAGGCGGCGCTCGACGCCCACCTCGGCGTCACAGCCGATCACTGACGAGCCGTAGCCGCAGAGCTCACGCAGCGCGGCGTCGAGCCAGTGCTCGTCGACCGCGGACACGATCATCCGCGCATACCGCATGCGAAACGCTTCGGCAAACGTGTCGAGGATGAGCGTCGGGCCGAGGTGCATGATGGTCGGGGAGTACTCGACGACAGCCGCGACCCTACGGACCGTATGGGCGCCGCCGCGTTACCTGCCATCATCCTCGTCGGCTTCCTTCGCGGCAAGCGCCGCCGACGAATGCATGGCTTCCGCTTCCGCGCCGTTGTTCTTGATTTGTTGCCTGACGCGGCGAATCTGGGAAAGCAATCCGTCGACTCCGTGATGGACCTTCGCCGTTTGATAGATTACGAGCATGCCGGGAGGGAGTTGATGAATTTCTCCTTCGCCAGTGCCATTTTCATTCCACGAATCAGGTTCAACGCACGACGTAACGACCTCCAACAGTGGGCTAAAATCTGCCCAGGATCCTCCCTTAAAATCCTTCGGAGGCGCATTGTGCGATAAGTCCCAAAGGTCGTCGACGCGGTAGACGCGAACCTCGAGACGCGAGTTGGCTTCGTCTTCGGTGGTGATGAGCAGCACCTCCTTGTCGATGATGTACGTTAGGTCCTCAATTTGACGCAGCATCAGTTCGACGGCCGAGCGGAGGGTGACGCCGCCAATGTCGACGTCTATTTCCTGATCGGGACTCACGGCCACCGCGTCTAATGCAGCCGTGTCGAATAGAATTGGAATGTCATACTCATCAGAAATGAGTCCCATGATCGTGTTGAGCGGCGTCTCTGGAAATTGCAGCGGCGATTTGAGCGGCGAATCGAGGGCGCGTTCAATACGGCGTTCGGCCTGGCCTGTTTGACGTCCAACGTCAGCGCCTGGTGAAACTTCGGCCTCGAACGGATTCTGATCTGCGTCATCAGCCTTCAATCCAACGACAATCGATAGTGCGACGACGAGCGCGCACGCACCCGCCCATTTGCTCTGGCCCATGGTTTGCCTCCTGGGAGCGCACTCATGCGCGACCCGCTGGAAAGAAAGAGAGTCTCTCGGCGGCGACGGTTCCGGGCGTCGTCCGCGACGAGCCGCGAGTTTACTGCAGAGGCGTACGGCAAGTCAAAAAGGCAGCGAATTGGCGGGGATTCAGCGGCGCGAGACCTTCCTCCGGCCCCCTCCCCCTTGCTGGGAGGGTTGGGGAGGGGGTCCGGAGCGAGTGCACGCGCAGCCATCTTGAATTGAGCGCGTGCGCCCGCTGCGTCACCCTCCCCTAACCCACACCATCGAGGGGTGGGGAACGGAACGAACCAAAATTACGTGCCCGGACGGTTGACGAGCTGCACGAAGCGGCCGCCGCTGGTGTAGCGGCCGCCTTCGTTGTACCGGCACCAGGAGAGCTCCACCTCGGCCGCGATGGCGCCGAAACGTGGGCTTTCCACGGAGACCAGCGCGCGGCGATCGTCGAGCGGCGCCGGGTGGTCGAAAGCGACGCCCCATTCGCTCAGCTCGCGCAGGCGCACGTCGCGGGCTTCGCGCGGCCGGCCCAGGGCGTCGAGCGGCGTGATCCGCGCTCGCACGGCCAGCGTGGCGTCGGTCGCGTACTCCTCGCCCATCAATGCGGCCCGCATGCGGGACAACAGGACGGCCAGCTCGGCGTGCAGCGAGGCGCGTTCGTTCGAGGCGTTCGGCAGCGAAAACAGATGGCGACGAAAACCGGGCGCCGGGACCATGAGAATCCTCCGCGAGAAGGGTTGGGGGCGATAAGCGCGAGTCGGCTGCACGCGACTCAAGCAAGCTTACGCGACGCCGACCAGGTTTCTTGCGACTGCTGCGGCAAGTAGCGGCGAAAATCGGCGCGGGCACGCGAGAGAATCGGTGCGCGCGACACAGCTTCGCGCGCGAGCGTGCGCGTCAGGTAGACTCTGGCGACAAAGCGAGGGAGTTACCCGCCAGAGGCTTCGCCCTCGGCGTCGTCCGCCGGCGGCTCGAGCGGGTCGCCCAACAGGGCTTGAAGCTGTTCGCGCAGCGCCGGGCCGCGGGCTTCCATGTGGACGGCGCGTCCCTGCTGGTCGACGAGGATCGCCGTGGGAATGCCCGTGATGCCGTAATACCGGGCGAGCGGGTGGTTCCATTCGCGCTCGTTCTCATCCGGCGAGAAGAGCGAGTCCCACGGCAGTTTCATGTCTTTCTTGTACGACTCGGCGTCCTCGGCCGTGGCGTCGAGCGAGACGCCGAGCACTTCAAATCCCTTATCGTGGTAGCCCTTGTACATTTCCAGGATGTTTGGCACCTCGCCGCGGCAGGGGCCGCACCACGTCGCCCAGAAGTCCACGAGCACGACCTTGCCACGGTAGGACTTCCAGTCGACCTCTTTGCCGGTGAGCAGCGTGCCGGAGATTTCCATCGGCTGCCCCAGTAGCGTGAGCCGCCGCAGCATGCCTTCAAGGTTGGTCTCTTCGAGGACGGTGATCACGGAATCATCTTTGCTTTTGTTGAAAAGGGGGATCGTTTCGGTCAGGAGCGTGGCGACGAACGCATCGTCGACGCGATCGAGATTCTGGGCGATGAAGGCTACGAGGCTGACGTCGAGCGACGATGGCGCGCCATCCTTCACGCCGCCGAGAATCCGCTGACCAACCTCGGCCTTGGCGGCTTCGTCGAGCGTTTGCCAGGCCTGCAGGCGGTCGACGAGGTACATCTGCCAGCCAATCTTGGCCAGCTCCGGCTTGGCGTCGGCCATGAGCGTCTCAATGGCTTCGGCGTAGAGCTCCGCGTCGGCGGGCTCGCCAATCTGGCTCAGGCCCTGGAGAGCCATCAGGCGATACTGGTGGGCATGGCTGAGTTGCTCGTCGTCGGGTTTGGCTTCGAGCATGCGCTCCGCGGCGACGACAATCGTGCGGAGCAACTTCTCCGCGTGGGCGAGTTGTTCCTCCTGCGTCTCGCCCTCGGCTTCTGTTTGGGCGAGCTTCTCGATGAACTCGGCGAGCTCGGCGGCGTCGCCGTCGGGGACGACGAGTTGATCGCCGTCCGCGTCGGTCTCGGCTTCGACGACCGCGGCCTCCTGAGCGCGGGTCCCCTCCGCCGACCAACAGCCGATGCCCAGAATCCCGGCGATCGTTCCGCAGGCAATCCAAGAGCGGCCCGACGACAATGCGCGTTTCATCAATCCGATCTCGCAATGAGGTGAAGCAGGCGTCGGAGTTTTGTCGTAGGAGAGGGCGGCGCGGCGGCCGTCATCGTGACCTAGAGCCTGCAGATGCCGTAATTGTGACAGCCCGTCCGGGCAAGGCAAGGTGAGTCGGGATGAGGAGTCGCTGGCGTGTTCGTCACCCCGAGGTCCGCCGAGGGGTCCGGCTAGGCCACTTGCGGGCGGACGCCTCGGCGGACCTCGGCGTGACAGGCGTCGGGAGCGTTGCTCAAGGCCCCAGGTGGTGGAACTCGCGGATGATTCGCCAGGCGTCGTCGGGGGCGTCGGCGTAGTGGATCAGGTCGAGGTGGGCGTCGGCGATCACGCCTTCATCGGCCAGGGTCTGGAAGTCGATGATCCGCCGCCAGTAGTCGGAGCCGTAGAGGATGATCGGGATTTCCTGCATGCGGCCGGTCTGGCGGAGCGTGAGGGCGTCGAACAGCTCGTCGATGGTTCCGAAGCCGCCGGGAAAAATCACCAACGCGGCGGCCCGCAGGACGAGGTGGAACTTCCGCATGGCAAAGTAGTGGAACTGCAGGCAGAGCTCCGGCGTAATGTACGGGTTGGGCTCCTGCTCGTGGGGCAGCTCGATGTTGAGGCCGACGCTCTTGGCGCCGACCTCGAACGCGCCGCGATTGGCGGCCTCCATGGCGCCGGGGCCGCCGCCGGTCATGATCACGAAGTCGCACTTGTCGTCCTCGTCCTGGCAGCGCTGCGAGACAATGCGGGCGAACTCGCGGGCTTCGTCGTAGAAGTGGCTGTTGGCCAGCACGCGCTCGGCGCGGGCGAGGTCGCGGTGAGCGCGGGCGTCGTCGGGCCGGTCCTCAACTTGCTGCTTCGCAAGGACCAACCGCGCCTCTGCCTGCTCCCGCGGCATGATCTGCGTGCCGCCAAAGACGACGATCGTCGACCGCACGCCGTGCTCGCGGAGCACCGTTTCGGTCTTGAGAAGCTCGAGCTGCATGCGGATCGGCCGTTGCTCCGGCCTGCCGATGAAGTCAACGTCGAGCTCAGCAAGCCGGTAGCTCGGCGAGCTGAGAATGGCGCGGCGATTGTCTTCGACGCGGTTTTTGAACTCCGAGTTTTTTCGCGGTTTAGGCATGATAAGGGAAATGGGACGCGGATGAGGCGGATGGACGCCGGTCAGAAGGAAAGGAACATCCGATCCGCGGAGATCCGCACGATCCGCATCTATCCGCGTTCTATTCTCCCGTCCGGCTGCTAGACAAGGTCAGCCTTTGCGCCGAGGGCGGGGACTTCAACGTTCCAGCCGTGGGTAGTGCGGAGTTCGGCGGCGAGGGCGTCGGCGGCGTCAGGTTCGCCGTGGGTGAGAAACGTTTTTCGCGGGGCCCGCGGCAGCCCGTCGAGCCAGTGCACCAGGTCGCCGCGGTCGGCGTGGCCGCTGAGGCCGGGAACTTTTTCGACGGCGGCCTTCACCGGCACGTCGCGGCCGAACATGCGGATGAACGGGGCGCCGTCCTCGATCAGCCGGCCGCGCGTACCGACGGCCTGAAAGCCGCCGATGACGATCGTATTCCGCCGGTCGGGGAGCCGTTGCTGGAGGTGATGGACGATTCGCCCGCCGGTCATCATGCCGCTGGAGGCGATGATCACCGCCGGGCCGCGCGTCTGGTTGATCGCCTTCGATTCGTTCTGGCTGCGGGCGAGGATCACCTTGTGGCCGGCCAGCGCGGGGTGTGCCGGGTCGAGGGCGCCGTCGGACAAATCGTGTTCGTCGCTGTGCTCGCGGTACACGGCGGTGGCGTCGCAGGCCATCGGGCTGTCGAGAAAAATCGGCAGGTCGGGAATGCGGTCGGCGCTCTTAAGAATCTGCAGCAAGTAGATGAGCTGTTGGGCGCGACCGACCGCGAACGCCGCCATCAGCATGACGCCGCCGCGCGCGATGGAACGGTGGACGACCTGCTCCAGCCCGTCGAGCAAGCTGTCCTCGGGGTGCTCGCGGTTACCGTAAGTGCTCTCGCAGACGAGGTAGTCGCACGCGGGCGGCGCGACGGGGTCGTGGTAAAGCGGGCCGCCGTAGCGACCCACGTCGCCGGAGAAGAGAATCCGCAGCGGCGGCGCGCGGTCGCGAATCTCGACCTCGATCATCGTCGATCCCAACAGGTGCCCGGCGTCGTGGTAGCGCATCCAGATCGGTTCGGCCGGGCAGAACCATTCGTTGCGCGGACGGTCGTCGAACAACTTCATGGCGTTCTGCACGTCGCGCGTGTCGTAGAGCGGCAAAGCCGGCTTGTGCTTCGAGTAGCCCTTCTTGTTCGCGTAGGCGGCGTCGTCCTCTTGGATTTTCGCGGAGTCGAGGAGGATGATCTCGGTGAGCTCGTGCGTCGCGGGAGTGCAATACACGGGGCGGCGGAAACCCTCGCGGACAATCCGCGGCAGGTAGCCGACGTGGTCGAGATGGGCGTGCGTGAGCACCACGGCGTCGAGCGACGCCACATCGAACGGAGTGGGGGCCCAGTTGCGATCGCGCAGTTCCTTGAGGCCCTGGAACAAGCCGCAGTCGATCAGCACGCGGGCGTCGCCGGCTTCGAGGAGGTACTTCGAGCCGGTCACGGTGCGGGCGGCGCCGTGGAAGGTGATGCGCGTCATGAGGAGAGGCCGCCGGGGTCGGTATGCAGTGGCAGTGACGAGTTTAGAGGGAAGCGTCGCATTGCGACAGCACACTTAGCGCCCGGTCAGCGACCGGGGCTAAATGATGCCGTGCAGCGGGCCGCCGGGGGCGCCGAGGGCGTCGACGCGGCGCGTGATTTCGGGATCCTCTTCGAGCACCGGCGCATGGTGCGGCTTGATGCGGGCGTCGATCAGCAGCGCGCCGCGGCAGCCCCAGTGCTTCTCGCTCGTGAAATCGTCGACTCCATAAATGTCATCGGCAGGATTGGCGCGTGTGAACGTCGCCCATAGGAAGTTGCGCAGCGACTCGGCGACGAACGGACTGTCGTCGATCACAACGACCCAACGAAAGCGGTTGATCGGGTGGTCGTCGCCGACGGCCGCGCAGAAGCGACGCATGGCGCCGGCGACCTCGTCGCGACTGGCGGAGCGGGGGCGCACCGACTGGTCGTAGTCGAACGACGGCGGCGGGCATGGCGGCCCCTCGACGGCGAGGATGCCGGGCAGGACGACGCGCGGGTTGCGGAAGCCGTCGGGAAGCTGCAGCGACGATGGCAACTCGGTTGCGAGGTCAAACCGCTTGGGCCCCACCGCGGCGATGACGACCTTCGATCCCGCGTTGAGCCCCGCACCGGAGTAGTCGAGCGTGTCGATCGTCGTGTGCGTATGGAAATGCAGGTCGCGGCGCCAATCGGCCCGCTCCAGCACGTGGCGCAGGAACGCCGGCACGTCGTGCACGTCAAGATGCGGGTCGTCGTGGCGAGCGATGATGAGCAGGAATTTCGCCAGCGACAACTGCCCTTGCCCCAGGATAGCACACGCTTGCGTGAGTAGCTCCTGCGGCGCCGGCGAGTCGAGGTACGGCGTGTACCGTTCGCTGCCAATCGCCAACAACAGCGGGTGAACGCCGGCAGCGTCGACGGCGTGCACCGCGTGGACGCCCGGCAGCACCGCCGGGATCATCGGGCCGGTCAGCTCGTGAATGAACTGCCCGAACATCGTGTCTTCCTGCGGCGGGCGGCCGACGACCGTGAACGGCCAAATGGCGTCGCGGCGGCAGAAGACGCTCTCGACCTTGAGCACCGGGAACGGGTGCGCCAGGCTGTAATAGCCAAGGTGATCGCCGAAGGGGCCTTCGGGGAGCAGCCGGTCGGGTTCGACCGTGCCAGTGATGCAGAAGTC
Source organism: Lacipirellulaceae bacterium (assembly GCA_044867485.1). Taxonomy (GTDB): domain Bacteria; phylum Planctomycetota; class Planctomycetia; order Pirellulales; family Lacipirellulaceae; genus Lacipirellula. Next base: position 60,376 of record JBIOVA010000223.1, on the reverse strand, counting down.
CGCGTCGGCGTGGAGCGGCAACAGGCCGGGACGGCGAATCATCCGCACCCGGCGGCGGCCCAGCGCGCCGGCAAAGCCCAGCTCGCTCATCCCCTCGGGCATCGGCATGACCGCCGCGACGGCCATTGCGGGCGGACCGCCAACGAACACGTTGACGCGGAACGGCTGCCCCGCGCGCACCGCCGCCGCGTGGTGCACCCCGATCGAGCGGTGGATCTGGTAGTGCAGACCCACTTCGCTGTCGGGGTCGTATTCTTTGCCGGCGAGCTGCACGCGATACATCCCCAAGTTCGATCGGCGCAGCCCCGGCTCGCGCACGTCTTCCGTATACACGATCGGCAGCGTCACGAACGGCCCGCCGTCGCGCGGCCAGCTCACCAGCTGCGGCAGGTCGCTCACGGCGACTCGCTCGTCCATGATTGGTCCATCGCCGACGAATTTGGGCAGCATCGAGAGCGCGTCCCAGGGCGCACGCCAATATCGCCACGGGCTCCGCGCCGCCGCTTGCGGCTTAGCGCGCATCTCTACCAGTCGTTCGACCCCAGCCAGCGCATCGCGAAACATCCACCGCATGCGGTCCATCGTGCCGAACAGGTTGCTCACCATCGGGAAGCGGCAACCGGTCACGTTGGCGTAGTAGATCGCCGGGCCGCCAGCGGCGTGGACGCGGCGGTGGATCGCGGCGGCCTCGAGCCGCGCGTCGACCGGCGTCTCGATTCGCACGAGCCGGCCGTGCCGCTGGAGGTCGTCGACGCACTCGCGAAGGCTGCGGTAACCCATGGGGCGGAGAGGCGAGTGCGTTGGACGATGCGGTCAGCGCGGAGGGGCGCCGATGAGCTTACCGGGGTTTGCGGGGCCCCGTAAACTGCGCGAATGCTCTGGATCGCCGCGGCGATGCGGCACAATCGCTACGATCCGCCGCGCGAGGGACGATTGGCTCCCATTTCCTCCCCGCTTGCCAGCACCGATTGGCTGAGCAGGTAATTATGCTGAGTTTTGCGGGGCCGGAACGAGAGAAGACGCCCCCACCAGGGCCGGAAACGGCCGCTCGTCGAGCGGGAAACTGGTGGCAATTGCTGGGAAGTCCTACAATTGTCCCAGGCGCCAGTCGCGCAACTGCCAGGCGGGTTCCATTGCCGGTTCCACGTCGTCCTCCCGGGGTCCACGAGGCACAGATCGCATGAGTCGGGAACCTGAAGAGCGCTGTCCGGAAATCGCCATCGTCGGCGACCTCACCGAGCACGAAGGGGAGTTGACCGATCGATTGCTCGATGTCGAACCCGGCGGTGAGTGCACGATTTACTTCGACTCGCCCGGCGGCAGTCCGTATTGCGCCATGTCGCTGATGACGCTCATCCGGCTTCGCGGGCTGAAGGCCACGGGGTTGGTGACCGGCGAGTGCTCCAGCGCCGCCCTGTGGCCGTTCGCGGCGTGCAAGCGGCGGCTGGTCACGCCGTGCAGCGTGCTGCTGTTCCATCCCATGCGGTGGCAGAGCGAAGAGAACGTGGGCCTGGCCGAGGCGGCAGAGTGGGCTCGGCATTTTGGGCAGCTTGAGAAAGACATGGACGCGCTGCTGGCCGACCTGTTCGGCACGTCGCGCGAGATGATGGACAAGTGGATCAATCCGGGCCGGTACGTCGGCGGCGCCGAGCTGGCCGCGGCGGGACTGGCGGAGATGATCAGCATCGACAAACTCTCAGGCCCGGCGTCGGTGATGGATATTCTCCAGCCATCGACCAACGGCAAGTCGCATCGCGGCTCGAAGGCGAAGCAGCGGTCGTAGCGGCCGCTGGCGGCATGACAGCACTGGGGCGCGGGGGCGGGCGAAAAACCCGTCTCCCCATTCTTCCCAGATTTGCTTTATGATCGTCGTTCACACGGCGGCGAGGCGCCGTCGTCCGCGCCCAATGAGCCCCCGGTCAATGACCGGGGGCTAAATGTCGAAGTCAGGGAGGATTCATCATGTCGGTTTGCGCGCTGCGGAGCGGCCTCTTTGTTCCTTGGGTGCTCAGCGCGATGTTCGCGCATGCGGCGACGTCGGAGCCCGGCGTTGCACCGGCGGCCCCCGCGCCCCTCATGGCGCCTACGGCGTTGGACGCGTTGCCGCCCTATTTGCCCAAGGCGCCGGTCGAAGGCGAGCTCACGCTCGCCGGATCCTCGGCGATGAACCAGCTGGCCCACCTGTGGGCGGACGGACTGCGGCACCTTCACGACAAAGCGACGCTGAAGGTCGCGATGTTCGAGTCGGGCCAGGTCCTCCCGCGACTTTCCAAAGGCGAGATGCAAATCGGGCTGATGAGCCGGCCGCTCACCGCGGAGGAAATCAAGTCGGGCGGCGTCGTCGCCATCGCCACGGCGAAGGACGTGCTGGGAATCGTCGTGCATCCGGACAATCCGCTGGAATCGCTCACGCTCGAGCAAGGCGTGCGGCTGCTCCGCGATCCGGCAGACGCGTCGCAAGCGGGCGCCCGCACTTGGGGCGAGCTGGGCCTCGAAGGCAAGTGGGCCAAGACGCCGATCACGCTTTACGGCCGCAGCGCCGGTGCGGGGGCGTGGGGCTATTTGGTGAATCGCTTCCTCGGCGAAGGCGCCAAGGCCCGCGGCACGACCGATTGCAACGGTTACGCCGAAATCTGCCAGCGCGTGACGAAGGACGCCGGCGGCGCGGGATACGTCAGCCTTTCGCTGGCGCCGCCGGAGACCGGCCGCGTGTTGCCGCTCACGATCAACACGGGCGAGACGATTCCCGCACCGCAGCCCGGCGAGCAGGTGGACCCGCGGTATCCGTTGGTCCGCGAGCTGTATGTGGTGGTCAAGTGGACGCCGGGCGAGCCGCTGGCGCCATTGGCCGAGGAGCTCTTGCAGTACGTGCTCAGCCGTCCGGGGCAGGAGGACGCGGTCAAAGCCGGGTTCATCCCCATGCGGCGGGACGAAGTGCTCGCCTCGCGCGATCAGCTCGGCTGGACCGGAAAGCGATAAGACTCAAGCCCAGGATGTTCATCATGCCATGTACGATGCTACGCAGTCGGAATTTGTGGTTCGCATTGGCCGTGGGCGTTGCGCTCGTGTGCATCGCGGCGACGGGGCCGGCCTTCGGACAAGCGACGATTCGCAGCCGCGACGTGCTGGCCAATGACTGGCCAGCGACGGCGACCACGAGCGCCCCATTTGGCACAGCGCCGCTGCCCGGCGTCAATGGCTCGTGGAATCCGCAGCCCAATTCGTGGCGGCTGGGCGTGGCCATTGAGAATCTCGAGACCGGCGTGTTGCTCACCGACGTCGAACGCGGCTTGCCCGCCGCCAACGCCGGGCTGGAGCGCGGTGACGTGATCATCAGCGTGGGCGGCTTCCAGGTAGGGTACGTCGACGGCGGGCTGTTCGACTTGGGTGATGAGCTGCGACGCCGCGCCGACCCGCAGGGGCGCGTGGCGATGCTCGTGTTCGACGGCCGCAACCGGCAGCTCCGCAGCATGCCGGTGACGCTGGTGGCGCAAAACTCGACGACCGGAGTTCGCGGACAGATTTTGTGCCGCGAGCGGATTTCGTTTACGCGGCAGGCGGCGCTGACGGTGCGACTCCGCGACGTGACATTTTCCAGTTGGCAGAATGTGGTCGTCGGGCAGCAGCAGATCGCCAACCCGTCGAATCCCCCGATTCCCTTCACGATCGAGTACGACCCGGCGACGATCTACCCCGACCACCGCTACGCGGTCGACGCCTGGCTGGTCGACCAGGGACGCACGATCGTGCAGACCTCGGCGCCGGTGAGCGTCAATCCGCTGACCAACACGGCGGCGCTGCAAGTAACGCTCGTGAAGCCAAGCTCGACCGCCCCGCCGTCGAACGTTTACTCCGTGCCGCAGATCGAGCAGATCAATCAGTGGTATCGCCAGTACTTGCTGCGGGACGCCACCGTGCAAGAACTGGCGGCGTGGCAGGCTCACTTGCAGGCGGGCCGGAGCGTGCAGGATGTGCAAGCGTACCTGCTGAGCAGCAGCGAGTACTACGACCGCGTGGGCAACCAGAGCAACCGCTATCTCAACGAGCTGTACCGGAACCTGTTCGGCCGGGCGCCCACCGCGGCCGAGCTGACCCAATTCCAAAGCCAATACCAGCAGTACGGCGGCGCCCGCAACCAATTTGTGCAGGACGTGCTGCGGCTCGCGCCGACGCCTTAGCGGCCGGAAACAGTTGCCCGCGCGGAGCGCTTCCACGCGGTCGCCATCCGTGCGGCCACTTGTGATCATCTTTGGAGAAAAAGCCGCGGAAAAACGCCCCTGGCGCGGCATATGCCTTTTGATCACCTTTGGGCGTCGCACGGCGGCTCGCCGGCCCCAGGACTTGCGCACACATGCGATCCTTGCAAATCGATGCGCAACAGGTTTAACTGAGACTTCGGTCTTTTCCGGCCGGAGACGACTCCGGCTGCTTGTTTCTTGGCGGGGGGCAGAACCGCGTGCGTACCTACTTTCGACGGTCTCGTTGCGTCGCGACCGCGCTAGTCGCGCTGGCGACTTCGGTCCTCTCGGCATTGGCGGCCCCGGCCGCAGACTCCAGCGGCTCCGTGGCGATCGCCGCGCCGCGATCGCTCGCTTCGTTCGACGACGTGGCGAATCAGTGGCTGGCCAAGATGACGCTGGCCGAGAAGATCGGCCAAATGACGCAGGGCGAGCTCACGTCGCTCGGCGATCTGAAAGCCATTAAGGACCTGGCCCTGGGCTCGGTTCTGTGCGGCGGCGGCTCCGACCCGAAAGACGGCAACGGCGTGGTCGCTTGGGCCGACGCAAACGACGACTGCCAGCAACAGGCCTTGGCAACGCGGCTCAAGATTCCGCTGCTCTTTGGCATCGACGCGATGCATGGGCATAGCAACGTGCTGGGCGCCGTCATCTTTCCGCACAACGTGGGCCTGGGCTGCACACGGAACGCGGCGCTGGTCGAAGAGATCGGCCGCGTGACGGCGCTGGAGGTGCGGGCCACGGGAATCAACTGGACGTTCGCCCCGTGCGTCACCGTCCCGCGGGACGATCGCTGGGGTCGTACGTATGAAGGGTTCGGCGAGGATCCCGCGCTGTCTGGCGAATTGGGCGCGGCGCTTGTCCGCGGACTGCAGGGGAGCGATCTGGCCGATCCGCAGTGCGTGCTGGCCTGCGCCAAGCACTACGCCGGCGACGGCGGCACGACTGCCGAGATGCGCGACAAGACCAACTTCGGCGAAGGCCGCCGACTGTCTCTGGATCAGGGCGACGCCCGGATGGACGAGCAGGCGTTCCGCGCCGTGCACCTCTCGCCCTACCCGTCGTCGATCGCCGCGGGCGTGGGGTCGGTCATGGTCTCCTACAGCAGTTGGAACGGGCTGAAGTGCACGGCGAATCGTCATCTGCTCACCGAAGTGCTCAAGGGCGAGATGGACTTCGATGGGTTGGTGATTTCCGATTACAACGCGATCGCTCAAGTGGACCCCGATTTCAAGACGGCCATCAAGAAGGCGATCAATGCAGGCGTCGACATGGCCATGGAGCCGAATCGCTACGGGGAGTTCATCGGCCATCTGACGGCGCTGGTTGAAGAGGGCGAGGTGTCGCGCGAGCGGATCGACGACGCGGTGCGGCGCATCCTCCGCGTGAAGGCGGCGATGGGCCTGTTGGGCCTCGAGCCCGCCGTGCTGGCCGACCGCAGCCTGCTGGCGGAGTTCGGCTCGGCCGAGCGGCGGGACCTGGCGCGGCGTGCCGTGCGCGAGTCATTGGTGTTACTCAAAAACGACGGCGCCCTGCCCCTGGCCAAGAACGGCAAGCGACTGGTCGTCGCCGGTCGAGCGGCCAACGACATGGGCATTCAGTGCGGCGGCTGGACGATTGAGTGGCAAGGCAAGGCCGGCGAGGTGACCACCGGTGGGACGACAATCGTGGATGGCATTCGCCAGGCCGCGGGCGACGACGCGGACGTGACCTTCTCGGCCGACGGCGCCGGCGCTGCTGGGGCCGACGCGGCGGTAGTCGTCGTGGGCGAGCTGCCCTACGCCGAGGGGGTGGGCGACGATCCCGACCTGTCATTGTCGGACGAGGATCTCGCCGTCATTCGCCGCGTCGAAGAAGCCGGGACGCCGATGGTCCTGGTGGTCGTATCGGGTAGGCCGTTGGTGCTGGGCGAAGCGTTCGACAACGCCGACGCGGTCGTGGCCGCGTGGCTGCCGGGGACCGAAGGCGCCGGCGTGGCCGACGTGCTGTTCGGCGACTACGCCCCGACCGGCAAGCTGTCGTTCACCTGGCCGAAGAGCGTCGAGCAGCACCCGATCAACGTGGGCGACGCGGACTACGAGCCGCAGTTTGAGTTCGGCTACGGGCTGACGTACCCCGAGTGAGCGTGCCGCGCGCGATTGGGCCCTGGCCAGGAAATCTCTCGGGGATCGCAGCCTCTTCTTTTGCGGTTGACCGCTGGCGCCGGTGATTGGGGTGATCGCTCCAATTGAATCCCCGTGCCAGGGCTCTACATTGAGCGATTGTTCTGTACGGCCGTCGAATTCCGACGGTCAGCATTCCCTCCCGCACTTGGAGGCAATCACATGGCCAAGAAGAAGGTTGCGAAACGCGCTGGTGGCGCCAAGCGCAAGGCAGCCCCCACTCGCGCGAGGACTGCCAAGCGCGCAGGTCGCGCCAGCCCAGCCCCCAAAGACGCTCCGATGCGAATTTGCTTCGAGCGCATCATTCCCGACGATCTCGACCCGGAGCGGGCCGTGCGGCGGGCGCTGCGCGAGGAGTTGGCGGCCAGCGCGGGCGCACGCGGCGACGCGCGCGCTGGGCGCGAGCGCGCCATCCGGATGGCGGTGCAGTTATCGAAAAAGTGGCCGACCGGCTCGACCCTCGTGTGCCGGTTTCTCGACGGCACGCCGACGATGCGCAGCCGGGTCGAGGGCATCGCCCATGAATGGGAGCAATACGCCAACATCAAGTTTCGGTTCGCCGATTCGGGCTCCGCGGAGATTCGTATTTCGTTCTTCGCCGACGCGGGATCGTGGTCCGCGCTGGGCCGCGACGCACTCAACCGCTCGTATTTTCCGTCGCATCAGCCGACGATGAACTACGGCTGGCTCCGCGACGACACGCACATCGACGAATACTCGCGGGTCGTGCTGCACGAGTTCGGCCACGCCTTGGGCTGCGTACACGAACATTCGTCGTCGAAGTTCGCCCGCAAGTGGAACGAGCAGAAGGTGATGGCGGCGTACAGCGGTCCGCCGAACTACTGGGACGCGGCGAAGATCAAACACAACATTCTCTCGAAGTACTCGCCCACCGCTGTGGCGGCGACGGACTTCGACCCCAAGTCGATCATGCTCTACGCGTTCAGCGGCGACCTGTTCACCGATGGCAAGGGCCCGACGAACTCCAACAAGTCGCTGTCGAAGGACGACAAGGCGATGATCAAGAAGATGTACCCGAAGACCTGAGCGGACGGCGCCGCGTGCGGGACGTCGTGCACTTAGGCGCGAGTCATCCGGTGATCTTTGCCGCGAGGTCGAGCAGCCGTTGCGGGGCGGCGAACAGCAGGATGCTGCCGATGGCGCACACGGCGCCGGCCAACGCGGGCGCCGGGGCGAGCCGCAGGGGGCCGAGGGGCGCCGCCGGCTCGCGGTACATGGCCGCGATCAGCCGCAGGTAGTACCACGCCGCGATGGCCGCATTGACGGCGATGGCGGCGGCTAGCCAAACGCCCCACGGCGAGGGCGACGACCACGCCGCGGAGAACAGATTGAGCTTGCCCCAGAACCCCGCGGTGGGCGGCAGGCCCGTCAGACTGAACAGGGCGATCGCAAGCAGCACGGCGATGGCCGGGTGGGCCTGGCTGAGACCGGTGAGGTCGGCGTCGGTCTGCACGGGCTTGTCGGCGCTCGCGGCGGCCAGCAGCGCGAACACACCGACGGTCACCAGGCCGTAGGTCGCCAAGTAGAACCACAGGGCCGTCACGCCGTCGATCGTCGAGGAGCCCTGCCCCATCGACAGGCCCACGAGCATGTAGCCGGAATGGGCGATGCTCGAGTAGGCCAAGAGCCGGTGCAGGTTGTGCTGCCGCAGGGCGAGCAGATTGCCGAACGTCATCGTCGCCACGGCGAGGACGGCGAGGAGACTCTGAATCGGCGCGGAGGCGGCCTTGTCGGCGATCCATTCCGCGCTGCCGGGCAGAACGCGGATCAGGGCGGCGAACCCGGCGGCCTTGGGGATCAGCGACAGCATCGCGGCGCTGGCCGAGTTGACGCCTTGGAACACATCGGGGGCGTAGAAGTGGAATGGCACGGCGGCGAGCCGGAAGCATAGTCCCGCGATGAGAATCGTCAGCGCGGCTTGCACCATCCGGACGTTGGGGGCGTTGTCGCCGCCCGCCTCGGCGGCGATGCGGGCCGAGATCTCCGCCAGGTTGGTCGAGCCCGTGGCGCCGAACAACCAACTCATGCCGAACAGGACGAATGCGCTCGAGAAAACGCTGAGCAGGAAGTACTTGAGCGCCGCCTCCTGCATGAGCGCATCCCGCCGCGGCAAATAGAGGTACACATAGGTGGGAATGCTCACCAGCTCCAGTGCCAGGAACAGGCCGACGAGGTCAGTCGCCAGCGCGACGAAGTTGGTCCCGGCCAGCATCGTGAGCAGGCAGGCGTGGGCCTCGGCCGAGCTGCCGTCGTCAATCTGGCGGGTGAGCAGGATAACCAGCACCGGTCCCAACGTGAAGGTGACAAGGCGGACGAAGTAGGCCAGGCCATCGGCGGCGAAGGGCCCGCCCGTTGACGGGCGGACGCTTTGATTCACAAACACCCAACCTGCCAGCGCCATGATCAGCAGCGACACGATGGTCCACCGTCGGCTGACGCCTTCTTCGGTCTTGCCGGAGTCGTCGACCAGGAACGGCCCCAAGAGGAACATCAGGCATACTGTCCCCAAGAGGATCGCCTCGGGGACGATCGTGATCGCTGCGTCTTTAAGATTGGGAATCAATACCGGCATGGTAAATCACCGCCCTCGCTCTGCGATCAAATCGTCGCTGGTCTGTCGCGGCCGAATGGGCAATTGAATTGCCGCCTGAGCTCTAGCGCCGTTCTCATACATCGCCGCCAGCGCCTCAATCTCCGGCCGCATGCTGTCGAGCAACGGCTGCGGTCTGACGCCGATGAACAGGCACGCGGCGGCAACGGGGACGATGGCCAACAACTCCCGGAGATTGACGTCGCGTAGGGGCTTCGCGGAATCGTGCGGGTCGTGGCCGAACGGCGGCTCCCTGAGCGGGCCGAACAGCAGGTGCTGGAGCATCGAGAGCAGGTACCACGCGCCCAGCACGACGCCCGTGGCGCCCAGAGCCGCGTACAAAGGATGCGTCTTGAACATCCCCGCCAACGCGAGCATCTCGCCAACGAAGCCGTTGAGTCCCGGCAGGCCAATGCTGGCCATCGAGATGAACACGAGCAAGCACGCCAGGTACGGCAGCTGCGCGGCCAGGCCGCCAAGGTCGTCGAGCATTCGTGTGTGATAGCGGTCGTAGATCATGCCGACCAGCAGGAACAGCCCGCCGGTCGACAGGCCGTGGTTGATCATCTGCAAAACGCCGCCGGAGATGCCCTCGGCATTCAAGGCGAAAAGCCCAAGCATGCAAAAGCCCATGTGCGCGACGCTGCTGTAGGCGACGAGTTTTTTCACGTCGCGTTGGACCAGTGCGCACATCGAGCCGTACACGATGCCAATGACCGACAGGATGGCAATGAGCGGCACGCCCACCGTCTGACACGCGACTGGCAACAGCGGCAGGCAAATCCGCAGGAATCCGTACGTGCCGAGCTTGAGCAGCACGCCGGCGAGCAGGACGCTGCCGGCCGTCGGGGCCTCGACGTGGGCCAACGGCAACCACGTGTGGAAGGGGAACACGGGCACCTTGATGAAGAACCCCGCTGCGAGCATGAGGAACAGCGTCGTCTGCATCGTCGGCGAGAGGGCGCTGCCGTCGCGGAGCCACGCCGACAGGTCGGGCAGCGACGTGGGCGTTTCGAGGCCCGCGGCCGTGGCGTTGCTCACGAGCATCACCATGCCCAGGAGCGTCACCAGGCTGCCGGCGAGCGTGTACAGAAAGAACTTGACCGACGCGAGCCGTCGCTGCGGGCCGCCCCACATGGCGATCAGGAAGAACAGCGGCACCAGCGTGAACTCGAAGAACACGTAAAACAACAAGAGGTCGAACGCGCAGAAGACGCCGAACAAACCGGCTTCGAGGAACAAGAGCGCCACGTAGAACTCTGCCTCGCGATCGCGGATCGAGTTCCACGAGATGAGCACGCTGGAGACCGACAACAGGGCGGTGAGCACCAACATGGCGACGCTCACGCCGTCGAGGCCGACGTGGAGCTCGAACGACAGCTTTTGGATGGCGCCGCTGGCGTCGGTCGTGTTCAGCGTGAGCCAGGGGCGGCGGTATTCGATGGGCGGATTGATGGGCGCCTCGGCGGCCCTTGCGGCGGCGCCCTCGGCGCCTTCGGCCAGCGTCACGTCGCGGTAGTACGAGTTGGCCAGCGCCCCGGCCAGCAGCATCGCCGCCAGCGTGCTGCCCAGCGCCACCCACCGTGGCAGGCCCGAGCGCGACGCCGTCCCGAACGCCAGCAGCACGCACGCCGCCGCGATGGGAATCAGCACCAGGGCCACAGTCATCGCGATCATCGATTGATTCTCAATTTCAGCAAATTTTGTCACCCCGAGGTCTACCGAGGGGTCCGGCTAGATTCCTCGGCGGACCTCGGAATGACATGTAATTCACACCACGACTTTTCACCAGGCCCAGGCGGTGACCGCCAGCAGACACAGCAGCAAACCGGACCACATCATGAGGGCATACGACGGCACGACCCCTTCGTGCAAATAGCGCGGCGCCGCGCTGATCCAGCGCGGCACGGCACCGACCAGGTCGACCGTGCGATCGATCACGTTATCGTCGAACCACGCCGCGGCCAGCGAGAGCCACCGCAGCGGGGCGACGATCGTCGCGTAATACAACTCATCGAGATAAAACTTGTTGAGCGAAAGCTGGTAGAGTGGCTGCAGCCAGCCGGTCGGCGGCGCCGCGGGACGCTTGCCTCGTCCGTACACGCGCCACGCCAGCCACATGCCCGCCAGCGCAACCAACGAGCTGCTCGTCATGAGGCCCAGGTTGAAGCGATGCGACTCGCTCGCCGGCATTCCGGGTGCGTGACCCAGATAGCGGGCAAAGGCGTGCGTCCCGCCGGCAATCACGCCGAGCGACACGGCGCCAATCGCCAGGATCCGCAGCGGCCAGGCCATGACCGGCGGTGCATCATGCGGATGGTGGCCGGCCTCGTCAGGAAATTGCTCCGGGCCCCAGAAGGTCAGCAAGTACGCTCGAAAGGTGTAGAACGCGGTGAGGAATGCGGTCGCCATCGCGACCCAGAAGATGGCGTTGAACGCGGCGCCGTACTTTTCATGATGCGAGGCGTGCGACAGCACGGCCAGAATTTCGTCCTTGCTCCAGAAGCCGTCCAGCAGCGGGAACCCCGCCAGCGCCGCGGCGCCGGCCAGAAAGGTCCAATGCGTGATGGGCAGTGCGTGTCGCAGACCGCTGAAGCGGCGCATGTCGATCACGTCGCCCATCGAGTGCATCACGCTGCCGGCGGCGAGGAACAATAGCGCCTTGAAGAAGCCATGCGTGAACAGGTGGAACATGCCCGCCGTGACGGCCGCCGTGGCGAGCTCCGCGCCCGCGGCGCCCGCGCCCAGGGCCATGAACATGTAGCCCAATTGGCTCACCGTCGAGTAGGCGAGCACGCGCTTGAGGTCAGTCTGCGTGAGCGCGATCAGCGCCGCGAGCAACGCCGTGACGGCGCCGATGCACGAGACGAGCACGTGGGCGTCGGGCGACGCCAGAAACAGCGGCGTTGACCGGGCCACGAGATACACGCCGGCAGTGACCATCGTCGCGGCGTGGATCAGCGCGCTGACCGGAGTGGGGCCTTCCATCGCGTCGGGCAACCACACGTGGAGCGGAAACTGGGCGCTCTTGCCGATGGCGCCCAGCAGCAGCAGCAGGCAGATCGCGGTGATCGTCCCCTGATTGGCCGCCGCGACTTCGCTAATACGACCCGGGTTGAACAGCACCGCATCGAAATCGAGCGAGCCGAACGTCGTCCAGATGAGGAACATGCCCACCAGGAAACCGAAGTCTCCGATGCGGTTGACGACGAACGCCTTCTTGGCCGCCGCCGCCGCCGCGGGTTTGCGATACCAGAAGCCAATGAGCAGGTAGCTGCACAGGCCCACGCCTTCCCAGAAGATAAAGAGCTGCAGGTAGTTGGCGCTCAGTACGAGCATGACCATCGAGAACACGAACAGCGAGAAGGCCGCGAAGAACCGCGGATAGCCGCCGTCGCCGTGCATGTACCCGGCGGCGAAGATTGACACCAGCATGCTCACCGTGGTGACCATCGTAAGCATCAGCGCACTGATCGCGTCGGCCCGCAGATTCATGTCGATGCTCAGCGTCCCGGCGTTCAGCCAACGGAAGCCGGCGGCAATGACCGCGTTCGACTCGTGCTCACCCGTGAACTGGTCCGGGACGATCGAGTACCACAGCGTCAGGGCGCACGCCGCGGCGACGCCGAGGCCGATCCAGCAGGGCCAATGGCTCCGCTCGCGGAGGAATTTCGGCCCCAGCAGCGCAATCACAATCGCCGCCGCCAGCGGGGCGCCGGGGATCAGCCACAGAATGGTTTGGATCGCGTTTTCTGACATGAATCGTTGCGTTGTCGCGCCGGCGTCAGCCGGCGATCAAAGCTATTCTCAATCGCGCGGCGGCTGGCGGTCGCCATAGCGGAAGGCGCTGGCCTTCTTGCGCCGCGAGCCCTTGGCCACTTCCGCGGCCAGCGGCGCGTCCTCGTCGACCGACGGCATCTCGCCGGCCGTGGTGAGCGTGGGGAAGTACATCTGGTCTTCGCCCGCCGGCAGAGGCTCGTCGACCGTGACGCCCGACTCGACGTCGGCCTCTTTGAGACTGCTCCATAGTTCCACGTCGAGCGACCGCCGGCGCTGGTACAGCGATAGGATGATCGACAGCGACAAACCCGCCTCGCACGCCGCCACTGTGAGTACGAACACCGTGAATGCCTGCCCGTCCATCCGGCCGTACATGCGACCGAAGGCTAGCAGGTTGAGCGACACGCCGTGCAGCATCAACTCGGCCGATAGCATCATCAGGATCAGGTTTCGCCGCGTGACGAAGCCGATGGCGCCGAGCGTGAATAACGCCGTGCCGACGGCGAGATAGGAGTTGTGGTCGCCGCTCATAAATGGCCTCGCTGGCGGCGGGGAGCCAAGGCGATGGCGCCGATGGTGGCGACGAGCAGCAGTGTGCCGCCAAGCTCGACGGCGAACAGGTAGTGGCCGAACAGCGTGCGGCCGAGCGTCTGCAAGCTGGCCGCTTCCTCGTCGGTGACGGGCGGGGAGGTCGCGGCTTGGCCGTCGGCGGCCGCGGCCACGAGCGTCGGCCCTTCCGCCGTCGCGGCGCGGCCTTCCTGCCAGTCGAGCAGGTTGAACACCAGGACGCCCAGCACGAAGAACGACACGAGGCTCGCCGGCAGCGGCAGGCGCGGGCGCTGGTCGTACGCCGTGGCGCCGCCCTGCTGGGCCAGCATGATGACAAACATGAACGTCACGATGATGGCGCCGGCGTAGACGATCACGGTCGCCGCCGCCAGGAACGGCGCCGACAGTTCGAGAAACAACCCACACACGCACAGCGTGGCGACGGCGAACCACAGGGCCCCCTGCACGGGGTCATGGCTGCAGATCATCAGCACGCCGCCGCCGACGGCGCCCACGGTGAACAGCCAGAACAAGACCTTGTCGGCGAGGTCGCCGCCGGGGCCGTCGAGGGCGCACACGACGGTGAGGATTCCGAGCGCGGCCGCGCTCGTCGCCGCGTGGCGCACGAGCGTGATGCGCTGCGACATCGCCTGCCACAGGCCGACTGCGCCCAAGGCGCCGCCGGCGATAATCATTTTTTGGGCGAGGTCAGGCGACACAGGAGAAATGCGGAATTCGGATTGGGGATTTTGGAATGGGAGGCGTCGTGTGCGACGCAATCAATGCGACGGCGGTTTCTCGTGGCCGTGGGGGAACGGTTTGATCACGCCGGACGTTTGCGCCTGGGCTGACCGGTCGGCGTCCGGCACCGACGTGGCCGGACCCAACGTCGGCAATCCGACGAACTCGGACGCCGGGCCCAGCCGTCCGCGGCCGGTGCGCACCGGGTCCTTGGGGTTATCCTTGGTCTCGTCGTAGATCGCCAGCAGCTTTTCCTTGTTGAGATTCAGCGCCTCGCGGGTCTCACCGGTCAGGTCGTAGATGTGGGTCAGCTCGATGGCGTCCACGGGACACGCCTCTTCGCACATGCCGCAGTAAATGCACCGCAGCTCGTCGAGCACGAACGTGGCGGGGTACTTGTCACGGTCGGGCCATTCGGGCGGCGCATCGGCGGCCTCGATGTGGATGCACCGCGCCGGGCAGGCCGTGGCGCAGAGCATGCACGCCACGCACTTGACGCGGCCCTGCTCGTCGCGGTTGAGCCGATGCACGCCGCGGTAATGGAGCGGCAAATCCGGTTTCACCTCGGGGTACTGCTGCGTGACCGTCTTGCGATCGCCGACATGGCGGAGCGTTGTCTTGATCCCTTCGATGATCGCCGGGACGAACGTCGCCTCCCAGAAGCCGAGCTCCGGCTCCTCAACCCACGTCACGTCTTTGTTCTTGTCGATCATTTGCGATTGGCAACGTGGAACTGACAGGATTACAGGATGGGCAGGATGAACAGGATCAATGCCAAAAAGGAATTTGGAGCTTGTCGAATCGCAACGACCGACGAACTTTCCATGTTCTTCATCCTGTCAATCCTGCCCATCCTGTTATCCTGTCAATTGAGTGCTGCTACAGCGAGTTGAGCGGCGCTCGTGCGGCGGCTGATGTCGATCTTGGTTGTGTACACGCTGATCATGCCCGCGGCGACGAACAGGCCGGCAGACGCCGCGGTGAGCCACCAGGGGTTCAGTTCGAACTGCTTCACGGTCATCACGATCACCATGTTGGCCAGCGACAGCGGGATGAGCACCTTCCACGCCAGGCCCATGAGCTGATCGAAACGAAACCGCGGGATCGTCCAGCGAATGACCATGATCAGCGAGATCACCAGGCCCACCTTCGAGAGCAGCACGAGCACCTTGACGAGCCAGGCCCCGGCGTAGCTGCTGCCCGCCTCGGCGATCCACGGGAATTGCCAACCGCCGAAGAACAGGGTCACGGTGAGGAAGCTGGTGGTGATGACGTGCGTGTACTCGCCGAGAAAGAACATGGCGAACTTCAGCGCACTGTATTCGGTGTGGAATCCGCCCACCAGCTCCTGCTCGCATTCCGATAGGTCGAACGGCAGGCGGTTCGACTCGGCGAGTGCGGCGGTGAAGAAGATGAGGCACGCCAAGGGCTGCGTCCACACGAACCAGTGGGCGAACCCGCCGGCGGCCTGCGCGTTCTGGATATTCTCCAGATTGAGCGTGCCGGCGAGAATCGCGATGCCGACGACCGACATGCCCAGCGGAATCTCGTAGCTCACGACCTGAGCGCTGGCGCGCAGCGAGCCAAGGGCACTGTATTTGTTATTCGACGCCCACCCGCCCAGGATGATGCCGTACACCGCGAGGCTGGTGATCGCGAAGATGAACACGACGCCGATGTCGACGCCCGGAGCAATGATGAACCGCACGAACCACGGCGCCTCGTCCACCGGCCCGAACGGCACGACCGCAAACGCCAGCATCGTGGTGAACAGCGAGATCGTGGGGGCGATGATGAACAGCGCCTTGTTGACGTGGGCCGGGATCACTTCTTCCTTGAGCAGGAACTTGAGCCCGTCGGCCAGCGGCTGCAAGAGACCAAACGGCCCGACGCGGTTCGGCCCGACGCGGTCCTGCATCCACGCCGAGAGCTTCCGCTCCAGGAGGATCAGGTACGCGCACGTCGTCAGTATGGCCCCCAAGGCCACGGCGATCGTCGCGAGTGTGATCAGGATTTCATTCACTATTGCAATTCCAAGTAGCCGCAATAAAGCGCAAGAGACGCAAAGAGTCGAGAAGTGGAATGCTTTATGCTTTTCGATTCTTTGCGAGTTTTGTGCATTTTTGCGGCTGCAATCCAAATTGCCGTTCTATCGATGCGCTGTCGCGGAGGCCGACGCCGCAAGCAAAGGTTTATCGGCAGTCGAGAGCCGCACGCCGAATTCGCCGAGGTTGCCGGCGGCGAGCGCGGCGAGTTCCGGAATCTTCTTGGCGATTTCCCGTCGCAGCGCTGCGCCCTGGTAAAGGCCCGTGCGGCCGGAGAGTTCCCACAGGATGCGGTTGTCGGGACGCGAGCCGTCCGGGCCGCGAACGGCGCGGCGGATTTCCTGGGCCAATCCCGCGTGATTGATGAACGTGCCGTCGCGCTCGGCGAACGAGCCGCCGGAGAGCAAGAACGTCGCCCGGCGACTGGCTGGCGACTCGAGCAGGTCTTGCACGATGAGCAGCGGCACGCGCTCCAAGCGGGCGGCGTCTTCCTCGCCGATCCAGCCCGCGGGGTCGCCGCCCACGAGGTACAGCACGTCAAGCTCACCGCTGGCGGCCTGCCCGAGCACGTCGCCGAACGTGAGCGGCGACTGCGTGAAATTTTTCACAATTAATTCGACGCCGCGGCGGTTGGGAGCCTTCTCCGCGCGGATCGTAAACTTCGCCGGCTCGGCCGCGTGGCCGCGGACGTCCTTGGGGTACTTGTCGTCCTCGCCGACGACGTGGATCGGCCCCAGCGCCAACTTCGCCTTTGGCGCGACCTTCGTCACATAACCGGCCAGAAGGTACGCTTCCTCGACGGTCATCCACGGCGAGAACACGACGGCGATTTTCTTCGGGTATTGGGCGGCGCGCTTCTTGAGGGCTTCGCGAAGCGCCGGCAGGATGTCGTCCCACCCGCGCGAGAGCACGCGGCCGCTTCCGCCTGGAGAAACGTCGCGGTGCTCGGGGAACGTAAGCCGCGCGTCCGCGTGTGTGTATTTCCAGCCGAACCGCCCGTCGTCGCACATGAAGTGGCCTTGCGCCTGCGGATTGACCCGCGGGACCAGGCGGTAGACGCGGTCTTCGTTCTGATCGATCTCGACGCTGCAGCCCGTGCTGCAGTTGGGGCAGACGCTCTTGGTCGTTTTGAGCCACCAGACGCGTTGTTTGTAGAGGAAGTCCTTGCTGCACAGGGCGCCCACCGGGCAGAGGTCCACCACGTTGCCCGCAAGCTTGTTATTGCACGGTTCGCCGGGGAAGACGTCGATCTCTTCGTGCGTGCCGCGGGCTGTCACCATGAGCTCGGCCGTGCCGCTCACCTCGCGGGTGAACCGCACGCAGCGAGTGCACATGATGCAGCGGTCGGTGAACAGCGTGATCTGGTCGCCGATGTGGTCCTTGTCCGGCTTGAGATTCTTGGGCTCCTGCAGCCGGCTGAAGCCGCGGCCGTACTTGAAGCTATAGTCTTGCAGGAAGCACTCGCCGGCCTGGTCGCACGTGGGGCAGTCGAGTGGGTGGTTGAGCAGCAGGTATTCGAGCGTGGCTTGTTGGGCCTCTTTCACCTTGGGGCTGTCGGCGACGACGACCATGCCGTCCTTGACTGGCGTCTGGCAGCCGGGCTCCAGCTTGGGCCGCATGACAATTGTGCCGTCGGGCTTCTTCTCGCCGACCTCGACCAGGCACATCCGGCAACTCGCCACGACCGACAACGCCGGGTGCCAGCAGTAACTGGGGATCTCGAACCCAATGCGGTGCGCCGCTTGGATGCAGTTGATCTGCTCCGACGGATCAAGCTCCAGCGGCGTGTTGTTGATGAGGGCAGTGGGCATGTGTTCGAGTTGTAGAGACAGGATAACAGGATTTACAGGATGAACGGGATCAGACGGACTTCCTGAAATTCATCCTGTCGATCCAGAATATCCTGTTATCCTGTCAATTCGATTTCGATCGTTGGTTAGTGCGCCGCCATGAGTACCTGGGCCGGCGTGGTTGAGCGACGACCGGCCGCGATGTATTCTTCGAACTCGCTACGGAACTTGCGGATCGCGTTCTTCACCGGCCAGGCGGCGCCGTCGCTCAGACCGCAAATCGTCGTGCCGGGGATGATGCCCATCGACTCGGCCACCTCCAGCAGCAGATCGAGGTCCTCCGCGCGGCCGTTGCCGGCGCGAATCCGTTCCAGGATCCGCGTCATCCAGCTCGTCCCTTCGCGGCACGGCGTGCACTGACCGCACGACTCGTGCGACATGAATCGGCAGCAGTTATACAACACGTCGACCATGCTTGTCTGGTCGTCCACGACGACGACAGCGGCGGTGCCGAGCCCCAAACAGCCTGCCTTGCCAGGACCGGCAAAATCCAGCGGCGTGTCGAGTTCGGCCGCCGAGAGGAAGCCCATGCTGATGCCGCCGGGAACGACGGCCTTCGCCTGGCGGCCCTTCCACACGCCGCCGCCGTGCTCGTCGATCAGTTCGCGGGCCGTCACGCCCAGTGGCAGCTCGACGCAGCCCGGCTTGTTCACATGGCCGCTGATGCAATAGAGCTTCGGGCCGTAGCTGCCGAGGTCGCGGGGGTTGGCGGGATCGGGCGGGATGCCCATCGATTTGAACCAGTCAACGCCGCGCTGCATGATGTGCGTCACGCAGCACAGCGTCTCGACGTTGTTGACGATCGTCGGCTTGCGGAACAGTCCTTCGATCGCCGGGAACGGCGGCTTGATCCGCGGCCAGGCCCGCTTGCCTTCGAGGCTTTCAATAAGGCCCGTTTCCTCGCCGCAGATGTACGCCGCGGCGCCGCGGTGCAGGTGGACGTCGAGATCGAAGTCGCTGCCGAGAATCTTCTTGCCGAGGATGCCCGCGGCGTAGCACTCCTTGACCGCCGCATCGAGCACGCGATAGCTGCGGCCGTACTCGTACCGCAGATAGATGTACGCCGTGTGCGAACCGATCGCCTTGCACGCGATGGCGATTCCTTCAAGCAGTTGGTGCGGGTCCTCCTCCATGAGGATGCGATTGTTAAACGTACCCGGCTCGCTCTCGTCGGCATTCACCGCGAGGTAAATTGGTCCCGGGTGATTTTTGGGGAGGAAAGTCCACTTCACGCCGCAGGGAAAGCCGGCCCCGCCGCGGCCGCGCAGCCCGGCGGCCTTCACCTGTTCGGTGATCGCCTCGGGCGCCATGGCCAGCGCTGATTTCAGCGTTTCGTAGCCGCTATCGGTCCGGTACGAAGCCAACGACGCACTGTCGGGCTTGTGAATCCGGGCCAGGATGACAGGTTCAAACTTGGGCATGACTTCTATTTGAAACTGTGAGGATTTCTCGCAAAGGCGCTAAGGCGCAAAGAGGGACGCAAAGCAATCAAAGTCTTTGGTTGTGAACACACCCTAATCCTCACTAAGCTACTCGCGTTTTCTTTGCGTTCTTCCTTTGCGCCTTAGCGCCTTTGCGAGAGATCCGTATCAGGAACGCTCCACTACGTTAGCGGCGGTCTCGGCGGTCATGTTCATGTGGCATTCGTCGTTGACCAACATGCACGGCGCGCCTTCGCAGGCGCCGAGGCATTCGGCGTACTCCAACGACAGGCGGCCGTCGGCGGACGTGTGACCCGGTTTCACCTGCCACTTGTCGCTGAGCGCCGCCAGCAGCTCCTCGCCGCCGCGGAGCATGCACGAAATGCTCCGGCAGACCCACACGCGTTTTCGGCCGAGCGGATTCTCCGGCTCGCGGAAGAAGCCATAGAACGACATCGTGTCGTACACCTCGGCGGGGTGCAGCTCGAGAATCTCCGCAATCTCGCGAATCGCCTCCGGCGACACGGCGCGGTGCGCATCGTGAACGAGATGCAGCGCCGGCAGCGTGGCCGCCTGCTTGCTGGGATACTTCGCCAGCGCGGCGACGATCTGCTGCCGCAATTCGTTGGTCAGAGCAGGCATCGTGGCCTCAGCTCTCTTTCTCTTCTCTCGCAAAGGCGCAAAGGCGCAAAGGGGGAACGCAAAGGAGACAAAGACAGTGTCTGCATTGCATTGCTTTGCGATCTTCTTTGCGCCTTTGCGCCTTTGCGTGAGATTCTTCTCATTTGTCGCCCTATCGATCAAGCTCCGCGGCGATGATGTTGAGACTGCCGAGGATCGCCACGACGTCGCTGAGCTGGTGCCCGCGGGCCAGGTGCGGGAACACGGCGAAGTGAATGTACGACGGCGGTCGGCATCGCGCCCGGTAGGTGCGCGGCGTGCCGTCGCCCACCAGGTAAAAGCCCAGCTCGCCGTTGGGCGACTCGGTGGCCGCGTAAATTTCGTCGTGTGGCACATCCCAGCCGCGGTTGGGCATCAGCACCTCGAAATGCTGGATCAATCCCTCGATGCTGCGGTACACCGACGGCTTGGCCGGCAGCACGGCGTCGGTCGTCGCCGCAATATTCACCGGCCCCGCGGGGATGTTCTCGACCCCCTGGTTGATGATCTTCACGCTCTCCAACATCTCGTGCATCCGCACGAGATACCGGGCATAGCTGTCGCCGGCCTTCGAGCAGATCACCTGGAAGTCCATGTCCGCATACGCGAGGTACGGCTCGTCCTTGCGGATATCCCGCACGACGCCGCTGGCCCGTGCGATCGGGCCGGTAATGCTCCAGTTCTTCGCCGCCTCGGTGGTGAGGACGCCGATGCCCTTGGTGCGATCCATGAAAATGCGATTGCGGGTGAGCAACTTGTGTAGCTCCGCGTGGACCGGCTCGAAGCCCTTCACGAAGTCGCGAACCTTCTGCACCCAATCGAGATTGACGTCGAACAGCACGCCGCCGACGCGCGTGTAGCTGGAGTGGAACCGCTGCCCCGACGCATACTCGACGAGATCGTAGATGATCTCCCGCTGCTGGAAGGCGTAGAGAAACGCCGTGAACGCCCCCAGATCGAGCGCCATGGCGCCGACGTTGAGCAGGTGATCGTGCAGCCGCATCAACTCGGCAAGGATCGTCCGCAGGTACTTGCACCGCGGCGTGAGCTCGATCCCCAGCAGCTTCTCAACCGCATGATGCCAGGCAATCTCGTTGGCCAGCGGCGAGATGTAGTTCATCCGGTCGACGATCGTGACGTACTGATTAAAGTCGAGGTGCTCGCCCAGCTTCTCGAACCCGCTATGCAGGTAGCCGATGTGCGGCACGGCGTCGACGACCTTCTCGCCGTCGAGCGTGAGCACCAGCCGCAGCGTGGTGTGCGTCGCCGGATGCTGCGGGCCGAAATTGAGCGTCCACAGGTACTCCTGTTCGACGTCGTCCGGCGGCGAAGTTTCGGCGAGGGTCAGGGGCATGGGGCGGAAGGCTGTAGGCTGGAGGTCGGAGGAAGCGACTGCCGTCAGTTTTCGGCCCTTATTCTGTCACTTTGTGAAATTTTTCACAGCCCGGAGCGGAAGCTCAGGGCAAATTGCCGCCAAGGGGTGCTTAACTCTCCGCCCGCGTGATCACCGGGAAATTGTGCCGCTCCCCATAGCCTTTGAGCGGGTAATCCTTCCGCAGGGGAAACGCCGTGAATTCGTCCGGCATCAAGATGCGTCGCAGGTCCCCGTGGCCGACGAACACGATTCCAAACATGTCGTAGACCTCGCGTTCCATCCAATCGGCGCCGCGCCATAGGTCGGTCGCGGTCGGCAACTCCGGCTGCGGCAGATCGACGAAGGTCTTCACGATCAGCCGCAGATTGGCGTCCGTGTTGAGCAGCGGATAGACCACGCCGAACCGATGCACCGCGTCGGGGTATTCCAAGTAATCCACCGCCGTGACGTCGATGAGCGTGTCGAAACCGTGCTGCTTCTGCAGATTCTCCAGCAGCGGATGCAGCATCTCCGCGACAACCGTCAACCGCCGATTGTCGCGAAACGACGACTCGCCCACGTCGGTTCCAAACCGGTGGCGAACGTCGGCGATGATTGCATCGAGGTCGGGCATCGTTTGGGTTTGAGCGTGCGTCCCATTTAGCCCCCGGTCACTGACCGGGGGCTAAGTGGTCAATTCAACTTCGGCGTCTCGTACACTTCGAGCCCCGCCACCGGCGTCACTTCGCGGCGGCGGCGCAACTCGTCGAGATCGAACGGCGGCGGGCCCGTCGGCGTCGTCCGTTCGTCAAACTCCGTGCCCATCACCGTTCCGGTCCGCATGATCTTCGCCTGCATCTCGATCAGCGCGGCGAGCAACTGCTCGGGCCGCGGCGGACAGCCCGGCACGTACATGTCCACAGGGATAAACCGGTCGACCCCCTGCACCACCGCGTAGGTGTCGAACACGCCGCCCGTGCACGCGCAGGCGCCCATCGAGATGCACCACTTCGGCTCCGGCATCTGCAGCCAGATCCGCTGCAGCACAGGCAGCATCTTCATCACCACGCGGCCGGCGACGATCAACAGGTCGCATTGCCGGGGGCTGAACCGCATCACCTCGGCGCCGAACCGCGCGATGTCGTGCCGGGACGCCGCAGTAGCCATAATTCGATCCCGCAGCACGCCGTCGCGAACGGCATCGGCCACAGGCTGTTGGAGCGAGCCCAGTTGGCGGCGGCGTCCAGCTTGGTCAGGAACACGTTTTCCGGCAGCGCTACCGCCATCGGAACACACCTTTCCGCCAGGCGTACACGTAGGCGATGACCAGCGTGGCCACGAAGACCAGCATCACGCCATACACGGCGCCGCGCAGCTCCTTCGGGATGCCTCCCTCGTCCGCGTACGCACTGACCGCCCACGGATAGAGAAAGAGCAGCTCCACGTCGAACACCAAAAACAGGATCGCAACCAGATAAAACCGCACGTTGAACGGCTGCCGGGCGTCGCCCACCGGGTCCATGCCGGACTCGTAGGGCATCTGCTTGACGGGCGTCTTCTTGCGCGGCCCCACGATGTGGGCCGCAGCGAGCGTGGTCGCCACAAAGCCCACCAGCACCAGGGCATAGACCACCAACGGCGGTAGGTCGAGCGGCATGAAGAAAGGACGGGGCTCGAGGCTGGGGGTAGGGCCGCGAGGCGCCCGCCTCCCCCGTGGGGGTGAGCGCAGCGCGAACGCGTCGCCGCCAAAACGGGATTATAAAGGTCGCGACCGAATCCCGGCAAGCGACCCTGGTGCGGGGCGATTGCCGACTTGCGAACTTCGCTACGAGGGCGCGGGGAACCAACCTCACCCCGCCAGACGCCGGTTCTCGGCCAGACCCTTGCGTGGGCCCAGCGTCCCGGCCCATCGGGCCGCGCCGCTGACCGCCAATCGCCGCCAGGCGCGGAGCAACGTGGGCTGCCAAGAGATCGCCCGCCGAAAACATGCGCGGGCCTCGTCCGCACGGCCCAGCGCGAAGAGCTGCTTGCCGGCCCAGTACCACCGCTGCGCCAACGAACGATGCAACTCGCCGTGAAGCAACTCGTGCCGCGCCGCACAGACGCGCCCGTAAATCAACTCGAACACCTCGGCCCACCGCCGGTGGCTGTCGGCGTTTCGCCGGCTCAGGTTGTGCTCCTCGCGGCGGGCCTGGGCGGAGCCGAGATGGAACTCGACGGGCGCACCCGGCATGTGCACCCACGGCCCGGCAAGCGCCATTTCGCAAAACAGGATGGCGTCCTCGGCGCTCTCGACGTCGGTTGGCCAACCGCCAGCCGCCATCACCGCGTCCGTCCTCAAGAGCGAGCACGACGCGACGCCGGCGCCGTTCTGAAAAAACCACTCGATCGGACTCTGAACCAGCGATCGACAATCGTCTTCCTCCAAGATTTCGCCGTCGGCATCGACAAATCGGCGGTCGGCCACGGCCGCAAGCGCGCGGGGATTGGCCTGCAGCGCCGCCAATCCGCGTTCCAAAAAGTCCGCGGGCCAATGGTCGTCGGAATCAAGAAATGCGACGAGCGGCGCGCGCTCGGCGATTTCCAGACCAACGCTCCTGGCGTGGGCGGCCGACACGTGCCGCTCGCGAACGACCTCCCACGGAATCGTCGTGTGCTGTTTCGCCAACCACGCCTCGGCCGCGGTTGCCGTCCCGTCCGTCGAACCGTCGTCAACGATCACCAGCTGGGCGGGAAGCAGCGTCTGCCTGAGGACGAAAGGCAGCGTTTCGAGCAGGATGGTCCGGCGATTGTACACCGGGATGATCACACAGACTCGGCCATCGTCCGCGTCGGCGCCGAAGGACTCGTTGCGGGCGTCGGACGAACGCTTTGCGTCAAAGATTCTCATGGTGCGACATGCCTTGATGACTTAGGCTGCCTCGGCGGCGACGCGCGGCGGTTGATAGACGACTCGCGGCTCACATTTCGGCGCCGTCCCATAGTTCGCGAGCGGGTATTTTCGCCTGTTAAGCGCCCCTTCCAGCGGCGCCACAAGCCGCTTCTCAAACGACTTGGCCCACTTCGGCCCGATCCACTTCCGCAGCGTGTTCAGCCACAGCAGCCGATACCGCCGGTGATCGGCGACCCACGAGCGGGCGCGCCGCGTTTCGCCGTTGCCCGGCGTCAGGCCCCATTTTTCATCGATCCGTCGATGCGTCGCCGCGGCCCACGCCTCGCTCCACCGCAGCAGAAACCAATCGCGATCGGCGTCTTCCAGCCGCTTTGGCGGGGCGTAAGTGATTTGCGACGTCGGCTCCAGGTACACGGTGTGCCCCGCATTCCGCACGCGCAAACAGAGATCGCCGTGCTCCGCGTTGCACAAGAGGCCCTCGTCGAGCGGGCCCAACTCGCGAAACGCCTGCATGGCGACGAGGACGGTGTGGAACTCGATGAGCTCCGTCTCTTGGCGGACCAGCGGCTCCGTCACGTCCGCCCGCAACGCGTGAGCGTGATGATGCCGCTCGTAATACACGCACTGGCCGGCTGGATTGACGAGGATGCGGCACTCGCCGCCGAACATGTGCAGCCGCCGGCCTTCCGGAAGGAACTCGAAATACAGCGGGCCCACGACCCAAGCTCCAGTCTCCTCGGCGCAGTCCACCAGTGCGTCGAGCCAGCCTTCGGTCACGAGTACGTCGTTGTCGACAAAGACGACGTGGGGCGTGCGCACGTGCCGCACAGCCAGATTGCGCGCCTGGTTCGGCGTGACGTAACCGTCCGTGCGAACCAGCGTGAACTGCCGGGCCCGCGCTTCGCGTTCAAGATATTGTTGCACCTCCGACGGCGAACCGCCGTCGATGCATACCAGCTCAAATGGCTCGCGAGTACGCTCGTAGAGCGTTTCGAGCGACCGCCGCGTGGTGCTGAACACCTCGCGCGGCACAAACGCCACGGTGGCGCGCGGACGTGCCATGACGCGAATCCCCCCAAGCGAACCGACGAGAACGACGAAAAGACATGCCCCAAGACAAGCGCCTGCGCCGCCTTGGCGGGCCATGCGCAATATCGGCCAAGCCGCATCGCCCGCATGAGGATTCCCGCAAGGGGCGCCAGCAGTGGCGGCGTCGCCAGTCTTAATATCTCACTATCGGTTGCCGCGCCAGTGCGGATACCCGCGCGTTCGCATCCGTTCCTACCGCGAGCCGAGGGGCTAATCCCCGCGATCCCGGCAAGAATATCTCGTCGCCTCTTGAATTTGTGCCACGACCTGTGCTAAGGGTACAGGTGTTCAGAATAAGCCCGACTTTGCACCTAAATTCAAGTCAAGCCGCTAAATCAGCGAGCTGTCAGGCAATGCTGTCGCAATTGCTTGCGGTTTAGCCCGAATTTAGGTGCAAAGCCGAATAAGCCCGGAGACTTGAGGCTGGAGACCGGAAGTCCGGAGACGACAGCCCCGGCAGCCCGTTCTTTGAAATCTTGCCCCGCCCCTTTGCCGTGCGCACGCGCTCGCCGCGCCGCGTCGCCGTAGACGGTACGCCCGCACGGCGTCCCAACCAGGCCGTCGGCCCCGAGGCGCTCACCAAAATCACGTGAGCGAGTTGAACAACATGAGCGCCTCGGCCAAACCACTACGTGGTCCCCTTGGCCTCCTTGGTCCTCTTCGCAGCGAGTGCCTCAAGAACGCCCCATGAATACTGTCCGCAAAGACCTCTCCCCGAGCGGACAGAATTGCCCCGAATTCTGTCCGGTTCCGCCAACCAAGAATCCCGAGATTTCCCATGCCAGAGCCAAGCGCGCGCGGACAGAATCCCCGAATTGTGTCCGCGCAAACGTGTTTTTCGTTCAGTGCCGCAATCCCCAAGCCCCTGCCCACCTGACCCCCGCTTGCCGCCCTCGGCCTTCCGCCCGCGCTCGACGGACGCGCAACAAAAAAAGTCCGCGCCTGCGACGGGACTCTCAGGCGCGGACTCCTCGAACATCACGAATGCCCCCCCAACCAGCGGGACATTCGTTGTTGGCCGAACCCCCCCGATTCAGCCAATGCGCTTCGCCGCCGCCAGCGCGGCCGCGGCGAGGAAGATCATGGCGAACGACCCCGGTTCGGGGACGACCGCGGCCGGTCCGCCCGGCAGCCCCGTGCCAAGATTTTGCTGCCAGACGAGGAAGTCGGCCCCGTCGCTGTCGCCGTCGGAATCGGCGTCGGCGCCGTCGTCGACGCCGAACGAGTCTTGCCAGTCGGCGAGATCGTCGCCGTCAACGTCGCCGTCGCCGTCGAAGTCGCCGGGAGTCGTTGCCAGCGACAGCGGATTGGCGAAGTCGACCCACGCGAAATAGAAATCCGAATCGCGCAGCTCAAAGTCATTGCCGAAGGCGTCGTCCGAACCCGAGAAGACGGCCAGCAATTCGCGCGATTGGATGATGAAGTTGCCGTTGCCGCTGTCGTACTGGTAGGACAAGAACGTGCGGTCGGCGAGCGTGGGATTGCCGGGCATGTCGTCGGCGACCGAGAGTATCAACATGCCGTCGTTTTCGTCCTTCTTAGTCACGCCGTCCGCCTCGTACACAGTCAGCGCGTAATTGCCGGACGCCGTGCGAGCCATGTCAAACTGCGCGTCGCCCGCCGAGTTGATCGGGTTGCCGGTGGCGCCCGCCACATGGCCGCCGATGAGGTTCTCCGCATCGTAGGGCACATACAAGAATTGGAATCGGCTGCCCGACGTGAGGATCGTCTGGCCAGTCGTGTCGGCGTCCTCGTCAAATCGCACGTTCGCGGTCCATCCGCCGTTGCCGTTGGGGAAGGCGGCGGCGAGGCGGGTCTGACTGCCGCCGTCCGAGGGAGCGACGAACAGCATGCCGTCGCTCGCCGAATTGACGCCAGGGAGAGCAATGGCGGCTGTGCCGTTCGTCCAGTTGACGGTCGAGGGGAGCAAGTTGGGCGCGGCGCTGTCAAACGTGGCTTCGCCGTCCACGCCCGGATACTCTTGAACCCAGGCTCCCTGCCAGCCTTGTTCGTACGAAAAATATGAGGTCGCCACGTTGAACGAAGCTTCGTGGAGCCCGCCGCCGGAGCCCACAGCGCCGGTCACCAGATCGGACGAACCGTTTCCGCCGTTTTGAAACTCGCCGTCCGTCATCCGGAATCCCCAGCCTTGGGCCCCGGTGATCGCAAAATAGGACGTGCCGTAGATGGTTCCAACGGGAGCGCCGCCGGTCAAATATCCGTCGTTCACGCCGTTGTGACGCGTCGACGCGAACAGGGCGCCGGTCACATTGCTCACCCGCCAGGCCAATGTCGTCAGGTCGGTCGAGTTGGGATTGATGGGATCCGCGTTGGCGTTCATCGCTTGGAAGTTGTCGACAAAGCCGTTCTCCGGATAAGAAAACGCATTCGCCGGTTGCGCCGGACCGATCGACAAGGCGGTGTCGCCGCTGTTGGCCCGCGACGAAGTCCACTTAATAGGGCCGGCGGCAGGAAACTGGATTCTCAGCACGTCCTCGCCGGCGCCGTCAAACTCGGCCCCAGACTGCGGCTGAATGTTCACGTTGGCCGCCGTGACGCCTGTCGGAAATTGCCCCGGCGCGTCAAAGCCCGCGATGAGCCGACCGTTGGGATCGCTGGTCGCGGGCGGATCCGCGTGCGTGCGGTCGACCGACAGGGCGCCGACAATAGCCAACGTTGCCAAGGCGTGTCTCAGTGTTCTCATCTCAAAGTTTCCTCGATGATGCGTGGCAGTGCG
The DNA here is from genome assembly GCA_044867485.1 of Lacipirellulaceae bacterium. Classification (GTDB taxonomy): domain Bacteria; phylum Planctomycetota; class Planctomycetia; order Pirellulales; family Lacipirellulaceae; genus Lacipirellula. The sequence goes on along the minus strand of JBIOVA010000223.1, from coordinate 32,246 downwards.
TGAAGTCGATGCGTTTTCAATGGATTCGGCGATCGGGAGGTTGCTTTCCCGGTGACCGGATCATTCGGGTCGAAATTCGTTCTGGAGGGCTGATCGCTGAGGGCGCACCATCATTCGGCGGCGTCCCATGCCCGCAACGTATGGCGACTTAATAACACGCCCCCATGAGGAGAGCATGAAGAAGGCGGCTTCCGAACTGATCTCCAGTGATTCGCCGCGTTGCCGCCTCGTCGCTTCGTCGTCCGATCTGGTACTCTTACCAAAATCCGGCGGGAAGAAAACCAAAAAAAAGGCGAGTGACGCCGAAAAGCGGAAAGTTGAAGTTTTGCGGTCGTTGGCAAGTGACCAATTGTCGTCTTGCGGAAACACGCGATGATGCCCGTCAGCGGCGCCGATTGGCGCCAAGCAACGTCCCATGAATAAGGCGTTTGTCCGCGAGCCCGATTTCGACGGCCGGGCATTTTGCCCGCGCTGCGGCGCGCTGGGATTGCCGGTCGAGCACGGGCCGCTCGACGCGCACATTCGCCCCGAATCGCGCAACAAGCTCGGCGACTCAGCGTGGTTCTGCGCTTTCCTGCGCTGCGACGTGGCGTACTTCAACCTGTTCGAGGCGGTCGTCCTGGTGGAGGAACTGCAAGGACCGATCTACCCGTACAACCTCAGCGCCCCGATCTGCGCGTGCTTCGGCCTCAGCTACGACGACGTTGAAGCCGATGTCCGCGACGGCGTTCCGGCTCGCATCCGCGCACTCTTGGCCAAGTCGAAATTGCCGGACGCCCGCTGCGAGTCGCTCGCCGCCGACGGCCGCTGCTGTATGACGGCGGTGCAGGAGTTGTACATGCGGCTGCGTGAGTCAGGCAGTTAATCCCCGGTCGCGTCTTCAGAAGAGGCGACCGGGGGCTAAGCGGGGGAAAGGCGTTTACAATGCCGGGATGAGCCTTTCGCCGCCGCGTTCGGCGTATATCCATGTGCCGTTCTGCAAGCACCGCTGTGGTTATTGCGACTTTGCGGTGATCGCGGGTCGGGATGATCTGGTCGACGCGTATCTTGATGCGCTAGCCGTCGAGTTGAGTTGGCTCGGCGGGCCGCGACCGGTCGACACCCTTTACTTCGGCGGCGGGACGCCGAGCCAACTCGACGAGCGGCAACTCAGCCGGTTGTGCGAGGTCGTGCTCGCGACCCATCCGTTGGTTGAGGGTGGCGAGTGGACCGTCGAGGCCAACCCGGAGAGCCTTCCGCCGGAGCGTTTGCGAATATTGGCGGACCATGGCGTGACGCGCATCAGCCTCGGCGTGCAGTCGTTCAACAACGACAAACTGCAGGCGCTCGACCGGGATCACACGCGCGAGACTGCCGAGCGTGCGGCCAAGCTCGTGAAAAACGCCGGGATGCAGGTTTCACTGGACCTCATCTTTGCGGCGCCCGGTGAAATGCTCGCCGCCTGGCGGAAAGACCTGGGCGACGCCGTGTCGCTGGCGCCCGACCATATTTCCACCTACGGTCTCACTTACGAGCGGGGCACGGCGTTCACCACCGCGCGAGATCGCGGCGGCGTTCAGGAGCTCGACGAGGAACTCCAGCGAACGATGTACGCCGAGGCGATGGATGCGCTGGCGGCTGCGGAGTACGAACACTACGAAGTCTCGAACTTCGCCCGGCCTGGCCGTCGCAGCCGGCACAACGAGGTGTATTGGGCAGGCGAGGAGTACTTCGCCGCGGGGCCTGGCGCGGCGCGCTATGTGGCGGGCGTGCGGGAAACCAACCAACGCAGCACGCTGGCGTACCTGAAGTGCATCGAATCGGGCCAGTCGCCGACCGCCGATCGCGAGGAACTGCCGCCCGAACGCCGGGCCCGCGAACGGCTCGTCTTGGGATTGCGGCGACTACGCGGCGTCGACAAGCGGGAGTTTGCCGGCAAGACGGGCTACGACGTCGACGCCCTCGCCGGGCGTGAAATTACAAAGTTCGCGGCGCTGGGGCTGCTGGAAGACGACGCCGAGCGCGTGTGCCTCACTCGCGAGGGCCTGTTCGTCAGCGACGCCCTGTGGCCGGAGCTGCTGTAGACCGGAGCACGACCAGCGACGCAATTGCGCGGAGCGCGGCCAGCGGTCGCGGCTTTATAGAGGAGCGCGGGGAAGGTCGCGGGGGAACGGCGGGTCGTCGATCGGCGGCAGCTCGCCGTCGGTTTCTTCGGCCCACGCCTGCCGTTCCTCGTCGCTGGCGTAATAGCGGAGCCAGGCCTCCGGATCGCCCTCGGTGCTCGCGCAGTCCCAATGCAGATAATTGTTCTGCCGCTGGATCATCTTCTCATGCGACGGCAGAATGTCGCGGTAAATCAGGCAGTAGAGCTGCCGGTCGGTGAGGTGATCGGTGAAGTCGAGTACGATGTGCTTCTCGAACATCCGCCCGATCGTCTGGTAGAGCCGGTCGCGAATCTGGTCGTCGGTGAGATCGTCGGGATGCGGCAGCTCCAGCTTCGGCAGGAACCACTCGCAGATGGGGAGCATGGGCGCCCGCTCCCATTCGAGCATCGACTGCAAGAATTCGTTCTCGGCGCCGGTCGTCATCAGCTCGACGTTGACTCGACCGATGGATTCGTCGAGCAGCGGTTCGAGAGCGTCGCGCAACTGTGCGTTTCGCATCAGGTGTTCGACGTCGTCGGAACTCGGGGAGTTGGAAAACATCATTGCATCCGCCCAGGAAACAGCCTCCAGACATCGCCGCAGGTTCCGAGCCCCGCGACCCCATCCTTGGCGACAAGGACGCCGAACCAAATGCACGCCGAGCGCAAGGACGCCTTCGGTGGAGCCTGTCCGGCGTCGCTTCCTCGACTGTATCAACGGGGAAGGCCCATGAGAATAGTTTTGCGAGCGTTCTCGCCCCGACTTGTTCCCAGGACCGAATCACTACCCATACGACCGGCAATGTTGCCCTAGGCTGCCGGGAAGCTAGCAGAAAACGGGAGCGATTTTGGTCAAATGTCTGCCAAGTCAGTCATTCTGAGTTCCGCCGAAGAATCTTGGTTGTCCCTGAACGGCGGCCTCCAAACTAACGCAGGCCAGATTTTTCGGCAGACCTCAGAATGACAATTGCATGTCGTCGAACGAGACTCAATCCACCGGCGTGCCCATGGCGCGCATCAGCAGTTTCATGTCGTCCCAGCAGTACTTCTTGGCCGACGGATTCCGCAGCAAATACGCCGGGTGATATGTGCACACGACCTTGATCGACCGATAGGCAAGCACCCTGCCGCGCATCCGGCCGATAGCCTCGGTCGTTGCCAGGAGATTCTGTGCGGCCACGGCGCCGAGACAGCAGATGAACTCGGGGCCGATCAACTCGAGCTGTCGATCGAGATACCGCCGGCAATTCTGCGCCTCCTCCGGCAGCGGGTTGCGATTGCCCGGCGGGCGGCACTTCAAGATATTCAGGATGTAGACATCCTCGCGCCGCAGCCGGCAGGCTTCGAGAATCTTGTTCAGCAATTGTCCGGCGCGGCCGACGAAGGGCTCGCCCTGACGATCCTCGTCGGCGCCCGGCGCTTCGCCGAGAAAGCAGAGCCGCGCCCGTGGATTGCCCACGCCGAACACGGTCTGCGTCCGGGTCGCCGCGAGCTCGCCGCACAGTGTACAACTGGCCACTTCCTGCTGAAGCACCTCAAGGGTGGGCGCCTTCGAAATCACAGTCGGTTCCTCGTCCATGGCTTCGAACAAGCTATCCCCTGGCGCCGCCGCGTGCGTGGGCGTTTCCGCGCTCTGTGCCATTTCGGCAGGCTCCGCGAAACTTGCTGCGGCACACGTCCGCCCCTTGGGCAATTGCTGCACTCCCGCCGCTTGCAGGCTTTCGAGTTGCTGGCGCACGGCTTGGCGCAACGCATCGCTGGCGCCTGTCGACATGATCGCGATCCCAATGGTCCGGGGCAAAGCCACAAGTGTAGCAGGCGCCGAGTGCTTCCCGTAGCGTGGCTACAACGGGGCCGCGCCGCGGACTATCATGGAGAGTCCCTCGCCGCCAGCCTCTCCCCGTCGACCCGTTGCTCCCCATGGCCGTTCCCCAAGTCGTCATCGTCGGCCGGCCCAATGTGGGCAAGAGCAGCTTGTTCAACTGGCTGGCCGGCCTGCGCCTGGCGATTGTCGAAGACCGTCCCGGAGTGACCCGCGACCGCGTCGAGTATCTCATGTCCTACGAGGACCGGTACTTCGAACTCGTCGACACGGGCGGCATGGGCATTCAAGACGTGGACAACCTCACGCGTCACATCGAGGAGCAGATCGAAACGGCGATTAGCGCCGCCTCGGTCATTCTGTTCGTCGTCGATGCGCAGTCAGGTCTCACGCCGCTGGACGAGGAGGTGGGGCGTCGCCTGCGGAACGTCGACGTCCCCGTGCTGTGCATCGCCAACAAGGCCGACAACGATAAGCTTGAAGCCGCGTCGGCCGATTTCTACCGCCTGGGCCGCGGCAAGATCGTGCCGGTGAGCTCTACGCAGAATCGCAACCGGTCGGTGCTGCTGCACATGATTCTGGAGCGGCTGCCGCCGGAGTCGGATGACAGCAAGCCCGGCGCCGAGCCGGAAATGAAGGTGGCGATCGTCGGCCGTCGCAATGTCGGCAAGAGCACATTCGTCAACACGCTGGCCCAGGCGGAGCGGATGATCGTGAGCGAGATCCCCGGCACGACCCGCGACAGCGTCGACGTGCGGTTCGAATTGGACGGCAAGGCGTTTGTCGCGATCGACACGCCGGGCATCCGTCGTACGAAGAGTCGTGGGGCGTCGATCGACTTCTTTGGCGCCCACCGGGCGCACCGCAGCATCCGCCGGGCCGACGTCGTGCTGCTGTTCCTGGACGCGACGCAGCGGATCAGCAAGGTCGACCAGCAACTGTGCGAGTACATCGGCGAAGAATACAAGCCGTGCATCTTCGTCGTGAACAAGTGGGACGTTATGGCCAAGACGATGCCTACCGAAAAATGGGTGCGCTACCTCAACGACACCTTCCGCACGATGCGCTACGCGCCCATCGCGTTTATCACGGCCAAAACCGGGAAGAATGTGAAGGCGCTGCTCAACCACGCCCAAATGTTGTTCAAGCAGTCGCGGCAACGGCTCACCACGGGGCAGCTCAATCGAATGCTTCGCGACGCGGTGCAGCGGAACCCCGCGCCGTTGTACCAGAACCGCCGGCCCAAGATTTTCTACGGCACACAGGTAGGCGTGCAGCCGCCCACACTGGTGTTGTTCTGCAACGAGCCGAAGGCGATCGCCAAGCCTTACCAGCGATACCTGCTGGGAGCTGTGCGCGACCAGATGAACTTCGAGGAAGTGCCGATCAAGCTGTATCTGCGCCGCCGTCAACCGAGCGACAGCCGTGACGAGGTGGACGCCGGCGTGTCGGCGCCGGGCGAAGGCGACGTCGAAGTCCGCGCGGACTGAAACTTGCGAACTCTTCCGGTTGGCGTATCTCGCTGGGCCGCCACGCGCAGCGGAGCGCGTGCCTGAGCGCGACCGACGCCGCGCGTCAGTCGAGATTGGCGTTGGCCGGAGACCGGCCAACGCCGCTCACGGCGACCTTGTCGCCGGGACGAACGTTCGACCTGTGGGCGTAGTCCAGCCACAGCCCGCCCAGTCCGACCGCCCAAACCAGGACGAAGCACATCAGTTCGCCCCAGCCCGTATTCTCTTGTTGCCGCCAAGCAAATCGCATATGAGTTGCCCGTCCACGCTCCATCATGCTCGATCCGTCGAGTCCGCCGGGGCTCCGACTCACCGAGACGCGGGGTCCGTCAGGACCGATGTAACGGGGAAGTAGAGCCGAATTGTTAAACTTTGACAAGGACGGTTGGAACGGCGGATGAAGGGGCGCCAGCATGGCCGCTCGTGGCGAGGCGGTGGCGCACGGCAGCGCAAATCATGTCACGCCGCGGCGTCCGGATTGCCGATTTGCGGGCGGACCCCTCGGCGGACTTCGGGGTGACTTGGAAAACGGCGTTCTCCCGCGGTGCGCGACTCCCTACCCCTACCGCCCGGTCGCTGGTAAGATGCGAGATTGCCTTCCGGGGGCGCCAGCACCCCGAGGCACGGGCGATTAGCTCAGTTGGTTAGAGCACCAGCTCGACAAGCTGGGGGTCACAGGTTCGAGCCCTGTATCGCCCACTCACAAAGCACGGGTGCGCGAAGCGCATGATGGCGGCGCGGCGCCGGGCGTGCACCCGAACAGTCCTTCACGCGGAGTTTCCCTTGGGTACGAAAAAGTCAGGCAAAGGGCGGCGCAAGCTCGGTCGCAAGAAGCGGCGGATGCGGGCCAAGATCCGCCATCGCAAGAAGTAGGCGCGACATAGGTTCCCTCTCCCTGTGGGAGAGGATTGGGGTGAGGGGGGAGCACCGACCAGCGCTCCACTCGTCCTGCCTTCTCTTGGAGAACGGCGCGCCACTCTCACAACGAGCGCAAGAACGCCACCGCGTCCGCGCAGGCGTCGACCGGCCGTGGCGCGTTGCGCCGCTCCACCGTGATCCAGCCGCGATAGTTGAACTCTTCCAGCGCGGCCAAGAGTTCCGGCGCGTCGGCCGAGCCGCGCCCCAGTTCCACGTCGACCGCCGCCGCGCCGGCCAGACCGCGCACGGCGTCGTTGGCGAAGGCGTGGACGATGTGCGGTCCGAGCGTCGCCACAAACTCGCGAGGTTGGCGTCTGCTGCGAATCAAGTCGGCGGGGCTCAAGTCGACGCCCATCAGTCCTGCGGGCAACTCTTCGAGAATCGTGAGCAAATCCCGCGGGTCGGCTTCGGGGCATTGAGCGGCGAGTTGCACGCCCAAGCGACTTCCTTGTGCGGCAAGCGCCGTGAGCGCGTCGACCAGCGTCCCCCGCTCGGCCGCGCCCGGCAGCGCAAGCGGCCCCATCGCGAACACGAGCGTTCTCGCCCCCATGCGCGACGCCATCCGCATGGCGTCGACGGTGGCTGTAAGTCGCCGCTCCAGGTCCTGGGAGTTGGCGTAACCCCGGCGGCTGCCGAACGCAACCGATCCGACCCGCAGATTCAGATCATCCAGCATCTTCCGCAGTTGACGGGCGGCCGTGTCGGAGAGTTCGCTCGGGGCAATCTCCGCCCGGGCGTCGATCTGCACGCCGTCGCACCCGAGCCGCCCGGCAGCGTGCAATGCTTGCTTAAGCGGAAGCCCCAGGCAACGGGTTTGAATGGCAATTCGGGCGCCAATCACGGCAGACTCTCCGGGTGTGGAGTGAGTAGGTGTGTAAGTGAGCGGGTGGGCAACGCTGGCATCTCTGTGCATTCTCCCACCTACTCACTTACTCACCAGTACTCTCCAGAACGCTCACTTGGATCCCCACTCAGCGGCCAGCATGAACATGATTCTTCCGCTGCTGATTCTAGCCGTTGCGGCGCCGCCGCACAGCGAGTCGCGGCACCCGGACGCGGTGGCCATCTTCGACTGCCAGTTCGATCGTCCCTGGGACGTCAACTACGACAACTGGCCGGACAACTGGCGCCGTACGCTTGGCCCGGGGCTGCCGCATTATGTGGCGGTCGAGATGGCGGACGACCCCATCGAACCCGCCAACCGCTGCTTGGCGGTGCAGGTCGACGGCGGCGGCGCCCGGCTCCAAAGTCCGGTTGTCACCGTCTCGGACAATTTCAGCTACAAGGCCGAGTGCCGCATGCTCGTCCGCGAACTGACGTACGCCCGCGCCCGCGTGAGCATCGAGTTCCTAGACGACGACGAACAAGTCCTGCAAACCGAATCGACCGAAGTCGTGTCGAATACCGATGGTTGGGTAATGCTGCATATTGGCCCCGTTAATGCGCGCGACGAGCGAATTGCCGCGGCCCGCATCGTCCTGGCAGTCGAGCCCGGGCCCAAGGCCGATCTGCAAGGGCTCGTCTGCCTGGACGATGTGTGGATGGCTCGTCTCCCCCGCATGACTGTCGCCACGGGCAGCCCGTCGAACGTGTACACCGACAAGGGCGAGATCGAAGTCACCTGCTCGTTGTCAGGCATTCTCGACAGCGACCCGGACATCTTGTTCGAGTTGTTCGACGCGAGCAGCCAAAAACTGGATGGCAGCCGCGTCCAGCTTCAAGGCAAGTTGATCACGGAACGCCGCCGCAAGGCGTCCGAATTCGTCGGCGTCACGGAGCACCATCGCGCCGCCTACGCCGGGTCCACGTCGTGGCGCCCGCCGATCGAACAGCACGGCTTCTACAAGGTGCAAATCACCATGCAGAACTCACGCGGCATGTTCGACCACCGCATCGTCAACATCGCGGTCATTCCGCCATTGAATCGACCGGACCACGGCGAGTTTGGGTGGTCTCTGGCCGGCGATGAGTTGCCGTTGAGCCTCGACGACCTTGCTCAACTGCTGCCAATGGCCGCCGTCAACTGGGTGAAGATGCCTGTCTGGTACGGCGAGTCCCAGTCCCACCTCGGCGACCAGTTGGTCGTATTCGCCGAAAAAGCCGCCGCACAGAACATCGACGTCGTGGGCGTCGTTGACCGCCCGCCGCCCGATTCCGACCTGGCCAAACGCCTGGCCCGCGACGCCACGATTGCCGACGCCCTGATGACCGACTCGTCCGGGTGGCTGCCGCTGTTGGACCCTGTGCTCACGCGGCTGTCGCTGCGCGTGCGGTGGTGGCAGTTGGGGGCCGACCACGACGCCAGCCTCGCGCGATTGTCGGATGTGGAGCAATCCATCGGCCTGCTTCGCGACAAGCTCTTCCGCTTCGGCCAGGACGTGAACTTGGGCCTGGGTTGGAAGTGGCTGCAGGCCGCCAGCGGCGCGTCGCGGCCCCCGTGGGAGTTTCAACAGTTTGGGGCGTCGCCGGCCCTTACCGGAGCGGAACTCGCCGAGTACTTGCGACTGCCTGCGCGGGAGCATGTGCAGCGATGGGTTCTCGTGGAGCCGCTGTCGCGACGCGACTACGATCTGGAGACGCGAGCCCGGGACCTCGTCGAGCAGATGCTCGCCGCTAAGATCAACGGCGCCGACGCGATTTTCGCCGCTCAGCCATTCGACGAGGACGTGGGCCTGATGACGGAGGAAGGGATGCCCGGCGAATTGCTCTTGCCGTGGCGTACGACCGCCTCGCTGCTGAGCGCCACCACGTACCTCGGCAGCATCGAGTTGCCGCGGCACAGCCACAATCGGCTGTTTCAGACAGCCGATGGACAGGTGTTGATGGTCATGTGGAGCGACGAGCCGACGGAGGAGCTTGTCCAATTCGGCGGCGAGGTGCGGGTGCTCGACGTGTGGGGGCGGCAGCAAACACCGCGCCGCGACGGAGACCGCCAGGCGATCGACGTGGCGCCGCTGCCGAAGTTCGTGCTGGGCCTCAACGCCGCCGTGGCCCAGTGGGGGATGACGGTGCAATTCACCTCGCTCAATGTGCCCAGCGTCTTTGGCAAAGCCCATCCCAATCGCATCGAGCTGCGCAATACGTTCTCGCAAGGCGTGGGCGGCACGGTCGAACTGGTCGCTCCCAAAGGCTGGCAAGTCTCGCCGCAGCGGATCGACTTCAAGCTCGCCGCCGGCGAAACCGTCGTGCGGCCCTTCGACATCTCGCTGCCGTTCGACGCCTCCAGCGGCCCGGCGCCGATCCGCTGTGACTTCGTCGTCGACGCCGATCGCCAGTACCGCTTCAGCGTCGATCGCGAGCTGACGGTGGGCGACGGGCAAGTCGAGTTGGAAACCACGACGCGACTGGAACAGGACGGCTCGCTCATTGTCGAGCAGCGCATGGTCAATCACTCGCCGACGCTCGTCGACTTTAAGTGTTTGCTCTACGCCCCGGGCCGGCGCCGGCAACGGCTGCAGGTCTTTCGCCTAGGCGGGAGCCCCGACACGAAGATCTACCGTTATCCCGACGGCGCCCAGCTCCTTGGCGCCGAGCTGTGGCTACGGGCCGAGGAGGTCAACGGCTCGCGGGTGCTGAACCACCGGTTCGTCGTTGAGCAGTAACGGAACTCTTGCCCAATCCGCGCCGCAAAGTTTACGATGCGCCGTCTGCTCCTTTGATTGTCGGAGTCCATCTCCCATGCCCACCGTCGGCGAAGTCGCCCAAGTGCTCGAGCAACTTGCGCCCTTGGCGCTGGCCGAGGAGTGGGACAACGTGGGCTTACTGGTGGGTGACGCCGACTGGCCCGCCGACCGCGTGATGACTTGTCTCACGATCACGCCCGAGACCGTGGCTGAGGCCGTCGAAGGTCGGGCCCAGTTGGTGGTTGCGCATCACCCACTGCCGTTTCGCCCCGTCAAGTCGATTACCTCGGCGACGACGGTTGGCCGGCTGCTGCTCGAGCTCATTCGCAACTCGATCGCCGTGTACAGCCCTCACACGGCCTTCGATTCGGCCTCCGCGGGCGTCAATCAGCACATTGCCATCGGACTGGGAATGCAGGAAATCTGCCCGCTCATCCCCTCGACCAGCGATGCGGAAGTGGGCGTGGGCCGATGCGGGCTGGTCGGCGAGCCGTTGACGCTTGGCGAGTTGGCCGAGCGGACCAAGGAGTTTCTCGCCGCCCCGAGCGTGCGCATCGTCGGCCATGGCGAACGCAGCGTGTCGCGCGTCGCCATCGCCTGCGGCAGCGGTGGCTCGCTGCTCGAGGCGGCGCTGGCCATGGAGTGCGACGCGCTGGTCACCGGCGAGCTGACGTTTCATAGCTGCCTCGAAGCGGAGGCCCGCGGCGTCGGCGTCGTGCTCGCCGGGCACTTCGCCAGCGAACGGTTCGCGCTCCTGTCGCTAGCGGATTATCTGACCGACCAACTCGCCGCCGTAGAAGTCTGGGCCAGCCGCCAGGAGCGTGATCCGCTGCGACTGGCGTAGGGCCAACGAATGGCGATCTGTGCCGATTTTGACGGCCGCCACGGGCTTGTTGACCCTTCAACTCGCCTGTCTAAAATGAGTCCGTAGGCTGCCTGGGGCAGGGATTGCCGACGAACACCTGGGGAGTTGGGGACGTAATAGACTCGCCCCGAATCCACCTCGCCATCGGCAACGCCCTATGACATGCCAAGCCGCCGCCAAGTCCTTGCCGGCTGATCGCCCTGTGCGGTTCCTCACCGCCCTGCCAGTCTTCAACGAAGCCCGGCATGTCACGGCAGTTCTCGACGAGGTCGTGCGCAATGCCTCGGACGTGCTGGTTGTCGACGACGGTTCAACCGACGGCACACGCGAGCTGCTGGCCGAGCGCCGCGACGTGATCGTGATGAGTCACCCGCAGAACCGCGGTTATGGCGCCGCCCTCCGCACGGCGTTTGATTACGCCGCCGAGCACGGCTACGACGTGCTGGTGACGATCGACTGCGACGGGCAGCATGAGCCGCAACGCATCGGCCAGCTCGTCGATACGTGCCGCGACGCCGACCTGGTCTCTGGCAGCCGGTACCTGGGGACGGAGGTGCCGGCCGGACTGGCTCCTGCCGACCGGCGGCGGATTAACGTGCAAATCACTGACCTGCTGAACTGCCGGTTGGGGCTCAAGCTCACCGACGCGTTCTGCGGGTTCAAGGCGTACCGCGTCGAGTCGCTCAAAAAGCTGCGGGTCACGGACGACGGCTATGCGATGCCGCTGGAGCTGTGGGTGCAGGCGGCGTTTCACGGCCTGAAGATTACGGAAGTTGCCGTGCCGCTGATCTATCTTGACGAAAAACGGAGCTTCGGCGGCGCCCTGGACGACTCCCAGACGCGGCTAGCGTACTACCACTCAGTGATTGAGCGGGCCATCGAATCGTGCCGTTCCCAGTGCCCGGCGCGTTCGTTGCCCGTGGTTTCTTGTGCCGAGTTGTTCCAAGGCTGTTCGTGAAGCGGCGCGTCTGCGCGTGATGTGAAGCCGTGGAACGGTACGCTCGCTATCGTGCGCCGGCCGAAAGCGGGCAGAAGCTCGCCGTGCCGCCGTGGCGCGAGATGGGCGAGTTGCTCGCCGCCAACCTTGCATGGCGCAAGCAACACGATTTCTCGCTGCTGGGCTGCCCGCTTTCTGATCTGACCAATCAGGCGCGCCGCGAAGCTCTCCTTGGCGCCGAGTCTCGCCGCAACTTGGACTCCCGAGTTGCGGAGAAACTCGCCGACGGGCCGGTCATCGCTACAGGCCATCAACCTGGGCTCGTTCATCCAGGCGTGTGGGTCAAGAACTTCGCGGCCGCCGCGCTCGGGGTGCAACACGGCGGCGTCGGCCTGCACGTTGTGATCGACGCCGACGTCTGCCGCAGCGCCGCGATCCTGGTTCCCAGCGGCAGCGTTGAGTCGCCGCATCTGGCGTCGGTCGACTTCGACGCCGCCGCGCCGGTCATGCCGTGGGAAGAACGACGCATTGCCGACGAGCGCGTGTGGCGGACGTTTCCCGAGCGCGTCCACGAAGCGACGTCGCAATTCCTGCCGGCGCCATTTCTCGACCAGTGGTGGCCGACTGTCATCGAACGTGGCGCCGCGACCGGCTTGGTCGGCGCCTCGCTGGCCCAGGCGCGGCACGCCGCCGAGATCGGCTGGGGATGCCGCAACGCCGAGCTGCCGCAAAGCCAACTTTGCCAAACCGGCGCGTTCCGCTGGTTTGCATGCACGATGTTCGCCGAACTGCCGCGACTGGTCGAGGCGTACAACGGCGCTCTTACCGATTACCGGCGGGCTCATCACATCCGCAACCACGCCCATCCGGTTCCGAATCTCGCCAGCGACGCCGGCTGGCACGAGGCCCCGTTCTGGATCTGGACAACCGCCGATCCGCGACGCAGGCCCGTATTTATTCGCCCAACGGTTGGCGGCCTGCTCGTCTCCGACCGGCACGGCCTAGAGCGGCGTCTGCCGCTATCCGGAGCCCGCGACGCGCCGGACGCCGTCGAGGAGCTCGCCCTGTGGGAGGCCGCAGGCGTCAAGCTGCGGTCTCGGGCCCTGGTGACCACGATGTTCCTGCGGCTGGCCGTGGCCGACCTGTTCCTCCACGGGATCGGCGGCGCCAAGTACGACGAGGCGACCGATGCCATTTGCGAGCGGTTTTTCGGCGCTGCGCCGCCGGCCTACGCCACGATCTCCGGCACGCTTCGGCTGCCGATTTCTCACCTCCCGGGCAACGAGGATGAGATTCGCCGCCTTCGCGGGCGTCTGCGGGATTTGAAGTTTCATCCGGAGCGGCAGCTCGAATTTGCAAACTTCTCGCCCAGTCAACGCCGTCAGGCCGAGTTGCTGGCCGCGGATAAGTCGCGTTGGGTGCGCGTCCCCAAGTCGCCGGCCAACGCCGCTGAGCGCCATCGAGCCATCGCGGCGGCCAACGGAGCACTCCAGCCGTGGGTGTCTACCGATCGGGCAAAGCTTGAGTGGCAGATTGCCGAGGCCGCCCAAGCCGCGCGGGCCAGCCGCGTGCTCGATTCGCGGGAGCACGCGTTTTGCCTATTCTCGCGCGATCTCCTGGAACAGTTTTTGCTGGATTTCTCATCTGAGGCGCTATAGGCTCACAGTCAGAGATGCCAAGCGCGAGCGCACACCCGGCAGGGGCGCTTTCCCGCTCAGTGCGCCTCTACCGGAACAAAGAGCTCGAGGTCAGGTCACCCATGTCCGCCCCCGCGGAACGGAGCCCAGGGTTGACTAACGGACGCTCCCGCCACGCGCATGGCGACGGAGAGGGTGGGTTTTCGCACGCGCCCGTGGCACACGGCCGGGGCGAAGCGGCGTGCGTTCGCGATCTTGGCGACGGCTCCCGCATCGTCGCCGGCAATGCCGGCGACCATCCCTTGGTTCTGCAGCTACTGGTTGAGACGCGGCAGGCGCAGCTCAACGAGGACTTTCAGAGCCGCCTCGACGAGCCGAACTACCGACCCAGCGATCGCCTGCTGGTGCGCCGCGATCGCTCGCTGGTCGCCCATGTGCACGTCGCCAACCACATCGGCTGGTTCGAGGGGCAGCGCGTGCCGCTGGTGAAGCTCGAAGATTTTGCTGCGCTGCCGGAGTTCCGCCACGCGGGTTACGCCGACGAGTTGCTGCGCTCGGCCGAGTCGATCGCCGCAAGCGAGGGCGCCGTGCTGGCGCTCGTTCATGCCGAGGCGCCGCAGTCGTTCGTGGAACATGGCTGGAGCCTCATTCGCGCGCAGGGCCACACACGGGCCAGTGCGCGGGCGGTGTTGGCGCATCTTGATGCGCAGGACGCGGCGCGCCGGCGACGCCGCAAGCCGCAAGTCCACATCCGCACATGGCGGCACTTTGAACTCGACGCGATTCGACAAATCTACGATGTCGCCGCCGTGGAGCTGTGGGGCCCGCTGCTTCGCAGCGAGGCCGCCTGGCAGTGGCTCGTCGGCCGGAAAGCGCAGGACCAAATCTTGCTCGCCGTTGAGAACGGCAATGGCAACGGCGGTCACTCCCCAGATGCCAACGGCGACGAGGCGATCACGGGCCGCGTCGTCGGTTATGCCGTGGTGCGCGGGTCGTGCGTCGTGGAGATGATGACGCTGCCGGAGTTCAGCGTCGCTCGGACGCAGCTCCTGGCCCGCGCGTGCCGCGACGCGATGGACCGCGATCACCATTCGATCTCGCTCTACACGCCGGCAGCCGATCCGCTGCACGAGCTGCTGGTCACGGCGGGTGGGGCGTGGATCAGCGACGCGGCGTCGCCGGGCCTGCGGTGGCTGGTCAAGCTGCTCGCGCCCGAGAAATGGGTCGAGCGATTCTACCCGGCATGGCACGACCGGGCGCGCGCCGCGGGAGTGCCGCGGCCCTTCGAGTTGGGCCTGGCCGCGGGCGGCGAGCGGTGGCGATACACGCTGACCCGCCGCAGCTCGCGGTGGGAGCGCACGGGCGAGCTGCCTGAGCAGTGGGTCGAATGCGACCGACCCGCCCTCCAGTCGTTGCTGATGGGCAATCTGTCGCTCACGGCCGCCGTCGCCAAGGGGCAGGTTCGCCTGTCGAATGCGCAATTGGCCGGCGCTCTGGCGGCGCTGTTCCCGCCCAGATTATTCTGGCAATCGCCGCTCGAGTTGATGCGGCTGTGAGCCGTCCACGAAGCCGCCAGCGTCGTCCTCGGCTCTCGAAGTTTCTTGACGGACGACGCTGGCAGCATTGTGGACGAGTCGCCGCATGTTTCCCTACTCCTGCGATGCGCGGCTGTACCATCTGCCGGTCGTCACCGGCGTGCTCATCGTGATCAACGTGCTGGCGTTCAGCAGCGTGGTGGCCGGCCATCTCAACCCCGACGACGGCTGGGTGCTCCAGTACGCCGCCGGCCTTCACCCGGGCGAGTGGGTGTTGTCGCGGTTCATGCATGCCAGTTGGGGACACCTGCTCGGCAATATGTTCTTTCTGTGGGCGTTCGGCTTGGTGGTCGAGGGCAAGCTCGGCTGGTGGCGATTCCTGGCGTGCTACATGGGCATCGCCGTCGGACAGGCCGCCATTGAGCAGGCCATTTTCTCGGGACCCGGCGCGTTGCAGTACGCCACGGGCTCGGTCGGCGCTTCGGCCGCCATCTTCGGCATCATGGCGATGGCCTGCATTTGGGCGCCGGCCAACCAGCTCTCGGTGCTCATGTTCCTGGGATGGTATGTGTTTACGTTTGAGATCGCCGTCGGCTATTTCGCGGCCCTGTTCGTCGGGTTGGACGTGCTTTCGTGGGCCCTCGCGGGCTGGGAAGCCGGCAGTTCAATATTGCACCTCATGGGCGGTGCGATGGGGGCCGTCATTGGGCTAGTCATGCTCAAGCGGCGCGTCGTCGACTGCGAGGACTGGGACCTGCTCTCGGTGCTCAGCGGCACGTACGGGGCCGACAAGAAACGCCTCCGCGAATCCGCCGAGAACACGTCCGAACGGGCCGCGGCCCACTTCAACGAGCAAGCCCTCGAGATTCGCCGCAAGTTTGACGCGTACCTCGAAATTGACCAGCCCGAGCAGGCTCTGGCCGCCAAGCGCCGCGCCGCCAACATGGGACGGCCGCTCGATCTCAGCCGCAAGGACCTCGTCCGGCTGATCACGGCCTTGCAGAAGCACGGGAAGTGGGCCGACTCGGCGCCGCTCATGGCCGAGTTGATCGAGGTCTTCCCCGTCGACTCGCAGCCTGTGCGGCTCAAGCTCGCGCAGATTTGCCTGATGGAGTTGGACCGGCCGGGCCGGGCGATCGAGTTGCTCGCAGGCCTCGACGTCGCCGTGCTGCCGCCGCCGCAGGAGACGCTGCGTCGCAAGATCATCGCGGCCGCGGAACGGAAGATTAGCGAGGGGGCGCTCGAAGTCGACGACGGGGGTTGGTAACCTCGACCAAGCTTGGTCGAGGCTGCGTCGCCCTGCGCGCCGCGGCGCGTGGGTCTGCTCAGTCCTTCGACAAGTACCCAGCGCTCGACTGAAAATACTTGCTGCGTCGCTGCTGCGCGGCGCCCTGCTCCGCGGTCTTTGTTTGCTGGCGCAAGTCTTCAATGCTGGCCTGGCACACGCGGCACTCCACCGTTTCGACGTGGAACCGCACGTAATCCTCCAGGTTCGCCTCCAACACGCCCAACAGGTAGCTGCCCAGCTGTTCGCGCGTGGGGCAGCTCAAACGATGCCGGCGCCAGATGGCCCCGAGCGAGTGGACGCCGGCGTCGCGGCGTCCCACCGCCGCAGCGATTCGAGCTTTCAGGGCCTCGTCGTCGCGCAGCGCCGCTTCGACCGCTGCCATCCGCTCCGGCGGCAGCGCTTCGTCGAGAAACCGGTCGAGTTCGGGATCGGTGAAGAGCATGGGGATGTCCGTCGTCAGTTGTCCGTGGTCCGCTGTACGCATGCGATGCCTGCGGCCCGCTATGCAACGGACTACGGACAACGGACTCTTATTGATTCAACTCCGGAAACACATCTTCGTTGAGACGCTGCTGTTTGACGAACTTGCGGAGTCGCTCCAGGAAGTCGAACTTGAAATTGGCGACCTGCTGCTCGCTCACGCCGAGCATCTCCGCGGTCTCCTTGTTGCCGCGGCCGACGACGAACAATAGCTCCATGCATTTGACTTTCTGCCAGTCGCCGTCCGCGCGCCAGCCGTCGAGCTGCCGCTTGACGGCCTCGGCGAGCGCTTCGTCCTCCAGTTGCCGCCGCTCGCCGCTGCGGGCAATGCTGCTGGCCGGTCGGTCGGAGCCGGGCGGCTCCCAAGCGCCGCCGGAACCGTCGGCGCTCGACAGCGGCACGGCCGGCCGCCGTCCCTCGCGGCGCAGGTGATCGGTGAGCTTGTGGCTGGCGATCGTGAACAGCCAACTTTCCAGCGGCCGCTGAGCGTCGTAATTCGGCAAGCTGGTCAGGAAGCCGATGAACGTTTCCTGGACCACGTCCTCGCTTGACGAACGGCGGCGCAGCCGGCTGTCGACGAACGACAGCAGGCGCCCTTCGTATTGGGCGATCAAATCGTTCCACGCCTCCGGCTTGCCGCGGCGGATGGCCTCGACCAGCAGGGCGTCGGGATGGGCGGAAGTCGGCATATCAGCAGTGGGGTGCATGTAACGCACGGCGGGGAATGGTGCGTTTCACGTCTCCCACAGCTAAGGAGCTATCATCCCCAACAGCGCGATCACGACGATTATCGCCGCCGGGACGCCGAGAAACAACCGCTTCGTGTAATACCCCCGCGTCCAGGTGTCGACCTTGATCAACCCGAACACCAGCCCGAGCATGCTCAGTACAAGCGCCGAGAGGGCGGTGGTGATTTTGATGCCGTCGCGGTGGGCGTAGCGCTGCCACGCCTCCAGCAACCGGCGGTCATCATTCTCGTCGAACTCCAGCAGCGCCCACGCAGTCTGCGTGGCGCCGAACGACGCTGTGCCTTCCTCGTAGAAGGTGCGATCGGCGAGCAACTCGTTGGCGATGAACGTGCCGCCCAGGCCCATCGTTTCCAGATTGGGAATGTTCACCGCACGGCCCATGTGCTCGCTGGCCAACTCTCGAATGCGGCGCGTGACTTCCTCGCGCAGCTCCGCCCACAGCGAGCGATCGCATTCCGTCTTGGTAAGGTAGGGACCCGCTTCAACGGGCACTCGCCACACCTTGTTGGCGTACTCGCGCGCCGTGCCGACCCACACAGGTCGCGGTTGCGGGGGCTCGTCGGACGCGGCTTCCTTGGCCGCGGGCCCGGCGTCGCCGCCCGTGGACGGGTTGAATGCGTCGTCGGCTTCGTGCGAGCCGGCTTCCGTTTGCACGACTTTCGCCGACTCGTCACCGAAGGGATCATCGACAGTTTCGTTGCTCTCGACGCTCGCCTCCTGGTGGTCGCCATGCCCCGCATCCTCCATTGCCGAAGCGAGCGCCACGTGCGTTGCGTCGTGTTCCGACTTTGCTTCCAATTCGATGCGCGGTTGCGTGATCCGTTCGTAGAGGTCATCCATGGGAACTTCGGCGACTGGCTCGACGATGGTTGCTGCCACTTCAACCCGCCGCGTGCCGGCGACGAAGACTCCGCCAAGTAGCAGCAGAAGCGATGCGCCGGCCCCGCCGATGAGAAGACCCCTGTGACCGCTATGACGCATTCCGTGGAACACGGCAAACGCCGCGATCGACACGAGCAGCAGCACAGCGACCCCGGAGGGCCGGCCCGCCACGGCCTGCGGCGCGGTCATTCGAGTTCCAGGATAGCCGCCGTACATATCGGGTACTTTCTCCCCCCGGGCGAGCGATTCGTTGACCCAGGCTTCCGTGTGGTTGTCGATCGGGTACGCCACTGCTGGTCGAGGCGCCTCGCGAATTCGATAGATGATGGCGATGCCCAGTCCCACGACCACGGCGATCACGGCCATCGCACCCAGCCAGTACGGCGCGTGACCGCTACCGATCGCCCGAACAATCACGGCGACAAAGAAGGCCAACACCAGCAATTCGATGATTCCGATTCCCATAGCAATCGCCTTGGCCAAACTTAACGCTTTACACAAGCGCCGCTTGGGCCAACTCCTTTCGTCGGCTGGGCGACAGCCAGGGGCTGGCCAATTGCACGGTGAACGAAATGACCGCCGCGGTCAGCGCGCCTACGGGCTGCGGAAACCACCACAGTAGGGCCACCATCCACGCGACAGCCCCGCTCCACGCCATCGTCCACAGGCTCACGCGCGACGGTCGCGTCCATTCGCCCTGCTTCCACCAGCGGACGATCGCCAGCGTGAACGCGAAGTAGGCGGCAAACATCGGCAACGGCAATTGCACGGAACCAGCCCGGTACGCTTCGGTCAGAGGGGAATCGTACCGCGTGCCCAACATCTCCGCCGTCAGCGTGTCGTGCGGCCCCGGGGCCATGTCATCGTACGTCGGCAGCCTGAGGAACATCGCTTCCGCGACCGCAAACGCCATCACGCCCACCAAAGCGCCCACCAGGAGTTGGATGAACCGCATCGGCGCCTGATCCTCGACGCGCCCCTCGGCCAATTGAGCGGGGATCATGATCGCCCAGCTCGCCAATGTCGCTACCACCGCCGACCACAAGTACAACTCGCCCTGAAATTCGCTGGTGGTAAATAGGCAGACCAGCAACGAAGCGGTTGGCGCAATCACCGCGGCGAGCAGCATGGACGCCAAGAGCGTGCTGATCCGATCGCGCCAGGGACGCGCCGTTAGCTCGCCATACGCCGCGTGCCGCCACGTGGCCTGCCCGCGCCGCCGCCACGGACGACGTGAAGCCTGAGCCGGATGCGGCAGCGTCGCCGCCAGCGCCGCGGGTTGCGCGCTCGAAGCGGCAAAGGATGCTGGAGTCGCCGTTTCAGTCCTCGCGGATTGCGGCGCCGGCGTGGCCGACTCGTACATCGCCGCATAGGGTGGATCTTTGCTCCGTATCTTCGACGCTGGCGGGATCGTGACAACGCGCGCGACCACCCGCAGAATCAAGTAGCTGAAATACGCCACGGCGAGCGCCGCGACGACGGGCCCCCAGACTTTGATCAAGGCGATTCCCGCGATAATGATCAGCGCTTTGGCGACGAATCGCTGGGGCGGAGTCCACTCGTTGTAGCGCGCCTCGTCCAGCACGCCCCGCCACCCGCGACGAACCGCCGCCGTCACCGGCTCCGGGTCTTGATGAATGAACTCTCGCCAACCGCGCCAGTGGGAGGGCGGGCCCTCGGGAGGCATGCCGGGAAACAAGTGCGGTTGCGGTTCGTCCGGAGAATCGCCCGCCGGGGAGTCGCCGCGCGGCCGCTTCCGCGGCGACGGCATGTAAGAAGCCGCGGCGCCGTTGATCGCCGCCTCGGCGTCGGCCGGCCGCGGCACGCCGCGGAGCATCGCCGCCATCTCTGTCGCGTTGTCGATCCGCCGCTCGGGATCCTTGGCCATCGCCCCGCGGACCACGCTGCGGAACGGCTCGTCGAGCCGGCTCAAATCGGGCTCAGCGGTCAGGTGCTTCATCAGCACCTCGCCCACGCTCTCACCCTCGAACGGCACATGACCGGTCAGCATCTCGAACAGGATGATCCCCAGGGCGTACGAGTCGATCTCGCGCCCGTAGCGGCCGTTGGCGATTTCCGGCGCCATGTAGTGCACGGTGCCCACGCTCTCGGTCTGCCCGCTGCGGCGGCTGCACGAGATGAACTTCGACAACCCGTAGTCGCCGATCTTGACGCGGCCTTCGTCGATGAAGATGTTGGCCGGCTTGAGGTCGCGGTGCACGATGCCGTGGTCATGCAAGTACGCGACCGCGGCGCAAATTCCCTCGAACCAATGCACGGCCATATCCTGCGGCATGCCGTCGGGATAGCGGGCGATCACGTCCTCGAGCGACGCCCCCGACACGTACTCCATCACCACCCACCGATCGTCGTGCTCGTCGGTGCGGATGTCGTAGATGTCGATCAGGTTCGGGTGCTTCAGATTGAGGCAGTGCGTGACGCCGCGGAGCTCGACTTCCAAATTGCGGCGGATCAACTTCAGCGCGACTTCCTTCCCCGCGTCGCTCACCGCGAAGTACACCTCGCCGAACCCACCGCGGCCCACGCCGCGCTTGATCGTGTACCCGTCCAGAGGCCGCGAGCCGCTGGGGTGCTGAAACCGCATCGCGGCTTTGCGATCGGCCTGCTCAGGTTCAGCGGGGGATGTGTTCATTTCTAGCAGTGCGGGCATGGCTGGAACTTTCGGCGAGAGCCAAGGTCCATTGTAGTCGGTGACGGTCGATGCCTGTCACCCTGAGGTCTGCCGAAGAGTCTAGCTAGATTCTTCGAGGACCTCAGAATGACCGAGTCGCGTCGACTACTTTCAGATCTCCTCCAAACTCAGGGCAAATTCCTCGCTCTCGATCCGGCAATTCTGGCTCAGCGAAGCCTGGCCGACGCACGTCTGGCCGTCGACTTCGATCGGCGCGTGCGTGCGGCACATCAAGTCGTCGCCGCGGCGGAACAGCACCAAGTCGCCCGACCAGTCGCGGCATCGCACATGGCTGTGCGACTGCGGGCCCAGGATGCAGCTCTCCGACATCAGGACGATGCCGTCCACGGCAGGTTCGGTCTTGTGGTGCGATAGGATTTCCAGCACGGCGGTGTTGCTCAGGGCGTGCGGTTTGCGGAACCGCAGTTCGACGGCGTCGCCCAACCGCACCACGCTCTTGTCGCGGAGCACGACCGGGTCTTTCACCGTTTGGCCGTCCACCGAGGTGCGTTGCAACGGCGTGAGCACATAAGCTTCGCCTTCGCGGCGAATGATGGCGTGCCGCCGGGACAGGTCGGCCAGGAACGGCACGTCGACTGAGCCGTCGGCCGTCGGCTGACCGAGCATGATTTCGTCGCCCAGGCACACGAGATATCCGCCGACCGCGTCGATCCACGCGACGAGTCGCTTGCCGGGAATTCGATCGGTCACAGTATCCGCCTTGCCGCCGCGACTGGGGGCGTGGGTACTCACATTCGCTTGCCACTTGCCCAACGGCCGCGGCGAGCGTGGCGTCGGCCGGTGCGCCCGCGTCACCTCCATTCCCACGGCTTGCCAGGCCCGTTGCCGGGCCTGCCGGGCCGCGGTGTGCTGGGGAGCCAATTCTAACATGGCGTCGGCCACGGCGAGGGCGTCGGTCCAATCGGCGGCAGTCACCGCCCGATGCAGTCGGGCATCGAGATCCAGCAGCCGTGGGGCGTCGCCGCGGAGCCGTTCGACGCGCTCCGCCAATTGCCGGATCACCGCGGCGCCCGTTTCGACGGGAATCAGCCGCTGGGCGCGCTCGAGCGACTCGATCGCTACGGCCAACTCGCCTTTGACGGCTCGCTGCTCGGCGTTGTCGATGTGATTGGCGATCATCTGCCACGCGCGGCGTTCATTGCCGCCCAGGTTGCGTTGGTGCATCCGTTCCAACTCGAGCTTGGCAGCCGCTGTGTCGCCGCGAGCCAACAGGTCGATGGCGCGGGCGAGCCGCTCGTCAGCCTGCCGGCGCCGAATGTCGGCGACGTCGGCCTCGGCGGCTCCCAGCCGAGCGGCCTGATTGAGATCCTGCCACCCGGCCTGGCTCTGCCCGCCGGCCATACGGTCGCGAGCCCGTTCCACCAGCCGCCCGGCCAGCTCCTGCGAGAGCTGCTTGGCGGGGAGGAACTCGCGGAGCGACTGGCTGGCGAGCAGTTCAGCCGCCTCATCCCACCTGCCGTCGGCCACGGCCCGGCGAGCACTGCGAAGTTGGAGACGCCACGCGGGGAACATCGCTGTTCGTCCTGCTCGGATAGATCGCCGGGAAGGGATTAACCACAGAGGGCACGGAGGTCACAGAGACAGAAGGACAATCGAAAGTCGCGTGGGAGCCTGCCTGCCGCGAGGCTCGCTCCTTGCTTCTTTCCTTCTCTGTGTTCTCTGTGCCCTCTGTGGTGAAGAATTGGCCGCCCGTCAGTTCGCGAAGCTCGCCGTCTTGACCTCGGCGTCGTGCGAACCTTCCAGGTCGAAGTATTCCGCCACCTGCGAGGTCACGTCCTCGGCCTCGGTCTCGTCGAGCGGAATCTCGTCCTGGAACGACGTGTCGGCGCTGGCCAGCTTGGCGGCCACGTCCAGCCGCGAGCGGATGTCGGTCATCAACTCCTTGCAGCGGGCCAATTGGCTGTCGTCAAATTGGAAGTCACTCGAGGCTTCGGCGACTTGCACGAGCTTGTGCTTCGCTTCCAGGTTCTCGACTTCGACCTGAAGTTGCCGCTGAGCGCTGATCATCGCCGTGAGCTTCTCCCGGGCCGCGTCGAGATTGCGGGCCCGCGCGTCGCGCATCTGCCGTAGGCTCTCCAGCGTCGCGTCGGCCGTCTTGAAACGATTAAACCGCCGGGTCAGGTCGTCGCGCACCTCGCCCGAGCTGTAGGTGTGCCCCGCATAGCGGAACGTGCGGTCGCCCGTCTCCAGATCAGACTGCAGCCGCAGGATTTCAGACTTGTCCTTGCCGGCCTTCTCCTCAGCCGTGGTGATCCGCTCATCGAGCGCCGCGACCTCGACCTCTTCCTTGGCAATGACGTGCATCGAACGGCGGATTTCGGGTTCCAAATCGCGGACCATGTTGCGGGCCCGGTCGATCTGGAACTCCATCGGCACAGTCTCCTTCACTGAGCTGGCGGTGCGGCGATACGCCGTGGAGACGTAGCTTCCCAGGTTGCTTCCCAAGAGCGTCACGAGTCCCACGACGCCCAGACCCAAGACGATGAGTTTTTTGCACATGGCTTTTCGCCCTCCGCAGGAGTGGCCCGGGAGGCCTCCCGGGCAGATTCAAGGAATTGACGTTGTCGCGACAAGGGGCCGCGGCTTGGGCCGGCGGGATGTCGTGCTACCACGAATTTCGCGGCCCTCGGGGCGATCTTGGCGAATCCCGGCAAAAAACCGATAATGCCCCGGAAATGCCCGAACCCTCGGGGTCGGCGTCGCGTAATTCTCCGGGTTTTGCGTTGTCGAACCCCTCTCCCAACCGCCTCCTCCAGCATTCCCCGAGGACTGCATGACTTCCCTCCTTCGCCCAATTCTCCTGCTGGTCCCGGCCGCGATGTGGTTGGCGGGATGCTCGGCGGCGGTACCCCTGATGGACCCGGCCGAGGCGGAGCGGCTCCGTACGCGGCTCACCCTGGCCGAGGAGCCCGACGGCGTCCAAACGGTGCTGGAAGTTCGCACGGCGCTCACCGGCGAGGAAGCCCCGGACCTGCACGCGATGCTCGCCGACGACCACGAGCATGAAGGCGAGTCCGAGGAGCAAGCGGATGAGCACGCGGACCACGAGCATGAAGCTGAGGAGCAAGCGGATGAGCATACCGACCACGATCACGCCCATGACGACCACGAGCATGTCCACGAAGCCGACGAGAGCAAAGAGATGGACGTGGTGCTGGTGGGGCTTGTGGGCGGCGTGCCGAACCCGTTCGCCGAGTCGCAGCCGGAGTTCCCGTTCGCCAAGCGCCAGGCGATGTTCTTCCTGGCCGACCCCGAAGCGGTCGCCGAGCTCGAAGAGCACGGCCATCAGCACGCCCCCGGAGAGGAGTGTGCGTTCTGCCTCGCCAACGCAGCCGACGCCTCGCAGTTGATCGCCGCCGTCCAATTCGCCGACGAGAACGGCAAGGTGTTGCCCGTCGATGTGCGCGAGCTGTTCGACTTGAAGGCCAAAGAAACCGTCGTCGTCCAGGGCAAGGCCAAAGTGGCCCCCGGCGGCATCCTCACCGTCGACGCCACAGGCCTCTACGTCCGGCGCTAGTTCCGTCCAACCCCCACCCTGACAACGGAGTGTCACCATGCTTCGCCTCTTCGCTTCCGCCGTCCTGCTGGCGGCGTTGCCCTCCTTCATCGCCGCCGCGGAATCCGCGGGCCCCGACGAAGCCGCCGTCGCCGCCGCGGCCAAAGCGCTCAAGGTGGCCCCGCAGGAAACGATCATCTTCGTCGAAGACTTGCACTGTTCGACATGCGCGAAAAAGGTTTCGAGCCGCCTGTTCAAGATGAAAGGCGTCATGCGCGTGCGGACCAGCGTGAAGTACGACGCCGCCGTCGTCACCCCCCAGGCCAAGAAGCCGCTCGACGTTGCCGCCGCTTGGGCGGCCCTGCAGGAGGCCGGCTACCAGCCTACGCGGCTCATCGGTCCTGAAGGCGCGTTCATTCCGAACGACGAAGACCAGAGCCCGCTCAAGATCGCAGAAGCCCCGGCGCCGCGGCGCAACTGATGCGATTACTGCGCGTCGCCGCCGGTGAGCGCCGCCAGCGTCTGCTGCAGTTCACGGCGGGTCGCTTCGCTGTACTCGACGTCGAACCACGCGACTCGTCGCTGGGCGTCGATCACGTAGATCCGTGGAAGCAAGTCGTCGCCCACTTGGGCCAGCGCGGCGCCCTCGGCGTCGATCATTTGCGGGAACTTTGCCCCCGCCGCGGCGAGGGATTTCTGCGCCGCGTCGGCGGGCGCGCGGACAGCGACGCCCACGACGGCGACGTCGCCCGTCGCCACGTCCCGTTGCAGGTCGCGAAGCGCCGTTTCCGACATCCAGGCGTCCGCGGTCCAGAACAGCACGACCGTCGCCTTGGAGCCGGCGAGCGACTCCACGCTGGCGCTGGCGCCGCCAAGTTGCGGCAATTCAATCGGCGGCAGCGAGTCGCCGACGAACACTCTGCACAGCTTGCGATGGCCAGCGCTGAGGACGACCGGCGGGACTTCCGCGGCGTATCCTTCGACGACCGGCTTGGCCGACTCGCGGACGACCGGCTCGGCGGCCACGCTCGTTTCGGCGACGGCTTCGCTGATTGGGGCCACGTTCTCCGCGGCAGGCTCGGCATTGTCGACGGCCGGCTGCGCGGCGGCGGTTGGCGCCACGGCGACGACCGGCGGCGCGGGAGCGGTCGAACACCCCGCCGCAAACGCCACCGCCAGGCATCCGGCGCCCAGCAATCGATCAACACGTCCGCAATTCACAACACGACGCATGGCTTCTCTCCAGGCACGAGGCGGATGCGCGGGCCATCTCCAATTGTCACGCTACGGCCATGGAGCGTCAACTAACGGCCGCACGCAATGCGCAGGCGCCAGCATGGCGAACTTATTCCGATGGCGCAACTTGTGCGGCTCACAGGGAGGCGTCGCCGTTCACCACTCATTTCTCCGCCAACTTGATCGCCAGATCGCGCAGTTGCCGCGCGTCGACCGTGCCCGGTGCATCGGTCATCAAGTCCGTCGCCTTCTGCGTCTTGGGGAACGCGATGCAGTCGCGAATGCTGTCGAGGCGGCCGAACAGCATCACCCAGCGGTCGATTCCCAGCGCAATGCCGCCGTGCGGCGGCGCCCCGTACTGGAGCGCGTCGAGCAGGAATCCAAACCGCTCCTGCTGTCGCTGCTGATCGATGCCCAGCAGCGAAAACACTTTCGATTGCACGCCGGAATCATGAATCCGGATCGTGCCGCCGCCGGCTTCGCTGCCGTTGATCACCAGGTCGTACGCTTTGGCTCGCATCTTGGCGGGGTCGCTGTCAAGCAGGTCGATGTGCTCATCCAATGGCGCCGTAAACGGATGGTGCATCGCCGCCCAGCATTTCTCCTCGGCGTCGTACGCAAACATCGGGAACTCGACGACCCACGAAAAGTGCATCGCCTGCGGGTCGTACAGCTTCATTTCCTTGCCGATCTTCGTGCGGAGCGAGTGCAGCACCTTGCACGTCATCTCCCAAGAGTCGGCGGAGAACAGGATCAAGTCGCCCGGCTCGGCGTGCAGCCGCTCGGCGAATCGCTTGAGCAGCGCCTCGTCGAAGAACTTGGCGATCGTCGAGTTCAACTTACCGTCGGCCTCGCACTTGAACCATGCCAGGCCCTTGGCGCCCACGCCGCGGACGAACTCGGTGAGCCCATCGATGCCGCGCCGCGAATAGTGTTCGCCGCCCCCCTTGGCGTTGATCGCCCGAACGCGGCCGCCCTCGGACACCACGCTCTTGAACACGCCAAACTCGCTGAGCGGCGCGAGGTCCGAACAGTCGACGATCTCCAGCGCGAAGCGCAAATCCGGCGCGTCGTGACCGAACCGCTCCATCGCTTCGTCGTATGTCATTCGCGGCAGCGGCAACTCCAAGCTAATCCCCAGTTCCTCCTTCGCGAGCTTCTTGCACAAGCCGTCGATCTCGCCCATCACGTCGTCGGCTTCGACAAACGACATTTCGAGGTCGAGCTGCGTGAACTCCGGCTGACGATCGGCCCGCAGGTCCTCGTCGCGAAAGCAGCGGGCGACCTGCACGTAGCGGTCGTACCCCGCGATCATGAGGATTTGCTTGTAAAGCTGCGGCGACTGTGGCAGGGCGTAGAACATCCCGTGGTGCACGCGGCTGGGCACCAGGTAGTCGCGGGCGCCTTCCGGCGTGCTGCGGCCGAGGCACGGCGTTTCCACGTCGATGAAATGGCGCCCCGCGAAGTAGTCGCGCATTCCCTTAACCATCCGGTCGCGAAGAATCATCACGCGCTGCAATTCCGGCCGTCGCAGGTCGAGGAAGCGGTATTTCAGCCGCAGCTCCTCGGCGGGCAAATCCTGCGCGTTGGCGTTCGGCGACACCGTGGGCGTGAGGCTCTTGTTGAGCAGCTCCATCGCCGTCACTCGCAACTCGATCTTGCCGGTCGACAGTTTGGCGTTCGCCATCCCCTCGGGCCGGGCGGCGACGACGCCGGTCGCCTTCACGACGTACTCGGCCCGCAATTGCTTGCTGGCTTCGATCACGTCGGGGGCTGTGTCGGGCGGGTTGAACACGACTTGCGTCATGCCGTAGCGGTCGCGGAGGTCGACGAACACGCCGCCGCCATGGTCGCGGTAGGTGTCGACCCAACCGCAGAGGGTGACGACTTCGCCGATATGGATGTCGCGGAGCTCGCCGCAGGTGTGGGTTCGGAGCACGCTCGGGGGCCTCGTCCAGGAAGGGCTGTGTGGAAGCAGGTAAAGTGGGGTGATTTTAGTTGAGGGCCGAATAGCCGCCTAGGCGGGACGACGGGGCGAAGGCGGCGAGCGAGTTCCGCCAGGCCGTCGAGGTTTTGCGCCATGCCGCGTCGATGAAAACACGTTCGCGGGGACAAAACTCGGAGGTTGTGTCGCGCCCAAGGGTTCGCGGAGACGGGAAATCCTGAAGGTTGGCGACGTGCGCGGGGACAAAAGCCGCGTGCGAATTGTCCGCCATTGGGTTCGCATTGTCCGCGATCGGTCCGGTTTTGTCCGCGAACGCGTTGGTTCGTGCGCGTCGTTTGGTCGCGTGGAGTGCGGCGGGCGGCGGTGCGCTCGTGGGACATGACGGGGTTCGTGGGCTTGGGGCTTTAGGTCGTTGAAGCGAAGACGCAAGCGGAGGCGGCGCGGGGTGTAGTATGCCCCCGCTTGCGTGGATATGCCTTCGCGCAACGCAACATGCCCACTGCGGCATACCTCCGAGGGCATGGCGCCTGGCGCTATTTTTGGCGACATAATTCCCCCTTTCGGGTGGGTGGCGCGGCCCTGCCTGGCGGCCAGTCTGGACGATGCCCGCACTCCGCGGCGGTTGCGCGCGGGATCGTCGATTCGGATCGCGGCATAAAACAACACGAGCCGTGGGAGATTCCTCGCGCGGGCGGAAACCTCCGACGGCTCGTGTTTCGTCACGACGCCTGATTTATACGCATGTATACTACCACGTCGGCGGCCCAAAAGCAAGGGGAAAGTTTGGAAGAATGGCGTCTTTGCGCTCCTGAGCTGCTGCTGACGGAGCGTCGATTCGTGCTCAGCTTCCCAAAATGGCCTGGGGGATGAAGCTATGTGATAAGTTCGTAGGTTGGGCGCCCGGTCCGCTGGGCGCCCAATGATTCGGCAATCGGAGAATGGTGGGCCCCCGTCGGAACGGGCGCCCACGCTACCGGCTATCCGGAGGTGGATCACGAATGGAACGAAGCGACGAATGGAATGCGGCATTATTCGCCGCGGCTGGTGACGGCGACCTTGCCAAGGCGAGCGACGCGCTGGCCGCGGGCGCCAACGTTAACGCGGCCAACTCCTACAACGTGACGCCGCTGTTGGAAGCCGCGGGCCAGGGGCATTTGGAGGTGGCGCGCTATCTGATCGAACAGGGTGCGGAAATCGACACCACGGGAATGCGCGAGGGATCGCCGCTGATGCTTGCCGCGTACATGGGGCAACTGGAGTTTCTGCAGCTTTTCCTGGCGTCGGGGGCGGACCCCAATCTTGCCTTGCCGAACGGCGGAGAGACCGCGCTGCACATGGCCGCCGTAACCGGACGGACGGCGGCCGCCCGAATTCTGCTCGATGCCGGGGCTGACCCGAACCGGCACGTCAAGAGCGGTGTGGCGACTGATCTGTTCGACGGGAACGTGAAACTCTGGGGCGAGACGCCTCTCCACTACGCGGCGGCCTATGGCGACGCGGAGATGATCGAGGCGATGCTATCGGCGGGAGCTGATTGCGCAGCGCCGAATACCCACGGGGAGACGCCCTCGAGTTATGCCGGTCGCCACAAGCGCCCGCGCGACATCCGGGACTTGTTGAAGTAGTTGCACCGAGGGCATGGCGCCCGACCGCGCGCGTCCCGTTTTGCTATCGGGCTCTGCGCCTCACGGCGTACCCGTACTGCCGCGGCCAGGAGGGCTCTTGATGGAGGGTCTGCTGGGCTTTCAGGGCCCAATAGGGCTCGCGAAGCATTTCGCGGGCCAGCAGCACGATGTCGGCGGAGCCGCCCGTGACGATCTCGTCGGCTTGTTCGGGGTCGGTAATCAGACCCACGGCGCCGGTCATGACGTCGGCCTCGCGGCGGATGGCGGCGGCCATCGGCACTTGATAGTTGCGCGCGACGGGAATGGTCGCGTGCGGCACGAGGGCGCCGCTGGAGACGTCGATGAGATCGACTCCTGTGGAGCGTAGCAGCTTCGCGAGTTCGATCGACTGCTCGACGTCCCAGCCGCCGTCCACCCAGTCGGTCGCCGAGATGCGCACGAACAGCGGCATGTCGTCGGGGATCGTGCGGCGAAACTGGCGGGCGACCTCGACGACGAGGCGCGTGCGATTCTCCAGGCTGCCGCCGTACTGGTCGCTGCGATGATTGGCGAGCGGCGACAGGAATTCGTGCAGCAAGTAGCCGTGGGCGGCGTGGATCTCCAGGATCTCGAAGCCGGCCTCCACGGCGCGACAAGCCGCCGCGACGAAGGCGGCGAGCACGGATTGAATGCCGCTTTCGTCGAGGGCGCGAGGCGGGCGTTCCGCGTCTTGAAAAGGGATCGGACTGGGCGCGATCGTTTCCCAGCCGCCTTCGGCTAGGGACAATTGAGCGCCGCCCTCCTGCGGCACATGGCAACTGCCTTTGCGCCCCGCATGGGCCAACTGGATGGCGGGCGTCGCGCCCATGCGCTTGATGAATGCAGCGATGCGGGCAAGCATCGGCGTGTGATCGTCGCTCCAGATTCCGAGGTCGCCCGGAGTAATGCGACCCTCCGGCGTCACGGCCGTGGCTTCAGCCATCACCAGTCCGGCGCCCCCGACGGCGCGGCTACCCAGGTGGACTAGATGCCAATCATCGGCGTGGCCGTCGACGGCGCAGTACTGGCACATGGGCGAGACGGCGATGCGATTGCGAAGCGTGACGCCGCGGATCGTCAGCGGGCTCAAGAGGTCAATCTCAGGAACTTCGCGATCGTGGTCGGCATCGCTGGGGCAGCCTTTAGGGGCGTCGGCGTTCATCATCGGATCTCCACGGATCTCCACGAACTAGGAAACCTTTTTTACCAGGGTCGCCTTCACGCTCTCCCGGAAGGAAGGGGCTTGACGTTCACGATTGAAACCACGCATCCAGCCGCTTCAGCCCTTCGGCCGTTGTCACGCCCGGGCGATAGTCGAGCGCCCGTTTGGCGGCCGAAATGTCGAACCAATGCGATCGGGCCAGTTGTGCCGCGAGAAACCGCGTCATGGGCGGCTCGCCACGGCGGCGAAGGATGCGGTACGTCTGCTCGCAGACGGCTCCCATTCGCGTGGCCCATTTGAGCGACATCGACCGCTTGACCTTGGGGAGCTCCGCAAGCGCGAGCACTTGATTGATCCATTCCCAACAGTTGACCGGCTCGCCCTGGCTCAAGAAGAACGCCCGGCCCGCGGCGCGCGTGCTGTCGGACAGGGCGTCGATGGCTTGCACGTGGGCCTTGGCGGCGTTTTCGACGTACGTGACGTCGACCTGGTTCGTGCCGTCGCCGACGCGAATGAGTCGGCGGCGCCGGGCGCGGGCGATCAGCCGCGGGATGAGGTGGTTGTCGCGCGGCCCCCAAATGAGGTGCGGCCGCAGTGCACAGGTGCGCAGCCGCGGGCCGTTGGCCGAGAGGACCGCTTGCTCCGCGATGGCCTTGCTGCGCGAGTAGTGGGCACGGTTCTCTTTGAGCCAGTCGAGGTTGTACGGCGTCGATTCATCAACGCCGCACTGGTCCTCGCCGGCGAAGACGACGCTCGGGCTGCTGGTATAGACAAGCCGGCCGACGCCTTGTTGCAGACACGAGGCGATGACCGTTTCGGTTCCACGGATGTTGATGCGCTCGAATGGCGCCCAATCGGCGCCTAGCCCGGCAATCGCGGCCGTGTGGACCACGCACTCAATCCCGGAACACGCGCGGAGGAGAGCCTTGCGATCGTTCACGTCGCCATGCACCACGTCGACGCCGAGCGCGGCGAGTTCCGGGTAGGCGCCGCGGCTGTAGCTGCGGACCTTGTCCCCGCGCGCGACGAGCCGCTCGACAATGGTGCGGCCCAAAAACCCGCCGCCGCCGGTGACGAGGATGTGCATGGGGGAGGAGTGAGTAAGTGAGTAAGTGAGTAAGTGAGTGGGTGGAGAGTGGTGAGTTTACTCTGGCGTTAGCCTCGACCAAGCTTGGTCGAGGCTAGCTGGGCGTTTGACGCCGTTTCTCGAGCTGCTGCGCCGCCCAAACGGCAAGCGCCTCGCGGTTGATTTTGGCGTTGTGGCGCACATCGACGGGGAGCGATTCAATTCGGAAAAATTGCTGAATGTCGCGCACGGCAGCGGACTGGGAGGCGATTTCGGCCAACTCGGCCTTGGCACGTTGCCAATGTTTACGTCGATCGAATCGCGCATTGGCGATGCCGCCTAACCTGGGATCGATTTCCACAATCAAGGCCGGCGTCTGGCTTGGTTTTTGACCAGTGCCCACCAAGGCTGTTCTGAAAACATGAGGATGCTGATTGAAGACGGCCTCAATGCATTCCGTATACAGCGTGCCCCGGACCGTCTCGACGCGGTGCGACTTGCGGCCGCAGTACCAGAAGCGGCCTTGGTCGTCGAGATAGCCGACGTCGCCCAGGCGATGCCAGGGGAAGGCATGAGGCGCGAGGCGCGAGGCGCGAGTTTCCGATTCCAACGCTCG
>JBIOVA010000222.1:0-4803 GCA_044867485.1 Lacipirellulaceae bacterium | reverse complement strand
GGCCAGCGAGGCGGCGGCGCTGGCCTACGACGACGCCGGCCAGCTCACCGCCGCCGACTCGAACCAATCGGGCCAGGACGCCAGCTACAGCTACTCCGCCAACGGCAACCGCACCGCGGCGACCGAGCCGGGCGGCGCCGACAGTTATACGACGGCCAGCCAGAACAAGCTGACGCAGGACGGGACGTACACCTACGTCTACGACGCCGACGGGAATCTGACCGAGCGGCACCTCACCAGCGGCAACGTCCTCGACCAGAAGTTCTTCTGGGACCACCGCCATCGGCTGGTCAAGACGGAGCTCTACGCCTCGGGCGCTCTGTCCCAGACGATCGAGTACCGCTACGACGCGGCCGGCGGCCTGGTCCGCCGGAGCGCCACGCCGGCCGGCGGATCGGCGGTGGCAGAGCATTACGTTCTGGAAGCGGGCGAGCGGGCGATGACCCTGGAGCCTGACGGCGACGTGCTGCGGCGCTACCAGTACGGCCCAACGGGCGAGGCGCTGTTCGATCAGGCGTTCGACCAGCTGGGGCAGGAAGTCGACCTGCTCTTGCCGTTAGGGGATCATCAGAACTCCACCCGCGTCGTGTTGGGACACGACGCGGCCGACGCGGCGTTTGTGCAGCAGTCGCTGGACTACGCGCCGTTCGGCCGGATCGTGGGAACGCTGGACGCCGCCGGGCAGACAAGCGCCGCCGGCCCGGCGACGGCGTACGCCTTCCAGGGCATGCTTTACGACGCGGACGCCGGTCAGTACCGCTGTCCCTCTCAAAAACCTCGTCCGCAGAGCGGATGTCAAGCTGGGTTACTGTTGCCTGATCGCGCGCGAGCGTCGCACGTGCGACGGGCCCGGCGCAGCGCGACGTTAGAGTTTCCGCGGATCGCCCATCTTCGAGAGAGGCGCGGATTCCTTGGCAGGCGACCGTCGGGGCGCGTCATTCACGCAGCCCTAGGCGGCGCGCCGAGAGTAGCGATGATGGAGCCCGCCGACCATCGGCGCGCCGATCACGGGACCGAGTTCGGGCGGCTCCACCTCGCGCGGCAAGGGCGAATTATCGTCCAACGCCTGATGCGTGCGCGACTCGTGGTAGTACGCGAAGTACTCGGTCAGAATTCTCTTCAAGTGCGCCTCGTTAAGGACGATCACGTGATCGAGGCATTCGCGACGGATCGTGCCGATGAGCCGTTCGACGTAGGGATTCTGCCACGGCGAGCGCGGGGTGATGGGAACCTCTTCGATTCCGAGCCGCGCCACGCGCTCTTGAAACTCGCGGCCGTAAATGCCGTCGTTGTCGCGGACCAGATACTTGGGCGCTGCGGCAAACGGAAACGCCTCGACAATTTGCTGGGCCGTCCAGCGCGCCGAGGGGTTGGCGGTCACGTTGAAATGCAGGGCCCGCCGTCGATCGGGCGCGAGGACGAGGAAGCAGTACAGCAAGCGGAACGTCGCCGTGGGAACGACGAAGAAATCAACCGCCGCGATCTCCGGCAGGTGGTTCCTCCAAAACGCCCGCCAGGAGGGCGACGACGGTTTGCGCGGACCGCGCGGCGGCTCCGGCAGATACTTGCGAATCGTCGCTTCGGAGACGATCTGGCCCAGCAACCGCAACTCGGCCCGCAACCGCGGCGCGCCCCACAGCGGATTGTCGCGCGCTAGCCGGCGAATCAGTCGCCGCAACTCGCGGTCTTTGTGCGGCCGCCCGCCTTGCGACTTCCACCGCCAGAACAGCCGAAAGCCGGCCCGCTGCCAACGGCAGACCGTATCGGGCTGGACGATCACCAGCGCCGACCGCCAGTCGGGCCACAGACGCGATGCGATCGCCCAAAACAGCCGGTCGCGGCGCTGGAGTCTGGGTCTGGGGCGCTCACGCTTGAACACGGCCAATTGCTGCCGCAACGCGACATTTTCGGCGATCACCGCGGCGCGCGGTCGCAGCAGATTGAACAGGAAGGCGAACAAGTCCATCGGACAGCTCTCGTTTCAGGAGATCGCCGCCGCGACAAAGGCGGACGAATCGAGCGTACGACTCTCTGTTTCGATTTTCAATCAGCCGAGGGGAACCAGGTCGGCGTCGCCGATCCTTTAGGTCGCGTGAGCCGCAGCGAGTACGACCGACTGGACCGGCTCACCAAGGCGATCGATCCCGACCCGGATGGGACGGGCTCCCTCCTTCCGCACGCGACGACGTTCACCTACGACGCGGCCGGCAACCTGCTCTCGCAGACCAACGGCGACAACGAGACGGACAGTTTTGTGTACGACGCGCTCGGGCGGCAGGTCCGTTCGACCGACGGCCGGGGGGACGCGACGGTCCGCCGGTACGACGACGTCGGCAACCTCGTGCGCCTCGTCGACCCGGCGGGGAACCGCACGGACTGGGCCTACGACCGTTACAACCGCGTCACGACCGAAACGGCCTACGAAGGCGCCACGCCCAAAACGCGCAAATTCATCTACGACGACAACAACAAGGCGATTCGCTACTGATCTGCCCCCCGAAAACCCCATGTGGGAGCGGTGGTCTCTGACCGCGGCGGCCGCTCGCCAACCAGATCCGGCTGCGATGCGAGGGGTCATCGGCGTCCCCAGACGCCTCCCACAGATTCGTTTCTGGGAGAGGCTGGCGTCATCGCTGCCCCGCGATTCGGGGCTGGCAATCGCCTCCGACTCCCTACTTCGCCTCGACCAGCGCCGAGCGCGGCGAGACGCCGTTTTCGTTAAATGCTTCGATCTGGAACCAATAGCCGCGGTCGCGGTCCATGGCCCGGTGCCAGTAGTCGCTGGCGCCGTACACCATCATGCTCGTGTACAATTTGTCCGGGGCGACGCCGCTGTAGATGACGTAGCCCGTCGCGTCGGGCGAAGCCTGCCACCGCAGCCACGCGTTGCGGCGTTCGCCGTCGCCGCGGAAGACCTCGAAGCCTTCGACGGCCGCGGGCGGCGTCCCATGGCCGTGGCCGAACACGCGGAGGCCGCTGAGCGCGAACTTGCCTGTCGGCATGTGCCGATTCTCGAGGCGGATGTATCGGGCTTCCACTCCGCTGGCGAGTTCGACGTAATCGTGCGGCACGTCGGCGCCATTGTCGCGTTTGTCGGCGAGGGTCGTCCAAGTGCGCCCGTCGAGCGACGCCTGCAACAGATACTGGTGAAACAACCCGGGCTGCTTGCCCATGACGGTCGCGTCCTGGTCCGCGTAGTTGATTTGCACCGCACGCACGGTGCACGGTTCGCCGAGGTCGGAGACGATCCACTCGCCGCTCTTCGCCGTCGCGGCGCTCCAGTACGTCTTGATGTCCTCGTCCACCGCGTGATTGGCGCCGTGGCCGCGCAATGCCGACGAGACGGTCACGGGCTTGGCGTAGTTCAGCAGCATCCAGCCGGTGAACTCACCGCCGCGCGGGGCGTCTGGCGTCGCCGCGGCGCCTTCCGCCGTTCCGCCAGCGACATGTGTTTGCGGGAGGCGGTGGGGGTAGTCGCCGTAGGCCGTGTTGCAGAACATGACGCCGTCGGAATCGAATCCCGCGGGCCAGAGGCCGAGGCGCCGTTCAAAGTTGTTCTTCACGCTGATGGCGATCGTGGAGGCGTGCCACCACTGGCCGTGGGGATCCTGGAACGTGCTGCCGTGCCCGGCGCCGCGGGCGAAGCCGCCGGGCTTGTACGAAAACGGGTTGTGGTCCTGGTAGCGGAACGGCCCCAGCGGCGCGTCGCCCACGTACACGCCGTCGGCGTAGCCACTGAACTCGGTGCCCGGCGCCGCGTACTGCAGGTAGTACTTGCCGGCGTGACGGGTCATCCAGGCGCCTTCGACGAACGGTTTGAGCCAGGTGTTGTCGTTGGCTTCGCCGAAGCGCTCCCAGCCGTGCGCCGCATCATCGATGTGGATCAGCGCGCGGGGCTCGCCGATCGGCTTCCAAGTGCGGCGATCGAGCTCCACGCCGACGATCGGCTTGTCGTTCCCCGAGCCGTGGTAGAGGTACAACCGCCCGTCCTCGTCGAGGAAGAACGCGGGGTCCCAGGCGCCCACCTCGAGGGCGGCCGTCGCCTCGGTCCACTCGTCAAAACGGGGATTGGTCGACTTCCACACGGGAAAGTCATGCGTGTAGGTCGAGCCGAGCACGTGCAGAGCGTCGTCCATCACCAGCAGCGCGGGCGCACAGAGCTCGTCGTAAACTTTGGGTTGGGACAGCTCGTGCTGGGGCTTGAGGAACTTCCGCGGGACGAACGTCCAATTCGCCATGTCGCGACTCCACCAGTAGCCGGCCTGGTTGGTGGAGAACAAGTAGTAGTCGCCGCGAAAGACGACGATCGCCGGGTCGGCCGTCGCGCGGTGCTTGCCGCTGGCGACGAAGTTTGGGATCGGGCAGAAGCCGTAGTCGAGGTTGATCGGGTTGCAGTAGGTCGTGGCCGGCGCGGCGAGCAGCGGCGGCGCGGGAGCGGCGGCAAGCATGGCGGCGAGGAGGGCGATTGTGAGTTTGACCATGGGCGGGCGGGGAAGGAATCAGGGCGTTTTATACGTATGTACAGTACACGAGCGCGCGGCCCTTTGAAAGAGGGAAAGCGGGAATTTTTTGGGGGGGCTCAACCGCCTGCGGGGGGCGCCGCGTCGCGAGCGGAAGGCGCTCAGCCGCGAGCGGCGGGAGGGTTGGGCGGTGGGTCGACAAAAAAAGCGGGGCGCGCCTCGTGGGCGACGCCCCGCTCGACGGGCTGCTGGAGCGTCTCACTGCCCCCAATGGCAATGTGACACGCCGTAAGGGCAGGGTCAACAATCAGCTACTCTCGAAACGCCCGATCTCAGCGAAATG
>JBIOVA010000221.1:0-20886 GCA_044867485.1 Lacipirellulaceae bacterium | reverse complement strand
GGCTGGCGGGGGATTTTGAGGGTTCAGGATTCGGGGTGGAGGGGGGGAAAGCGCAATCGGCTGGTGGGCCTGGGACGAATTCATTATAAATCTGTCGAGATGATCTACTTGGGCCAGAGGACGAGGCATGGCTGAAGGAACTCGCGTCCGCGACCCAATCCACAACTTCATATCGCTGACGGAGGACGAGTGCAAGTTGATTGCAACGCCCTTGCTACAACGGCTGCGTCGAATACGTCAGCTCGCCATGGCGTCGCTTGTCTATCCAGGAGCCTTGCACACACGCTTCGATCATACTCTTGGAGTTTGCCATGTCGCTGCGTCGATGGCGCAGCAATTGAAACTTGAGCCTGACGAAACTTCGCTTGTCCGACTGGCTGCTCTACTTCACGATTTGGGGCATGGACCATTTAGCCACGTATCGGAGAACGTGCTGGAGAAGTACGCTTTCCGCGGCTCGCTTCAGGGAGACCAGAAGAAAGAAAAGATCCATGAAGTGATCACGTCTCATCTAATCAATCACGATAGGGCAATAGTAGGATTGATCGGAGAGGATCGATGTAGTCGAATCGTCCGGCTACTAACTAGCGGCTATGGACAGCCGGTACTCAAGTCGATCGTGTCGGGTCCCCTTGATGCCGATAAACAAGACTACCTGTTGCGAGACAGCTATTTTTGCGGCGTGCCTTATGGCGTGTTTGACCTTCATCAACTGCATCGTTCGCTGGCCCTGAACGGACTGGACGACGAAAAGGACTTGGCTGTCAGCGAGGATGGCGTTCGGGCCCTAGAGCAATTTGTTTTGGCAAAGTACTACCTGACTGCAAACGTATATCGCCATCAGGTTCGTATTATAACTGACCAAATGATTGTTCGGGCAATTGTTCTTGGAATTGATGAGGATGGAATAGAACCACTGCGACGCGTCTATGCTTTTGAGAATTCGAACGACTTCGTATCGCAATACGTGGGATGGGACGATTCGCGATTAATACTCGAGTTCGGTTCGTCAGACGAGACCTTATGCGGACAACTTTTCCAGCGTCTTCAATCACGACGCTTGCACAAGAAAGTCTATTCCAAGCGACTTCAGGACTATCAAGATCCTGAGATTCGTGCAAAACTGCTCGCGATCGGGAATCCGGCAAACGACGACTTCCGCAAAAAAGTCGAAGTGGCTGTAGCGACGTCGTTGACGAAGGAACTTGGACTCAACGCCGTGGAGGCGAGATTCGTCATTGTGCACGGGTTCAACATCCAATCGGTGAAGGTCAGCTCTCGGAATGACGAAGCAAGCATAATGGTCAACGCAGAGCCGACTCCAACTCCATTTGAGGAGCATTCGGCGCTTTTCCGGTCGATCAAAGAGAACTACGCGGATGGATCCATCGAAGTTTACGCCCCAATCCAGTGGGAAACCCGCTCGGAACGTAGCAGGATTCGAAATCTGCTGCGTGAACCGATAGACTCAGCTATTACCTCGCTGACAAGAGATGAGATCGAACGAGAAAAGTTGGCTGAAGAAACGCGCGACCAAGATGTCCGGCCGGGGAGCGACGAGTGTACGTCCGGAATTCCGGTCAAGTTGGACACTGCTCGTGAGGAAGCAATCCCAGATGCGGGCGCAGTGAAAAATGCGGATAGCCAAGGAGGCCAAGGATGAATACCAATGACTTCGTCACGTTGTCATTGCTTGCCGTGGGGGGCGAGATTCAAGGCAGGACGAAACTTCAGAAGACCGTCTACTTAATCGGGGCCGCAATTGATCGCCTAGAGGATCTTGGCTACCGTCCTTGGTTCTATGGTCCTTACTCAGACGACGTTGAAGCTTCTGTCACTTGGCTGAAGTCAATTGGAGCAATCGATCAGAACGAGACAACATGGGGCGTTGATCCCTCAGGTTTTGAGCTTCGTCGATACGACTTCCGTCTTAACGAGCAAGGAAAGAGGTTTGCTGAAGCAAGAGCACGACAAAATGTCGAATTGTGGAAGCAAATAAGTAAAGCAGCTAACCGGCTTCACCAAGCTGGCGACATTGACTATATGGAGATGTCAATTGCGGCGAAGGCCCATTTTATGCTTGGGAAGAGGAAGGGTACGGCTTCGATGAACGATCTGACGAAACTCGCGCCACGATTCGGCTGGCATGTCACCGCTCCACAGGTGGAGAATGCAGCACGATACCTAAAACGACTAGGCCTCGTTGATTTGACAGAAACCGATAGATAGTGGTCGGTGCGGCCACATTCCCTCAGTGTCTGGACGACATCTTCTATAGTTGACCGTGCGTATCGTCAGATTTCCCAGACCCGGAAGCCAAACGAGTGTCTCTCGCAGCGGCTAGCGGAGCCGCGGATCAAACCCGCCTGCGCAGTAGGGACACGATACTCGCCCGTCGCCGCCGCACGTTCCACAATCTCTTTGCCGAGTTGCCCACCGCTGAATAGGACGCCCGCCTGGGATGTCAATTATCTCTCGCTCCCGATAGACGATGGCGCCGGCACGGCATGCGCGGTTGGGGCAAGCGACATGAGCCAACCCGTTGCAATGCATGCACCAGCGATCTTCAAGCCCATTCCACTTTGCGGGCGGCTTGGGCCGCTCCTGATCATCTGGAGCACCTTGTCGTCCCGCCCATGCAATTCGTTCTGGCGATCCCAGAACTAGGATCTGAAAGGTCGCCGGCGCCGCACGCGCCACAACTTCTTCCCACTCCACTTCGCCGCCGATGGCGCTCGCCTCTAAGGTGCCATCTCCAGCTTTGACGTTGACGCCCTGAGCATCTAAGAAATTGCGGACGATCGTTGCAGGTACGGCAGCCGTATATTGCTGCGACACCTTGACACCTAGCGTCAAAACCCCGACAGCCTCGCCGCGAGCATTGATGACGGGTCCGCCGCTGTTTCCGGGGTTGGCAATCGCGTCAAGCAAAAGCATCTGTGCGATTTCGGCGTCGCCGTCCCGCGAAGGCAATCCCGCGACGCTTCCTGCCGTAACCTTGAGCGAATTGCCCAGGAGCTGTGTTTCCGGATAGCCCAGCACGCGAATAGATGCGGACAATCGCGGCAGTTCTGTTGGCATCAAGAGAGGGATTGCTCTCAGGCCGGGAAATTTAAGGAGCGCAAGATCGGCCTCGTCACATAGCGCAACCACTTCGCCCGAAAGTTCGGCGAGGTGCGGGCCTTCGCCATGCAGCCCAAATCCTTGGGCGCCTTCGGCAACGTGCCGATTGGTAACAATCAAGTCGGCGCCAATTGCGAAGCCCGAGCCCGTTGCGCAGACCTTCAACTCGCTCTCACCCAGCTTGCGCGGAAGCCGCGGAGCGTTCTCATTGTCTGGGTTTTTTCCCTTCGCATCGTTCTCATTCTTCTTGGCGTCCGAAACATGCGGCATATAGAGCCAACCGATACTGGCATCGTATGGACGCGATGCATTCTCGCCAGCCGCCGTGGCATAGAGCTCGCCAATGGCCTTCATGGTCGGCACCGAGACCGTCACAAACTCCTGCGCCGCCGCAAGGTCGGAGAAGCGCCCGACGTTCTGAACGAGTTCCGGCGGAACCTTGCCCGACTCAACGGCCGTTCGCCATCGCTTCAGCGCGGAGCCGTTGGCTTTTATCCGCACTTCGGCGATGGCGGCATTGTTCATTGCCGCGACAAAATTCGCTGTCTGCATCGACGTTCGATGTTCGCCAACTTCCTCCAAGCGACGGATACAAACGAGGAAGTGTTTTCGAGCGTCATCGGGATGGCCGCCCACAAGCGCGTGAAGCAGTCCCAAAGCGAAGTCTGCACGAACGCCTTCGGGGTCGATCTTACTTGCCTTGAGCAGCGTTTCTCTCGCAAGAGCATCATTGCCGACCTCGATGTGTCGAAACGACTGGTCGATCAAGATCTGTGCGCCCTCTCGAAGTTTGTCGACTGCGTCCTGAGTTCGCCATTCGCCGCCATAATGGATCGCATTGTCGGCGGCCAGAGCTTGCCATCGTCTCAATTCGGTTTCGGCGACGGCCCTGTCCTCAGCGGAGATTCCCCCTTGCGCAAGGTACGCTTCGTACATCGACACGACATCCTGGGCTCGTCGCTGGTCTTCGATAGCCGCCTGCAGTTCCGCAAGGTCAATCGCATTTTCTTCGGCGTCTGGGCCGGCGTTCGCTTGGCGATGCAGCGCAGCGATAAGCGCCTTGTCGTCTGCGCAAAGCCGCTCCTCTGGGACGCGCATCATCTTGCCGTCTGCGGCGCGCAGCGTGACGATCCCATCGGCAGCTGACACGAACGCTGCTTCGACCTTGTGCGCGCCCGATAAGTCGCTCCAAGTCCGTATCTCGTGCCCAGGGGCGTTGGGCGACAAGAACGCCAATCCAATGACGGCAGCGCGTAGGATCAGCTTACGGAACATTACCACCTCGGCTGTAGGGACAGGCGTCCGTGCCGACGCGCACTCTACCAAAATGTTCCGTTACCGGCGCATGCGCTAGAGGCGCCTCTCACCGGATAATGCTAGATGATAACACGGGATTAAGTACGGGGAAGTAATTCAATTGGGAATCCTGATTGGGGTGTTTACCCCAATGCGGCGGTGCCATCACATCGGAGGTCTGGCGACGCGGCCAACTTTGTACCGGCGAGAATATCCCCACGCGGACACATGGCTGGCACGAGGCGGGGGGGAGACCGGGAGGGCAGAGGGCAGATGTCGGGGGTCGGAGGTCTGCCGGAGGGATGCCCTCACCCCAACCCTCTCCCGGAGGGAGAGGGGGGCCATTACTTCGCGCCGTGGCGGGTGAGCAGTTCGGCGAGTTCGCCGTGGCCGCGGCGCGTGGCCCAGGCCAGCGGCGTGGCCCAGGGGGGGTCGTCCGGCAGGTTCGGGCGGGCGCCGCGGGCGAGGAGGAGCTCCGCCATCGGTTGCTGGCCGAACTTTGCCGCCCAGCCCAGCGGCGTCGAGCAGATGTCCTCGTCGCGCGCGTGGAGGTCGGCGCCGTGGTCGAGAAACTGCTCCGCGCCGGCGAGGTTGCCCGATCTGGCGAACTGGTGCAGCGGCGTGATGAGCAGCCAGTCGGGCTGGCTCGCGTTCATGCCGTGCTGGAACAGCAGCTCGTTGAGCTCGGGCGTCTTGGCGCCGACCGCCCAGGCCGGGAACATGAGGCGCCGCGGCAAGTCGGGCTGGTAGCGGAGCATGAGCCGCACGAACGCTTCGC
This sequence comes from Lacipirellulaceae bacterium, assembly GCA_044867485.1. GTDB lineage: Bacteria > Planctomycetota > Planctomycetia > Pirellulales > Lacipirellulaceae > Lacipirellula. Next base: position 15,689 of record JBIOVA010000221.1, on the reverse strand, counting down.
GGCCCTCGCTGGCGGCGTTGGCGAGCGCCTCGGGATCGTCAGCCAGCGCCGGGTTGGCCGCGAACGCCGCCGCCGCCGTTTGCACGTCGCCGTCGTAGGCCAGCAGATGCACGCCGCGGGCGGCGCCGTAGGACGAGAGCAGCTCGATCATCGGCTGGTCGCCGTTGGAGATGGCGCGCGACAACGCGTCGGCCGAGCTCTCGACTTCCGGATTCGGGAAGGCGCCGTGCTCCAGCAGCAGTTTGGCGACCTCAACGTGCTTGTTCGCCGCCGCCGCGTACAGCGCATGCCCGTGCGGCGCGATGCCCTCCTCCGGCAGGTTGGGGTCGGCGCCGTGGGCCAGCAGCAATTTGACGATCTCCAAATGCCCATTGGCCGAGGCATTCTTCAGCGGCGCGCCGGAGCCCAGGTAGTACGTCGCATATTCCGCCACGCGATTCGCGAGCGACGGCTCCTCATCGAGCAACTCCCGCACGCGGTCCAAATCTCCAATATGACACGCCGTGCAAATGTCGCAGTACGCACCGCGCTCGCGGAGATGCTCCAGGACCTCCATCGGCGTCGTCGGCCAATCTCGCGGCATATCCCGCCGGCCGCGAAAATAGTAGTCGCCGTGGCACAGCTTGATCGGCCGCGCCCCGTCGAACCGCGTCGCCTCGACGTCGGCGCCGCGGGCGAGCAACTCGTCGACCATGTCGAGCTGCCGCGTCATCACCGCCCAGTGAATCGGCTGGTTGGAGCGCTCGTCGCCGTCGTGCAGCAGCTCCGGCGACGCGTCGAGCAACTTTCGCAGGGCGGCCAGGTCTCGCGCGCGGATGGCGGCGGCGGCCGCTTCGCCCCGCGGCGAGGCGTGCTGCCGGCTGGCGAGGCTGTGGGCCAGCAGCGCTTCCAGCTCCGCGTAGCCGCGGTCGCGGCAGATCTGCAGCAGGCTGTCGTTCACGGCCAGGCTGAGCGGGTCGGCGCCGTGCTCCAGGAGAAACGCCGCGACGTCGATTCGGTTCTCGCGGACCGCAAAATAGAGCGGCGTGCGATAAATGTACTGGCAGCGGGCGAGCGCCGGCTCGCGCCGCACGAGCTGTTGGACCGCGTCGAGGTCGCCCGCGATGCAGGCGCAGAACAAGTCCCACACGTCGACGCCGGCGCCCGGCGACCAGGTGAGCGGCTCGCTCTTGGCGAGTGCGTCGGGTCGGATCATGCTGGCCCTCTGCGTTGTGCGACTTCGTGGCCGCCGCGTCGGTACGGCGGCATCGGTGCGGCTCACGCGCCATTGGACCATTCTAGGCGCCGGGTCGCGAGCGGCAGCCCTTGGTTCCCGCCGTGGACGCCCTTGGCCCAATCGCTCGCCAATTTTTTCTCGCCGTCCCCGCCGCGATCGCATCGCTCTTCGCTCGACGGGATGGCAGAATAGACGCTGCCGACGATGGCCACCAACGCACACGACGAGGGGCGTCCCGATGGACTTTGAACTGACCGAAGAACAGCGCGAGCTGCAAGACGCGGCCATCAAGTTCGGCCAGGCCGAGCTCAACGATCGGCTGCTGGAACGCGACGCCAGCGAATCGTTCTCGCACGACGGGTGGAAAAAATGCGCCGACTTCGGCCTGTTGAGCTTGCCGATTCCCGAGGAGTTCGGCGGCAACGGCGGCGATCCCGTCACGACGATCGCCGTCATGGAGGGCCTGGGCTACGGCTGCCGCGACCAGGGGCTGTTGTTCTCCATCAACGCCCATCTGTGGACCAACTCGATCCCCATCCTCAAGTACGGCACGCCGGAGCAGATTAAGAAGTACCTGCCGCGGCTGTGCGACGGGACGCTGATCGGCGCCAACGGCGCCAGCGAGCCGGGCGCCGGCTCCGACATTTACAGCATGCGGACCCGCGCGGTGCGCGACGGCGACGACTACGTGCTCAACGGCTCGAAGATCTGGGTGACCAACGCGCCGGTCGCCGATCTGTTTGTGGTCTACGCAACGCTGGACGCGAGCCGCGGCGTGATGGGGATCTGCGGGTTCATCGTCGAGAAGGAGACGCCAGGGTTCGACGTGGGGAACAAGCTCGACAAGATGGGCCTGCGCACCTCGCCCATGGCGGAGATTTATTTCAAGGATTGCCGCGTGCCCGTGACGGCCCGGCTGGGCCGCGAGGGCTGGGGCGCCGAGGTGTTCAACTGCTCGATGGCCTGGGAGCGGGCGAGCATCCTGGCGACGTGCGTCGGCACGATGCGGCGGCAACTGGAGCGGTGCATCGAGTTCGCCCGCACCCGCAAGCAGTTCGGCAACCCGATCGGCAAATACCAGTCGGTGGCCAACCGGATCGTCGACATGAAGATTCGCTACGAAACGGCCCGGCTGCTGCTCTACAAAGTCGCCTGGCTCATGCAGTGCGGCAAGAACAAGGACCACGACTCGGCGATGGCCAAGCTGTACATCTCCGAGTCGTTCCTCAGCTCGTGCCTCGACGCCGTGCAAATCCACGGCACGATGGGCTACATGAAGGAGATGGAATTCGAACGTGAGCTGCGCGACGCGGTGGGCAGCCGCCTGTACTCGGGGACGTCGGAGATCCAACGCAACATCGTCGCGAAGGGCTTGATCCGGGTGTAGGGCGCCTACGCCGAACGTGGCGCAGGTCCGGCAGCGGCTTTGCCGACGTTGTTGCCGCCCCTCAACAGGTCGATTTTTCGGCGGATCTGGTTCTTGCGAACAAGGACGTGCCACGTGCAAGCGTGGCAGGATTTTTTGATCGTTCGCACACTCTTTCGCGCACGGCATGGCGGGATCCTTGCGTCGAAAGCCGAGAAACGCGCACCGCTTTTTGTGGCAACTCGGTTCGATTGCCAGTACACTCAAACGTCATGGTTCGGCGTGGTTTTACCTTGGTGGAACTGCTCGTCGTCATTGCCATCGTTGGCATGCTCGTCGCGTTGTTGTTGCCGGCGATTCAGGCCGCGCGCGAAGCGGCTCGCAGGAGCGCCTGCCAAAACAACTTGCGGCAGGTCAGCGTCGCCGTCCTGCTGCACGAAGATCAGTTCGGACATTTCCCTTACGGCGGCTGGGGCCACGAATGGGTAGGCATGTCCGAACGAGGGTACGCCGAGCGTCAGCCTGGCGGCTGGATCTTTAATGTTCTGCCATTCCTGGAGCTCGAGCAGCTCCACGATTTGGGCGGCGTGACGACGGCCGCGAACGTTACGACTCGCCTGATGACGCCGATCGCGGTCTTGACCTGTCCGACGCGCCGGCCCTGCCGATTGTGGACGGTCTCGCCGCTGTACGGCTACATGCAAACTCCCAAACCGACGGGTGAAGTTCAGGAGGTCGCGCGCGGGGACTACGCCATCAATGGCGGGGCCACATTGGCGAATTCCTACGAGGGTCCGCCGAGCGTCGAAGCCGGCGACGATCCCGCCTATGTTTGGCCGCCGATGCAGGGACCTGCGTCGAAGCCGGCGTACACCTTTTCGGGCCTCTCTCATGTACGCACGGGCGTCCGCATGAAGAGCGTCGAGGACGGAGCAAGTTGCACTTACTTAGTCGGCGAGAAGTACCTCGATCCGAGTGACTATGAGAACGGCGAGTCGCCTGGCGATAACGAGGCGCTCGTCAGCGGCTATTGCAGCGACAACCATCGATTTACGGCGAAGCCGCCAGCGGCCGATGGAACCTTGGTTCCCGACGTTCTGAACCACTATCGATTCGGCAGCGCCCACCCCACGGGTTGGAGCATTGCGATGTGCGACGGGTCGGTCAGAGCCATCACTTATGACGTCGACCCCGGCGCCCACTCCTCCAACGGCCATGTCTCCGACGGCGGCCTGCCCTTGCCGTGACGTCCGCCCATGACACCCTGTGATGCACCGAGAAACGGCACATGAACCTACGATTCTTGCATGGCGCGCTGATTCTCACCGCGCTCACGACTCTCGTCTCTTCGGCGCCGGCCTTGGCGGCAACGCTCAACGCAATCGCCGCGGAGAGTACCAAGACGCTTCCACCTGGCGGAAACGGCGCCGTGAATTTACGGCTGCACAACATCTCCGACGATCCGGCGCAGCTTGTCGTGTGGCAGGTCGCACTCGTGGCCATGCCCGACGCCGGGGCCGTTGGCGAAGTGAGGATCGAGTCGTATTCGACGCCAACAGATTACGTCTTAGGCGGATTGCCGTCGTTCGGGCCATTGCTCGCCTTCGGCACAGAGGTTCCCGGCGTCGGACCAATTTTTTCCGACGCTGTGCTTAGTCCGCCCGACGCCGGCTTGATTGCGCCACAATCCCACGTCGGCCTTGTGGGCCTGACGGTCACCGCGTCGCCGGACGCCGCCGGCCAGTTTCGCATCAAAATGGCCCCCCTCGACGGTGGATTTGCGGATTCCATTTGGATGGCGCTCGGGGACGACGTTCCGCGCTCGTTTGGCAACTGTGGTCCCGATTCGGATGATGCGGAAAGGACGTTGGTAACGATCCACGTCGTACCGGAACCAGGAGCGTGGACAATGGGTCTTACTGCGAGCATGCTAACCTTGGGCTCCTTTGGGCGTCGTTGCATTCGACAAGTCCCGCGGAGTAGGCAATGCGCACGACATCGATCGTGCGATGCACTTTAAGCTTCTTCAGAATGCGCGTCTTGTGGTTGTCGACGGTGCTGGGAGCCAGCCCCAAAAGCTCGGCGGTTTGGTCGACCGTGCGTCCGCTGGCCAAATGCACCATAACTTCTCGTTCTCGCTTGCTGAGCGCGAGAATTCCGTGCAGGTCGTGTGCGAACAGAGATTGAATTCCAATGTGATCGCTAGCACAATCGAGGCGGGTCTTGGTTTTTGGATCATGGTCTTTGGCCGCAACGACGCGCGTGATCGCCAGGTGAAGATCCTGAATCTCGGCGCTTCGCGTGCAGTAGCAGCACCCGGGGATTTCCAGAGCGATGAGGGCGCGGGCGAGCGCAAAGGAGTCGTCCAGAAAGGCGACGGCTCGCACAGCGCCGGAATTCAGGAGTAACTTAACCGTGCGCGCGGCAACCTCGAGCGGATAGACGGCGTCAAGGACGACAGCATCGGGCAGGTGCTTGCGGCACGAACTGACGACGTCATTGAGCCGAGATTCCGCGGCCAGGAGCGAGAATCCCGGCGAAGCCTTGAACAGCGCTGCGAGCGCAGCACGATCCAGCGCCCTGGGCAAGCCGAGGACCAGGCGAATTTGCATCTTCTGCAAGGCAGTTTACTCGAAACAATTGGCAAAACGGCCATGGGCTGCGGAATGCACAGCCTCTGTATGGAGAGTTGAAAAAGCAGGCGGCAAGCGCTCACCAAAAATCATGAGAAAAAGAAAATAATGAGTTGCCTGCCAACCTCTGAGCCCGAGAAGGGGTTTGAGGACCTGATCGCGCAAATCGCCGGCGGGTCGGAAGCGGCCGTCTGGGAGCTTCTCGAACGCTACTCCAAGAACATTCTGCGGGTCGTTCGCCGGCACCTGCCGGCCGAAATCCGCGGCAAGGTCGACTCCACGGATATGGTCCAATCCGTGTGGAAGTCGCTCCTGCGGCACCCCTCACGAATGACGGAGATTGCCGATCCGGAGCGGTTTGTCGCGTACCTTGCGGGAATGGCGCGACTCAAGGTTCTGGAGACGCATCGGCACTTTACCCAACTCCAGGCGTTCAACGTGCGTCGCGAGGTTCGGATCGACCTGGAATCGCGAACGCACCGGCCCGGTGAACCGGCGGGCGGCGATCCGATGGCCGATCGCCGAAGTCGGACGCCAAGCTCGATTGCGTCCGCTCGCGAAAAATGGAGCATCGCGGTATCAAGGGAAGGAATCCGCGGCGGCGAGATCCTGCAACTACGGCTGCAAGGACTGACGCATCGCGAGATTGCGAATCGACTGGCCCTCAGCGAAAGCACTGTGCGTCGTACTCTGCACTCCATGCTTCAATCGCTCACAACATGAATGATTCGAACCATTCAAGCCGTCCCTCCGACCATTCCACGGACGTCCACAACTCCGATACCGTCGCCGAACGCCGCTCCGATGTTCCGAGCGTGTTCAGCGACCTGACGTCAGAGCTGTTGCGGTCTCCAGAACTCGTTCACATGCGGTCCTTGGTGATCGATCGGGCCGTTGCCGAGTTCCAATCGCTGACGCTTCACGACCCCAGCATCACTGCCAAAGATTACAGTCGGCGATTTGCGCAGTTCGGCTCGTCACTGCAGAGTTCGATCGCCAGGGAGCTGGAGGTCGAGCAATACATTCAGCGACATCCGTGGTTGTCCGACGGCCGTGCCCAAGAGTGGCCCAAGCCGGGCGATTTGATCGGCCAGTTCGAGGTCGTCGAAGAGCTCGGACGCGGCGGATTGGCGCGGGTGTACTTGTGCCGCCAACGTGGCGTCGGGAATCGCCAAGTCGTCGTCAAACTCGGCCGTTCGGCTCTCCTCGAGGCGCATACCCTCGGGCAGTTGCGCCATCCGAACATCGTGCCCGTGCATTCCGCTGAGATGGAACCGCAAACGGGCATGGCCATGCTTTGCATGCCGTTTCTGGGGCGGAGCACCCTCCACGACTTGGTGGAAGTTCGCTCGGAACGCCAGGGGACGGCTGCGACGGATTTCCTCCTGACGGCGGCGCAACGATGGCATCATCCCGCGGATCAGTTTGTCGAGGAGGCGCCTTCGGTCGCGCGACGCCGTTTCGCCGAATATCACGAATGCGTGGCCTACGTGGGTGCGCGAATCGCCGGCGCCCTGAGCCACGCCCACCGTCAGGGCGTTGTCCACGGCGACGTCAAGCCATCGAACGTGTTGCTGTCTCATGACGGCGAGCCTCTGCTTGTGGACTTCAACTTGAGCGGCAACGCCGACTTGGCGATTGCCGCACGGGGCGGCACACTTCCCTACATGCCGCCGGAACAGCTTCATCTCGTTCTCGGCGACGGTCTCGGCGCGCCCTACGATGAGCGATCCGACGTCTACTCCCTTGGCGCCGTGCTCTTCGAACTCCTCACAGGACGAGCGCCCTACTCAACCGTTGGCGAATGCCGAGAGCAAGCCGATCTCGCGACCGACCTGCTGCATCAGCAGGTTGCGGGATGCCCGCCGTTGCGGGGAATTGATCCGACAATTCCCCCAACGCTGGCTTCCGTCGTTGAGCGGTGTTTGGAGTTTGATCCGGGCGATCGTTTTGCGTCGGCCGAGGACGCGCGATTCTCGCTTCAGCGTGAATTGCGGCCCTCGGCGCGGTGGCGCCGTTGGATCGCGTCGCGGAAGGCCCCCTTGGCGCGGTGGGCCGCTTTGGCGCTGATGATGACTGCGGCGGCGGCGGCGTATCTTTTTTCGCGACCGCCGCTGCATGTTCGGCTTTTTGACCGCGGCGTGCAACTGCGGCGTGCCGGCGAGATGCAGGACGCGGAGCGGCATTTTGCGGAAGCCGTCACGGCTGCTCCGGACTTCTTGTCTGCGCGCTTCGAGCTGGCGGTGACGCTGTTAAGGCAAAAAAAGCTCAACGAGGCGCTTGACGAATTCCACCAACTTGCGTCCGTCGACGAGAACCCCCGAAACCTGGCGTATATGGGTTACTGCTTCAGCGCCCAGGAGAAACACACCGTCGCCCTGGCCTGGTATCGGCGTTTTGAGGATCGCGGGGGCGAATCACCGGAAGTGCACAATAATCTGGCCGTCTCGTACGAACTGGGAAATAGCGAATTCTCGCAAGCGGAGCGGCTCCAGCGCACCAAGCGGCACTTGACGAGGGCGCTTCGAGAACTGCCTGCCTCCCCCGCGGTTCGCCTCAACTGGGTTCTCCATGAATTGCGCGCCGCTCAACTTGGCGCCGCGGCGCCTTCCACGCAATCCATCGCCTTGGCAGTCTCTCTTGCGAACGAGTTCCCGACCAATGACGTGGCCAATGCGAGCGCGGCGGCTCTCATTCCGATGGCGGCTCCCACCAACGTCGACGTGATCCTCCAAGGCAGCACATGCCTTCTGCGAGCGATTGTCTTAGGCGCGAGTCCTGGATTGCAGGCCTACCTGAACGCGCCCAATTGGCGCGTCTATCGCGACGGCCCGATGCACAACGACCTTGTGACCGCCATGGAGGCCCCGAAGCGATCTTCGGTCGACAGCGTCGTCATATCACGATTGTTGGAGCCCGAGTCATTGCGCAACGACGCTGGGCGAGATCAGTGATTTCCCCGACGCGAATCTTCCCGCCGTAGGCCTTTCGCGCACTCCTTCGTCGACCGGCTCGTTGACAAGACCGCGGGACTGGTCTCTTGAAGAGCAAGTCCGAGATTCCCCCTCGAATCCCTGGCGGATTGCCGCAGCGCTTTGCAACCGAAGGTATGGAGCCGCAAGTTGTTCTTCCTGCGAAGTGAAGTCGCGCGCTCCGATCGCCTGAGGTTGGAGTGCTGCGACCATGCCTGCGCAAAGTCGACGGAAGTCGTCCCATCCTCCCCGCCGTCTTCAGCGACGACGACACCAGATGGAGCGTCTCGAAGACCGCAGCATGCTCAGCGCAGGGCCGCCAAAGATTGCTGACCTGCACATCGCGGGGACGAATTGGACGTCCGCATTCGTCACCTACTTACAGACGCACAATCTTGGCGACCTTGGCTATCGCATTCCCGTGGGAACGGCTGCCCAAGCTAAATCGTTGCCATGGCTGAACATTGACTTGATCATCGTTAGCTTCAGCGAAGACGTGGACGTGCAAGCGGCCGACCTCTCTCTGAGCGGCGTCAATGCAACGTCGTTCTCCCTGGCGGATTTCAGTTATGAGATCACGCATGACGTCAACGGGTCGACGTTTATCGCAACGTGGACGTTTGCGAACCCCCTGCCCAAGAACGTCTATCAGATTGATCTCGACGGCGACGGACTCGATCCGGTCGCCGACGTTGACGGAAATGCTCTCGACGGGGAATGGACAAACAACTCGGACACAATGCCGTCCGGCAATGGGTCCGCAGGAGGCGATTTTGCTTTTACGTTCAAGGTGATGCCCGGCGACGGCAACCAGAACAACGGCGTGGAGTTGGCGGACTACTACGCCGCCAGTTCGCGTCAGGGCGCCACGACGGCTTCCTCGAACTACAATCCGCTCGTCGACATTGACGGCGACGGATTGCACGAGGTTGCCGACACGCAGGCTGTTCAGGCCAAGCTGTGGTCGACCTATCCCTCGGGGACGCCGGTCGGCGCATCGAACGACGCGCCGACAACCAGCGGGATCGACTCGGTTCCCATCACGAACGCCGCGATCGACGTGGCGATCTCGCTCTGGAATGCGTTTGCCGACGCCGAGACGGCTGATCACCAGCTCACTTACCAGGTCGTCTCAAACACGAATCCCACATTGTTCGACGCCGTCTCCATCAACTCGACAACGGGCAATTTGACGCTGAACGCCGCCTCAGGCGCTTCGGGTCGCAGCGAGATCACCGTCAGAGCCACGGATGCGGCCGGACTGAGCGTCACCACGACATTCGCCGCGAATATCAACTCCACGACAGTCAACCCCTATCTTACGTATGTCGTCATCCCAGAAGGCTACAACGCTTTTCGATTTGTCGGAGAAGTCTCCGATGATCAGCCCGTGGAGGGTTTGTTGGTGGTGTTCACGGGAGCATTAAGCCTGCGGGCGAGCGTGCAGGCTGATGGATCGTTTGAGTTTGTCGTCGTCCTGGACGAAGAGGACGAAGGCGGGTCGGTTTGGGGCGTCGTCTTGGATGGCGACGGCCTTTCCTCCAACTCGGTTCTGGGAACGATTGTCGTGACTTGAAGCCGATCCGCGGGCCTCGAATGACGCGTTCCCGGCGCGAGTGCGTCCGCAAATCGGCCACGCATCTGACGCCAAGTTTTGGCATGCCATCGAGCCTGGGATGGTCGAGGCGGCTTAGCTACCACAAGCTGCTATCGCAATAGCTTGTGGTCGGGCCCGAATTAAAGTGCAAAGTCCGTTTTTCGCAATGAGAGACTGATTCGGCGGTTGGGTCAAAATCCACCCCGGGTTCGAGTTCCCTGCCCTCCGCTTGGGCGTCGCGCCAAGGCCCCGTCTCGCGTGGGCCGGGAGCTTGTCTGCGGTCGATCGTCCCGTTTTTGCGTAATCGGCGCCTAGCGGCCCGCTTTCGCCGTGCGGATTCTGAGGGTTGCGGCGACTCGCTTCTCCTTCTTTTCTGAACGATCCAGCACAGGCGGCCCAATGGCAATCACGCGCGCCCGCGCCCCAGCGCTCCTGGCGGCGGCGGTCTTGACCGGCGCCTTCTGTTCCGCGGGCGCTCCGTGCGCCTACGCCCAGGACCTGCTGAACGACGTGATTGACCTATCCAGCTTCAAGCTCAACCTGCGGCCGTACATCACGCTGCCATCGAACCGTAATGACATCATCTCGATGACCACGCGGCCGGGCGACGCTCGGCTCTATGTGACCACGCAGGAAGGGTACGTGTTCGCCATTAACGAGGATGCCAATGGCGCCACGACCACAACTCAGTTCTTCAATGTGGTCGGCGCCATTCAGGCGTCGGGGCACACGATGAACGGCAGTTCGGGACAGCAAGGGCTGCAATCGATCGCATTTCATCCGGACTTCAACAAGGCGGGCCAGCCCGGCTACGGCAAGCTGTACACCACCTATCTCGAAAACCGCCCGGCCAGCGCCGCGGGGCACTCGTACCTAGGCAACAGCGTTCGCGGCGCCACCGTCAACGCCGACGGCGTGCTCATTGAATGGACCTACGATCACGGCACGGGGCAGGTCCCCTCGAGCAGCTATCGCGAACTGTTCCGCGTGAACATGCCCAAGTACGATCACCCGATTAAGCAGGCCCGGTTCAATCCGCTGGCCGTCCCGGGCGACGACGACTACGGGCTGCTGTACTTGACGCACGGCGACTCGAACGAGAAGCACTCGCCCAATGACGAGCCGACGCGGCTGGATAACGCGCTGGGCAAGATGATCCGCATCAATCCGCTGCCGTCCGGCTCCAGTCCCTATACGATTCCGTCGACCAATCCTTTCGCCGACAGTTCGGATCCGGCGGTGCTGAAAGAGATCTACGCCTACGGCTTTCGCAATCCGCACACATACTCGTTCAATCGCGACGACGCCGGCGGCGTTCATATCCTGGTCGGCGACATCGGGCGCAATAACGTCGAGGAAGTCGACGTCGTGGTTCCCGGCGGCAACTACGGCTGGACGAAGCGGGAGGGGACCTTCGTGCATTTGCAACTGCCAGACTCCGATCCCAACGCCGGGTATCTCACGGATCTCGCGCCGCTGCCGGCCCATGAAGCCTCGCTGGGCTACATCTATCCGGCGGCCCAGTACGACCACGATTCCAACGTCAGCGAAGTGTCGTCGGGAAACTCGATCGCCAGCGGCTTTGTGATTCGCAATGGCAGCGATCCGAATCTGCATAATCAATTCCTCTTTTCCGATTTCAGCCGCCGCGACATTGGCGACTCGTTTCACGCCGATTTCGACGAACTGCTCGCCGCGGTCACGCAGCTTGATGAGAACGACCCGAATCGCGACGAGCCGGGCGACCTGACGCAGGCGCCGATTCACGAGATTCGCCTGTCGCTGGACCACGATAACAACCCGGCGACGGCGCCCCAGCTTTACGACGACTTCCTGCAGTTGCTCAACAACACGCGGACGGACGTGCGCTACGGCGAAGGCGCCTTTGGCGAAATGTACATTTCGTCGAAGGTCAACGGCACGATCTACCTGGTGACCAATTCGGTCGCCGTGAAGGGCGATTTCGACGCCGACGGCGCGGTGACCGGGGCCGACTTTCTGCTCTGGCAACGCGATCTGGGGCAGGCGGGAACCGAATCTCCCGCCGACGCCAACCGCGACGACGTCGTCGATGAGGCGGACCTGGCGATTTGGCGGGCGAACTTTGGGCGAACATACGGAGACGCGACGCCATCGGCCGCGAAAGTCCCGGAGCCCAGGAGTGTCGTGATGTTGATGAGTGCGGGGCTCGTCCTGCGCCTGCGACGCGGCCGAGATTGGCGCCTGCGCCGGTCGGGGAGCGCAGGGTGAGCGACCTTGTCACGGCTATTTCGGGAGATCGTCTTGATGCCTGGTTGTGAGCGACTGCACGCGAGTCGTGCTCGGATGTGCGCCGTCGCGGCGGCCGTTGCGCTGGCCGCGGCACGCCTGGACGCGGCCCAGGAAACGTGGAATCTCGACAGCCTCTCCAACATCGGCGGGCACGCGACGAGCGTCGTGGGCGCACCGGCCGTGGTAGCCACGCCGTTCGGCAATGGACTGAGGTTTAACGGCAACGACGGGCTGATTGTCGACGTCAACCCGGTCGCCGGCGCCGCCGCTTTCACGATCGAGATGCTCCTGCGGCCCGACGTCAACGACAATGCAGTGCTCGACGAACCGCGGATTCTGCACATTCAGTCGAACGCCCCCAACGATCACCGCGCGATCCTCGAAGGCCGCGTCGCCGGCGATCAGTGGTATCTCGACGCTTTCCTCCGCGCTCCCTCCGCTGCGAACCCCAACGTGATTGCGAACCTGACGTTGATCGACGCCTCGAAGACGCATCCCGTGAATCGCTGGTACGCCTATGCGCTCGTTTACGACGGCGCCGAGATGCGCGTCTATCTGAACGGCGCCCTGGAATTCGCGGGGGACCTTGCGATCGGGCCGCTCGCCGCCGGCCAAACGTCGATCGGCATGCGGCACAACCAGATTCGCTACTTTTCCGGCGACATCGCCCAGGTGCGATTCTCCACCACGGCCCTCGCCGTCGATCAATTGCTTTCCGGTCGCATTCCCGGCGATTACGACGGTAGCTTTTACGCACCCGGCGGCGGCATCGACGCCAGCGACCTGGACGTGTGGCGCACCCAATACGGCCACGTGGGCGCCCTGCCCCGCGTGGGCGACAATGCCGACGGCGACCAAGACGGCGACGTCGACGGGGACGATTTCCTCTTCTGGCAGCGGCGCGTGGGCCTCGATCCACCGCCTGCGACTGGACAGGTTCCGGAGCCCCAGGCCCTGCCGCTCATTGCGATTGCGGTCGCGGCTTGGCAGGCGCGCGTTTGCCATCCGTCGCCCTTGAGAACTTGCCGACGATGAGCACGCGAGGCGGTCAAACAAGTCAGCGCGGGACCAGGTTGAGTTCGGCAAATGCGACGAAATTGGCGCAGGCATTAACGGGCGGGGCGATTGCCAGGTGCGACGCCCACGCCGATTCGCGAGCCAGAGCCGCTGAGGCCTCGGTTGGAGTTTCCAGAGACCATTGCGCCTGCGACAATCGGATCTTCGTGCGGCAATTCTTCATGGACTGGTGCTGTGCTTCCGTCGGCGAAACGAAGAAACCGTGTGCACAACTCGACGACCGTGATCGCGTCGCCGCCCGTGGGCTGCAGCCGCCGGTCGCACTGCAGCCGCTCCAAGATCAGGCGATCGCACTGGGCCTTGCCGACCTTCGTGCCCCATGCGATGGACATCGCGTCGGTCGATACGATCGCCGAGGACGACGCGGAGCTGTTGGGGCAAATGATGTTGACTTTGGGTTGCATCGCGCCAGCTCGGCGCGGCGGACGGTGATCGCCTGCACGGACGCTAACGACGGGCAGGTCGTCGACCAACTGCACTTTCCTCTGCCCGCGGGCTGCGCTCACCGGGCGTTTGGGCTAGACGGTTCGCCGCGAGGGTGTGCTACGCGAGAGGCGGCGCTCACCGCGGCTCCACGGCGAATTGTCCGTCGCTGATATTGCACAGCAGTCCGAGCGTCGTTGGATCGGTCGCATTTTCGATGCTCCTCACGCTGGCATCCCCCAGCACGAAGTTGCAGACGCCGGCGTGCCAACTTCCGAAGTTGGTGAAATCGTCGCTCGCCTGGCCAGGCAACGAACCAAGCGGCGCTGCGGCGCCGCCGTAGCGCGCGAGGGCGCGCAGATAGTCGGGGTTGTAAATCGAGTTGTCACCGAAATCCTTCTTTCCCAGAGCATCCTCGACGAGATGCTTCTCGCCCAGAAAGATGGTTCTGCTCAATCCATCGGTCACGCGCTTAAAGCTCGTTCGCGAGCGGAAGGGTCCGCGAAATCGCTGGTCGGCGCCCGTGCCGAGGCACGGCGGGCAGAGCGCTTGCCGGAAGGCACCGTTGGGCTCGGCGCCTCCGTCACCGCCGTCGCCGTCGCCGGCGTAGCCGACTCCATCGCCAATTGACACGGCGTAATCCGACAGACTGCCCGGCTGATGCGCGACGTCGCCGCGGTCGTCCCCCTCGACGCTGAGCTGAGGCGGCGTTCGACGTGTGGGGCAGAGATACGCCGGAATCGAAACGGCGCGATTCTCGGCCGGCTGAAAATAGTAAGACCGCTCCGACCCCCATTGCCGCGCGATGTTTGCTTGTTCCAGGTAGGGCCAAAGCAGGGCGGCCCACGTGGCTTGGTTGCAGTCCAACCTCGAGGGGACGATCTCCTTGTGGACGTCGTGAAACAACTGCACGGCCAGGCCGATCTGCTTGAGATTGTTGAGGCACTGCGTCCGGCGCGCCGACTCCCTCGCGGCTTGAACGGCGGGGAGCAACAAACCGACGAGAATGCCGATGATGGCGATGACCACGAGCAGCTCCACCAGCGTGAACGCCGCGGCGCGATGCGGCCTTGAATTGAGTTTCGTCGTTGTGTGCACGGCACGGCTCCGATGCGGCGCTCGAGAGTGGTTGAAGACGCGGCGCACGATGGGGCCGACGCGCGCAGCGCGACCGCACATTCCTTGTAAAACGTGGAGAAGAGGGACGTTTCAGTCCGCCGTCACGCGGAGATTGGCGAACCGCGCGATCGTTCCCGGGTCGATCATCAGTGCGATTGCGCCCTCGCTCTTGCCTTGCTTGAGATCGTTCACGAGCAGCGTGGGCTGTTCAGCGCCATGGACGAACAGGCGGGCCTTTTCGTCCCGCACTTCGATCTTCACTTTGGTCCACTGGCCGGGGACGAGGTCGACGTAGGATTCGTACTTGCCGGGAAAGTCGCGGCGAAGCTCGTGCCAGGGGAATCCCGGGTGAGAGGTGTACTGGACCGCGTGGTTGCGGCGGAGCTGGTCGTCGGCGCGGCCGTTGGTGGGTCGCAGGTAAATGCACTCGTACCGCGAGGCGTCGGGCGCACAGCGGAACGCGACGCCGACGAAGCCGCGGGCGCCCTCGCCGGCGCCAGGCGCCACGTCGCCGGCGAGCTCGAGCTCGATCACGCCGTCGCGCAGCGCGGTGTTCCTGAGAATGACGAGCCGCGGCGCGTCGGCGTCATCCACCTTGCCCTCGGTCACGGTGAGGCCTTGGCGGTCATCGAAGTCCGTGGGCGTCGCGTTCACGTTGAGGAGCGTGACGGCTGTGGTCGCGTCCAGCACGATTTCGCGGAGCTCGGCGCCCGAGCAACTCGCGCTGCCGCTCGCCAGAAGCGCCAGGAGCATGGGGGTCCAGCTGCACCAAGCACGGCCTGTCCAAACAGTTCGTGTCGTCATGTTTCCACTCATTTCTGGTCGCCGCGCGGCAAGAGAAGCGGCAATGTGGCTAGACTCTTCCCGTTGACCTTCACGTCGAGTTCCTTCCGAGCGGCCTCGATTTTGACCTCCCAATAGTCAGTCGGGGCGCCCAGCTCCACGCCGTCGAGTTTGACGACGCGAGGTTCCAGGTCGATCGTTCGTTTGTGCTTGCCTTCGTCGATGTCGAACC